>CAKZUP010000001.1 GCA_937922945.1 uncultured Granulosicoccaceae bacterium
ATGCTTAAAGTAACGCTGGTTAAAAGCATGAACGGCCGATTGAAAAATCATAAAGCCTGTGTTCGTGGTTTGGGAATCCGTCGTATGCATCAAACGGTTGAGGTGCGTGATACGCCTGAAAACCGCGGCATGATCAACAAAGCTTATTACATGCTTCGTGTTGAAGACTAGTCGACTTGCTGACTAATCGACTCGAAGACTAATAGAAGAGCGAAACGAGAAATATCATGAGTCTTAACAATTTAAAACCAGCTGCTGGCAGTCGTAAAACCGCCCATCGCGTTGGACGCGGCATTGGTTCTGGTTGGGGCAAAACCTGCGGTCGTGGCCACAAAGGTCAGAAGTCTCGTTCAGGTGGCTGGCACAAGGTTGGTTTTGAAGGTGGTCAGATGCCTATTCAGCGTCGACTGCCAAAATTCGGTTTCACCTCTCGCATGGGTCGTTACTATGCCGAGGTACGTTTGCACGAGCTGGCGCTAATTGAAGACGGTGGTGTAACACCGGAATCACTCATTGCGGCAGGTTTAGTTCCAACGCAAACCAAAACAGTAAAGATCATCCTGTCCGGCAGCATCGATAAAGCGGTGCAGGTATCAGGTTGTCGAGTAACAAAAGGCGCCAAGGCAGCAATTGAAGCTGCTGGTGGCAGCATTACTGAAGTGACGGTTCCGGCTTAGGGATCGTCCGAGCACGAGATAGCATTAAGTTCCGCGTAGGTCGGTTTCTCACTATCAAGAGCGTATAACACACTATGGCAAAAGAGCAGGATAAAAAAGCGCTAGGCGGCGGTATCGGTGGTTCATCCGAGCTGCGTGCTCGCCTGCTGTTTGTGCTTTTTGCAATCGCGATTTTCCGCATCGGTTCGCACATCACTATTCCAGGTGTCGATCCTCGCGTAATGGCGCAATTGTTTGAAGCCCAAAGCGGTGGCATTATGGGCATGTTGAACATGTTCGGTGGCGGTGCACTGTCGCGTATGTCTTTGTTCGCGTTGGGCGTCATGCCCTACATATCTGCATCGATTATCATGCAGTTAATGACACACGTCATTCCATCCCTTGAGCAATTGCGCAAGGAAGGGGAGAGTGGTCGTCGGACCATAACCAAGTACACACGTTATGGCACATTGATTCTTGCCACCATCCAGTCTGTGGGTGTGGCTATCGCGTTGCAATCACAATCGTCTGGTGGCGACAACGTGGTATTTCTAAACGGCCCGGGCTTTGTTGTCACAGCGGCTATCACGTTGATTACTGGCACCATGTTTTTAATGTGGCTTGGTGAACAGATTACAGAGCGTGGAATTGGAAACGGTATTTCCATACTGATTTTTGCGGGTATTGTTGCAGGTTTACCACGGGCCATTGGTGGAACACTCGAGTTGGCTGCACGCGGCGAACTGGCTTCATTCACCGTTATTCTTCTGTTTGCGATGGTGCTGGCAGTAACTGCATTTGTAGTATTTGTGGAACGAGGTCAGCGACGCATAACGGTTAACTATGCGAAGCGCCAGCAAGGCCGCAAGATGTATCAGGCGCAGTCTAGCCATTTGCCGCTGAAATTGAACATGGCTGGTGTTATTCCGCCCATATTTGCATCCAGTATCATTTTATTCCCGGCAACAATGGGTGACCTCGCAACCAGTAACTCTAATAGTTGGTTGAACACGTTGGTCTCCACACTGCAACCGGGTCAGCCTGTGTATATCTTGCTGTATGCATCGGCCATCATATTTTTCTGCTTTTTCTACACAGCGTTGGTATTCAATGCAAAAGAAACGGCAGATAATTTAAAGCGCTCCGGTGCTTTCATCCCCGGGATTCGTCCTGGAGAGCAAACTGCTCGCTACATCGATGGTGTACTAACACGTCTAACGCTCTATGGCGCCATGTACATCACGCTTGTTTGCTTGCTACCTGAGTTCCTGATCCTGCTGTGGAATGTGCCTTTTTACTTTGGTGGAACCTCGTTGTTGATCATCGTGGTTGTTGTCATGGACTTTGTTGCTCAGGCACAGGCCCATATGATGAGCCATCAGTACGAAGGGCTTATGAAAAAGTCAGGCCCGAAAGGAGCACCGCGTGGCGCACGTTAGTGCGACCACTATTGCGGACGTTGGAGAACACAAATGAAAGTTAGAGCTTCAGTAAAAAAAATCTGCCGTAATTGTAAGGTGGTTAAGCGCAAAGGCGTAATACGCGTTATTTGCAGCGACCCACGACACAAGCAGCGTCAAGGATAATCGGAGAAAAGCATGGCTCGAATTGCCGGCATCAATATTCCGGTCCAGAAACACATCTGGATCGCGTTAACCTCGATATACGGTATTGGCCGTACTCGCGCACGTGAAATTTGCGTTGCGGCGGGTGTTGCCTCAGACACCAAAGTGCGTGATCTGTCCGAGTCGGAAGTAGAAAACCTACGAACCGAGGTTGGGAAATTCACCGTAGAAGGTGATTTGCGTCGTGACGTATCCATGAACATCAAACGTCTGATGGATCTGGGTTGTTACAGAGGCATTCGCCACCGTCGCGGGTTGCCGCTTCGCGGTCAGCGCACTAAAACGAACGCGCGAACGCGGAAAGGGCCACGCAGGCCTCTTAAGCGTTAATTCGTTTTGCTCAATAGCATTCGAATTCGTATAACGAAAAAGTTTAGAGATTAAAAGATGGCAGCCAGTAGCCCAAAGAAGAAAGCTCGTCGTACCGTTACCGACGGTATTGCGCATATACACGCATCGTTTAATAACACGATCGTGATGATAACTGATCGTCAAGGCAATGCGCTTTCTTGGGCCACTGCTGGTGGGTCAGGTTTTCGTGGTTCGCGAAAGAGTACGCCTTACGCTGCACAGGTAGCGGCAGAGCGGGCTGGTGAAGCGGCCAAAGAGTATGGTTTGAAAAACATTGATGTTCGCGTTAAAGGTCCTGGGCCTGGCCGCGATTCAGCAGTGCGTTCACTGAACAACGTGGGTTTTAAAATCAGTAGCATCCTGGATGTAACGCCAATTCCCCATAATGGCTGCCGGCCGCCTAAAAAGCGTCGTGTATAGCAGGATGAAACAGCTGATTTTGTTAAAGGTTGGAGTGTAATTAGTGGCTCGTTATATTGGTCCAAAGTGTAAGTTAAGCAGACGTGAAGGCACAGACCTTTACCTGAAGTCAGGTATTCGTCCGCTGGAATCAAAATGTAATCTTGAAACCCCACCAGGTATGCAAGGTGCGAAGCGTGGTCGTCCGTCTGACTATGCAATGCAGTTGCGCGAGAAGCAGAAATTGCGTCGCATGTATGGCGTGCTTGAAAAGCAATTCCGTAATTACTACAAAGCGGCGGCGGCGACTAAAGGCGCAACGGGTGAAAACTTGTTAAGCATGCTGGAGCAACGCTTAGACAACGTGGTTTACCGTATGGGCTTCGGCTCAACCCGCGCAGAAGCGCGTCAATTGGTATCGCACAAGTCAGTGATGGTTGACGGTAAGATCGTGAATATCGCTTCTTATCAAGTGAAGCCAAATCAAACTGTATCCATTCGTGAGAAGGCAAAGAAACAAGCCAGAATTTCTGACGCAATGGAGTTGGCTACCCAGCGTGGATTGCCCGGTTGGTTAGAAGTAGATAGCAAGAAATTTGAAGGTGTTTTTAAATCTGTGCCAGACCGAGCCGATTTGCCAGCAGAGATCAATGAGTCGCTGGTGGTAGAACTGTACTCGAAGTAAAGGGAATACCTGTGGTGCTGTTGTTCCGGGTCTGGTTGTCACTCAGTGAATAGTTAGGCCTTAGCGGAACGGCAAGCACAAGCGTCGCGGCATTTGCCTCGACTATGTTCAGTAGAGATTAAATCAGGTTGAATGCCATGCAGACAGAATTTTTAAAACCACGCATTGTTGACGTATCGGCTTACAGCACTAACCATGCGAAAGTAACGCTCGAGCCTCTAGAACGCGGATTTGGGCACACATTGGGTAATGCGTTGCGACGTATCCTGTTGTCCTCTATGCCCGGTGCGGCCATTTACGAAGCAGAAATTGAAGGCGTGTTGCACGAGTACACCACCATGGAAGGCGTACAGGAAGACGTGCTCGATATCCTTCTTAATCTTAAAGGTGTGTCTATTGTTATGCACGCCAAAGAAGAAGCAACCTTAAAACTCGTAAAGCAGGGTCCATGTGTTGTGACTGCTGCCGACATCACGCTCGATCATGACATTGAGATTGTTAATCCTGACCACGTTATTTGTACGTTAACGGGCAATACAAACCTCAACATGACACTACGCGCGCGTGTGGGTCGTGGTTATGAGCCAGCGTCACACCGTAAATTGGATGAAGGCGAGAATCGTCCTATCGGCAGTTTACAGATCGATGCATCGTTTAGCCCGGTTAGCCGAGTTGCCTACAACGTCGATAGCGCACGTGTAGAGCAGCGTACTGATCTGGATAAGCTCATTATCGACCTAGAAACCAACGGTACCATCGACCCGGAAGAGGCGATTCGTAAATCTGCGACGATTCTTCAGGAACAGTTGTCCGTGTTTGTTGATCTTAAAGCCGAGACACAAACGCAGGAAGAGGAAGAAGCGTCAGACATCGACCCGATTCTGCTCCGTCCAGTCGACGATTTAGAATTGACCGTTCGCTCTGCGAATTGCCTGAAGGCGGAAAACATTTACTACATCGGCGATCTGATTCAGAGAACCGAAGTAGAATTGCTGAAAACGCCTAACCTGGGTAAGAAGTCTTTAACTGAAATCAAAGACGTACTTGCGCAGCAAGCCCTGTCTTTGGGTATGCGTCTTGAGAACTGGCCTCCACCAGAGTTGCAAAAGCAACGCGAACTGGGCAAGTAGGCAGTTACTCATAATCGGCTGTGTTCAATGTAACTGGCTCGTCGGGTTGAGTTAATTGCAGGCAGCAGGTTTTATTAGAAAATTTGTTAAGTCGAGCTGGATACGTCTAGCTGACAATTGGAAAGAACATGAGACATCGTAAGAGTGGGCGCAAGCTCAATAGAAATAGCAGTCACCGTCAGGCTATGTTTCGCAACATGGCCACGTCGTTGGTCGAGCATGAGTCTATTCGCACTACTTTGCCGAAGGCGAAAGAGTTGCGCCGTGTGGTTGAACCGCTGATCACCATGAGCAAAAACGACAACGTGGCAAAGCGTCGTCTGGCTTTTGCCCGGTTGCGTGATAAAGCGGCTGTTGGCAAGCTGTTCACCGATCTCGGCCCACGCTTCTCCAGTCGACCCGGTGGCTACACACGAATCATGAAATGCGGTATGCGTCCTGGTGACAATGCGCCGATGGCGATCATTGAGTTCGTCGATCGCGGCGAATAAATCCGCAGTGAGCTGAAAAGCCAATGGCATAGCACACCGAGCTCAGATGGTATGCGGTAAAGGATTGCGCCGACATCATTGACTCTAATACAATAAAATCAGTACAAACCAGCCCGGTTCGTTAGCGACCCGGGCTTTTTTGTTTCTCATAATGGTGAAATTTTAGCAGGGTGAAATTTTAGCCGCTCCACCTGTTAAATTCGCACTCTGGCGACGCGCTACCATAGGCTGAAACACTGAACCATGGTTGAATCAACAACAAGCTTTAGTGCGTTACTGCATCTGCTGCGTTACGCTCGCGGCTATCGACGCCGCATTTTGCTGGCCAGTACGTGCTCCGCTCTGAATACCTTTTTTGATGTCATGCCGGAAATTCTTATCGGTATTGCCATCGATGTCGTCGTGAATAGGGACGCAAGCTTTGTTGCATCGCTGGGTTTTGAGACGCCAAAATCTCAGATTGTGGTGCTCGGTGTTCTGACATTTATTATCTGGGTTGGCGAATCGCTATTCGAATATTTATATCTCATTCTGTGGCGTAACCTTGCGCAGGATCTGCAGGCAGACATGCGGCAGGATGCCTATGAGCAGGTTCAAAGGCAAGACATGAGTTATTTCGAATCGCGAAGCTCTGGTGAGCTTAGCGCCATTCTTAATGATGATGTGAATCAACTCGAACGTTTTCTCGATGGCGGTGCAAATGACTTTCTGCAAGTCTTTGTCGCTGTTGTATTGGTTGGTGGCGTGTTTTTCTATGTGTCTCCAACCATCGCCTGGTTAGCCATTACCCCGATTCCCGTTGTCATTTGGGGGGCGTTTTTCTATATGCGACGCGCTACACCGCTGTACGCAGATGTGCGCTCTCAAGTGGGTTCACTGGCTAACCGGTTAACCAACAATCTGGGTGGCATTGCCACAATCAAAGCCTTTACCGGTGAAAAGCGAGAGGCAGCGCGGTTGCGTGATGCAAGTAATCGCTATGTTGCGGCAAACCGAAAAGCGATACGCGTCAGCTCTGCGTTTATTCCAATGATCCGCATGGCAATACTGTGCGGATTTTTGGCGACATTTATTATTGGGGGATTTAAAACACTGGATGGTACGCTTAACGTGGGCGCCTACGGCATGCTGGTTTTTTTGACTCAGCGGTTACTGTGGCCACTCACGCGCTTGGCCCAAACGGTTGATTTGTATGAGCGGGCCATGGCCAGCACGCGTCGTATTTTACGCTTGATAGAAACGCCCAGCGATGTACGTAACACTGGGACAAAGCAATTGCCATTGCCTATAGCAGGGCGAGTGGAATTTGATTCGCTATCGTTTCGCTATGATGCATCCATGGCAGGAGTGAGTGAGATATCACTGGATATACCAGCAGGCCAAACAGTGGCCCTGGTGGGGGCAACTGGCTCGGGTAAATCCACGTTAATAAAGTTGTTGCTGCGGTTCTACCCAGTAGGAAGCGGCAGTATTCTTATCGATAACGTACCCATCAATGAGCTCACATTATCATCACTAAGAGATTCCATTGGTCTGGTTAGCCAAGATGTTTTTTTGTTCGAAGGCAGTGTCCGCGACAATATTGCCTATGGAAAACCTGACGCCACATCAGAAGAGATAGAGCTTGCTGCAAAATCTGCTGAGGCATGGGATTTTATTATGCGCTTGCCAGAAGGTTTCAATACGTTGGTGGGTGAGCGAGGTGTAAAGTTGTCTGGTGGTCAGCGGCAACGACTATCACTGGCACGGGCTATTGTGAAAAATCCAGCCATTCTGATTTTAGATGAAGCAACCAGCGCTGTTGATAATGAAACAGAAGCCGCAATACAGCACTCACTAGCGACGGTGTCAAAGGGGCGCACTGTGTTGGTGGTGGCGCATAGGTTGTCAACTATTGTATCCGCACACAATATTGTTGTACTTGA
Source organism: uncultured Granulosicoccaceae bacterium (assembly GCA_937922945.1). GTDB lineage: Bacteria > Pseudomonadota > Gammaproteobacteria > Granulosicoccales > Granulosicoccaceae > Granulosicoccus. The sequence goes on from CAKZUP010000001.1 coordinate 7,263, forward strand.
TTCCGGCTCGATAGTAGAGCAGGGTACGCACGAGCAATTGTTGGCTATCGATGGTTATTATGCTCGTCAATGGAAGGTTCAGACCGGTGCAGCTACTTCACTCTCCTCAGCGCTTACTGAAGATTTGTAATCCATGCACTGGTTAAATTCCCCAGCCTATTTATTGTTGTGCGTCGGTACGCTGCTGGGGCTGACTTTTCCACTGGGTAAATTGGGTGGACAAGCGGGGGTAGCGCCAGTTATCTGGGCGTTTGTTATGACCGCCGGTGCATCACTGGGTTTAATGCTTTACCAATTGTTGTTGAGAAAACCACTACTGGTAAATCGGGCAAACTTAAGTTTTTATTTTTCTGCAGCACTCGTATCACTGGTTATTCCCAACATTCTCACGTTTACGGTAATCCCAAGGCTCGGTGCTGGTTTTACAGGACTGCTGTTTACCTTATCACCCCTTATAACCTTGGCATTATCGTCCATTTGGCAGGTGCGTATGCCTAACCGTCTGGGTTTGCTGGGAATTGCGGTGGGCTTTGTCGGTGCTGTCGTTGTGTCGATAACCAGAGGTGAATTGAATAACCCATCGAGTCTTGGTTGGGTTCTGGCAGGATTTTGTATTCCGGTATCGTTGGCTGTTGGCAATGTTTATCGGACCATGCGATGGCCCGAGAACGCTCAGCCCATGGAGTTAGCGATTGGTATGAACCTCGCTGCCGGAATCGTATTGCTGCTTTTGGTGTTAATCATGCCCAGCCTGCAATTGCCTGGTGGATTGCAAACAATACCGCTACTTGTCGGGTTCACTGTTCTGGTTGCAAGCGTTCTGGTTGCGCTGCACTCACGACTACAGTTATTTGGTGGCCCGACATATCTTAGTCAAATAGGGTTTATTGCAGCAGCAGTTGCCTTAATTATTGGCGTGTTGGCGTTAGATGAACTCTACGCGCCGCTTACCTGGGTCGGCGCAGTTATCATTGTTGCTGGTGCAGTAATAAGTGTTATTGCGATGCGGCAGGTTCAGTCAAGACCTTAAAAACTGAATCCAGTGCGCTAGATTTCGAATTTATTCGGGAGAGAAACATCATGAAAATTTTACTCACGGGTGTAAGCCGTGGTTTAGGCGAAGCATTGTGTCATGAGTTTGATCGATTGGGGCATGAGGTTGCCGGTTGTGCACGAGACGCTATCGCAATTGATAAGCTAAAAACGTCTATGGGATCTCAGCATCATTTTAGTACCGTTGATCTTCAGAGTGATAGCGATGTAAAGCGTTGGATACAACAAGTGTGCGAACAATGGGGTACGCCTGAACTGGTGATTAATAACGCGGGTATCATCAACAGTAATGCACCTTTATGGGAGGTGCCCCTGGATGAATTTGAACGCGTAATCAATGTCAATATCACCGCAGTATATTCCGTTATTCGCCATATCGTTCCTCAATTACTCGAACGCGGTAGTGGCGTTATCGCTAACTTAAGTAGTGGCTGGGGGCGTTCTGTATCGGCAGAGGTGGCTCCTTATTGCGCCAGTAAGTGGGGTGTAGAAGGTTTGACTCAGGCATTAGCGCAGGAGTTGCCAAATGGAATAGCAGCAGTGCCGGTTAATCCTGGCGTTATCAATACCGATATGCTCCAATCGTGCTTTGGTCCATCGGCAAGTGATGCGCCCACACCGGCTCAGTGGGCAAAGAAAGCTGCGCCGTTCTTCCTGCAATTAAGCATGAGTGATAACGGCCAGCAGCGCAGCGTATAGCTGGATAACTGCCGGGAGGCCGCCGAGGTTATGCCGCCTTTTTGCGTGCTTTACTAGACCGGAAAAGGTCAGCGTCGAGCAACTGAGTAAGGTTTGTGCAAACGTAGTCAAGCTGTGCATCGGTAATATTCAGCGCAGAGGGCAGGTTAATGCCGCGTTTGCTAATGTTGTGGGCCACTGGATTTTTATGGCTTAGATTAAACGAACCTCCTTCCTTCGCGCGAATGGCTGGTTGTGAAGATAACGGATAGAAAAAGGGCCGTGTGGGTATACCTCTTCTATTCAGCGCACCCATTAAGGTTGGTTTGTTGAGCTGAAACGGTTCGTTCAACACCAGTGTGCTGCACCAGGCGCCGTTGAAAACATCCTCATTTTCAACATTGAATTGAATGCCTTCATAGTTTTTCAAGCGATCTTTGTAATAGTGGAGAATGTGTCTTTTCTTGTCTACTAATGCGTCTAATCGGTCTAGTTGGCCCAGGCCCAGCGCTGCTTGCACATTGAAGGGCATGTATTTAAAACCGACGGTTTCGTGTGTAAATGCAGGTGTTCTCGGGCCACGGCCATGATCGCGCAGTTTTACGCATCGCTCGAACAAGGCTTTGTCATCGATTAGCAGCATACCGCCTTCACCGGTGGTTAGCGTTTTCGTCCGATGGAAACTGAACACAGAGCCTACCCCGAACGCACCTGATTTTTTCTCCTTGTAGCGTGCGCCGATGGATTCTGCTGCATCTTCTATTAAATACAAATTGTGCTTCTTGGCGAAGAGCTCAATCTGTTCCATCTTCGCCATGTTGCCGTATAAGTTGACAACGATAATCGCCCGTGTGCTAGGCGTCAGGTTCTGCTCCATTGAGTCCAGGCTTATACACCAATCGTCGGCGTTAATATCGCAATAAACGGGTTGAGCACCGGTGTGGTAGGTTGGTGTTGCAGTGGCTATCCATGTACATTCGGGCACCAGCACTTCGTCACCGGCTCCAATTCCAAGGCCTGCAAGCAGTAGGTGGTTTGCAGTTGTACAGCTGGGTGTCATCAGTGCATATTCACGATTATGGTGCGCTGCAAATCGTCGTTCAAACTCTTCGCAGTAGTAGTACGGTTTTTCATACCAATCGCTCATGGCATCAGCGACCAGGCTGCGCTCATGATTTGTAATATCAGGGCCAGACATAGCAATGGCGTTGATCTCGTCTTCGGTTATTGTCTGTTTTTTTGAGCTGGCAGGTTGCGTCGATAGCGGTGCTACATTGGTCGTATTGTTCGCTGTTACCGTTTGAGTTGCTATCTGTTGTTCAGCGTATAGTGTTGTTGAACGCTGCAACTCGGTAAATCGTTTTTGGGTATTGTCGATTTCTAGCTGCATCGCGTTGAACGCATCAGACAACCAGTTTCGCTCAATGGCGCGCTGATATGCCGGTTCGCACAAAGTTTGATACAGTCGAGACTCGTTGGCAGGCCGGTAGCTGTGCAATTGTTCGCCCTGTAATGCTGCGCTGGTATGCAAGTAATGGATGGCTATGCGCAAAAAATACTGTAGCCTTGGCAATGCAAACGTATTTTCAAGGTTGCCAAGCGGGTAGCAAGCGTTGCCATTTACCTTTGTGTACTCAATTGAACTGGACTGAAACCAGTGTTGGTAAAACTCGTACGCAATGTTTTTTTCTGTAGTTTGCCCTTTGTTATTCAAGCGCACATGATCACGTATTCTGTTTTTTATGCTTGTTTCCAGTGGTCCGTTCCAATCAAATGCAATATGCGCTGTACTATTCCAATAGGCCTGGTAACGCTCCAGTAAGTTAACCGAGTGCTTATCTGACAGAAAACTTGAACTCCAGCTATCGATATTTTTTGCGATTTCGTACCAATCGCTATTTCGGTAGATTTGATCTATCGCTGTTGCATCTTCCCGAATTTTATCGAAGTATTCGGCCGTGACGGGGGCATGTCCTCGACCATTGGCTACGTGATCTGTGTTGTGGGTGGGTAATCTTAAAAATCGGCAGCAGTCATCTATCGTGTTTTGGGTATCGTCTATCAGCGAGCTATACGAGAGGCTGTGTATGTTGCTATTGCGTAGTTCACATAAGTTGATGAAAAGATTCTGTATGACATAGAAAGTTAATGCGTTCTCAGGGTTCCACGTTCGGCTTTGGGATGCAAGCGATAACCATTCCGATGGCGATGGCTTAACTTGTAGAATGTGTGTGTTCGTGAAAAATTCATCGTACGCCGATGCGTTTAGTAACACGTTAGAGCCATAGAATCCAAGCTGAGAGAAAACGCTTGGGTCTTCACCAATGGTCAGAAAATAACTGTAACAATACAATTTTATCAGTGTGACATAGCGTTTTTCCTGATCATCAGATAAAAGTGCATAAGCGTTGTTAAATAATTCCCGGTGTTTTTCTATTGCGTAATTCGCCGCATACTCGGGCGACATGAACTTTCCGAGCCCCGCCCACTGCACACCACTTTTGGTAAATTGCTTTGTGGCCAGAATATCAAAACAAGCATTGGCATTGTGTTGCGGAAACAGCAGAGGACGATACAACGCATGGTCTTGTTGAATGAAGTTCTGACCCGGAAGCAGGCCTATGTCTGTGCTGGGAGCAAGAAAGCTTGCAAGTGTTTCTGCACCACAGAAGCCATAGGAGTTTAAAACAATAATCGGCGCTTCCAGTGCTGTCAAACTCATCGAATTCATCTTGAATGTATCTTGAAAGTATCTTGAAAGTAACTTGGACTATTTGCCGATATAACCGTGCATTAGGTTTGTTCTTTGTAAAGTGTTCCATGCAAACGCAGTACATGTGATGTAGCTAGCGTTGCGCAGGGTGCACTGTTAGAATCTGCAGCTACCGTTCCACTGCATGGTTCTCTGGCTATCAAAAGTGTGGGCTTGTTCTTAGTTCTATCAAGCTCTTGTGCATGAACCGGTGACAAGGCCTGGTGTTGGCCGTCAATACAGTAACGCCCTAAATACAATAGACGCATACGATAGACGCATGGGTAGCACCCATGGCTTGGGATAACACACATGGCAGTTGAACAAATAACAGTTTTAGGCTCTGGCTCTTGGGGTACTGCACTAGCTATTCAAATGGCGCGGTCAGGTACAGAAGTCACCTTGTGGGGTAGGGATACAGAATTACTTCAGGATATGCAGCAATCGGGAGAAAACTCGCGCTATTTACCCGGAGCACGTTTCCCGGCCTCCATGCAAGCCGAACCTGATTGGGATAAAGCCTTACACAATGCCAAGACAGTCCTCGTGTCTGTTCCCAGCCATTCGTTTCGGGGCATTTTGTCGCGATTGCAGGGAAAATCATTATCTGTTGCATGGGCAACAAAAGGCTTAGAGCTATCAACAGGCTTGTTGCCGCATCAGGTTGTTGGTGAGGTACTCCCGGAATGTAAACAGTACGCTGTCTTATCCGGGCCAACGTTTGCAGCAGAAGTTGGTCAGAATCTACCGACAGCGATTACCGTCGCTGCGTCTGATGTCGCTTTTGCCGACCAGTTGGCCGGTATGTTATCCAGCCCTTCTTTTCTGGCCTATACATCCACCGATATCATCGGGGTGGAAGTGGGTGGTGCGGTAAAGAACGTATTGGCCATCGGTGCAGGATTATCAGATGGCTTAGGGTTTGGTTCGAACGCACGCGTTGCTTTAATTAATCGTGGTTTGCGCGAGATGCAAAAATTTGGCATGGCTATGGGAGCTAAGGCTGAAACGTTCATGGGGCTGGCCGGTATGGGCGACCTGGTGCTAACGTGTACCGATAATCAGTCTCGTAATCGTCGAATGGGCTTGGCAGTGGCCGCTGGAAAAACCGTGGCTGAGGCAGAAAAAGAAATCCAGCAAGTGGTTGAAGGTGTGCAAGCCTCGCGTGCGGTATATGAACAGTCGGTGCGCCTTGGTGTTGAGCTTCCGATAATCGAGCAAGTGTATCGAGTATTGCTCGAAGGCAGAGATCCGCGCGAAGCGGTCAAGGCATTGCTTGCGCGCAGTACAGGCGCAGAAATGTAAGTAACGAGCACACTTTGTGTTCGGTTTGACAGTGTTCAAACATCGCAGTATGGTCTTGTTCACAATAGGTGAAGAGGCAATGGCATGCAATTATCCCAAGAGCAGCTCGACCAGTTTGATCGTGAGGGTTATTTGTTTTTCCCGAACATGTTCAGCCAGTCAGAAGCGCAGTTATTGAAGCGCGAGTCCGGGTCTGTTTATTCATCTGAACGGAAAGAGGTATGGCGTGAGGCCTCAGGGGTTGCCCGCACCGCTTTTGCTGCCCATACCTATAACGATGCGTTCGCAAAGCTAGGTGCTCATCCTCGACTCATTGAACCGGTTGAGCAATTGCTGGATGGTCCTGTTTACATGCATCAGTTTAAAGTTAATGCGAAAGCTGCGTTCGATGGCGATGTGTGGCAGTGGCATCAAGACTACGGCACCTGGAAACGCGATGATGAAATGCCAGAGCCGCGAGCGATGAACATTGCCGTCTTTATCGACGACGTTACCGCTGCAAACGGGCCGTTGCTGTTTATACCCGGTAGCCATAAGCAGGGAGTAGTGGATGCTGGTCATGATCTTGAAACAACCTCTTACCCACTTTGGACACTCGATCGGGAGAAAGTCAGTGAGCTTGCTCAGCAAGGTGGTTGCGTTGCGCCCACTGGCGATGCCGGTAGTGTTCTGTTGTTTTCTTCTTTGCTGGTGCATGCAAGTCCTGCAAATATTTCGCCCTTTGATCGCACCATCGTTTATCTTTCACTGTGCCATGTCGATAATCATATTCGCGCATTCAACCGTGAAGAGTGGATAGCGCATCGAGATTTCACACCCATTAAAGCGCTGGCCGATAATTGTCTGAGTCAACTGGCTGAAAGCTGAACGAACACTATGTATTTATATAACGAGCTACTTGCCCGTGCAGAAGCGGATAATCCAGTGCGCGTTGGACTCATCGGCGCTGGAAAATTTGGCAGCATGTTCCTATCGCAAGTGCCAACCACCATTGGTTTACAGGTTGTGAGTATTAGCGATCTGAACCCGGGTAATGCTCGACAAACTTGTCGCGATGTGGGCTGGACGGATCAATTGGTCGATGAAACCGACTTTAATGACGATGCGTTGCACATGCTCGCTACACAGCAACTCGATGTTGTCGTTGAAGCGACTGGTAATCCGTCGGTCGGGTTAGTGCATGCGCAAAGAGCAATTGCCGAAGGTCTGCATATTGTGATGGTGAACGTCGAAGCGGATGTGCTCGCGGGTTCGTTGTTAGCCGAGCAGGCGCGCGCCGCTGGTGTCGTGTATTCCATGGCCTACGGCGATCAACCGGCGTTAACCTGCGAGTTGGTGGAATGGGCAAGGGCAACTGGATTTAATGTGGTTGCAGCTGGCAAGGGTACCAAGTATCTGCCTTCGTATCACGCATCAACGCCCAATAGCGTATGGGACTATTATGGGCTCACGGCTGAACAAGCGGCTGAGGCTGGTATGAACAGCCAGATGTTCAATAGCTTTCTGGACGGAACAAAGTCAGCGTTAGAGATGGCAGCTATCGCCAACGCTACTGGTTTACACGCACCTTCACAAGGGTTACAGTTCCCGCCTGCAGGTATGGATGATCTGGCGCACGTGCTCAGGCCAATAGAAGAAGGCGGGCAACTGCAGAGTAAGGGGCAGGTTGAAGTGGTGTCGTCGTTGGAACGTGATGGTCGTCCGGTGTTCAGAGATTTGCGCTGGGGCGTGTACGTGGTTATGGAAGCACCGAACGACTATGCAGCAGCGTGTTTTAAGCAATATGGCATGAACACCGATTCAACAGGGCGCTACTCTGCGATGTACAAGCCATTTCATCTTATCGGACTTGAATTGAACATGTCTATTTTATCGGCAGCGTTGTTATCTGCACCCACGGGAAGCACACAGCTTTTTCAAGCTGATGTTGTGGCCACCGCTAAACGTGATCTGCGTGCAGGTGAGGTGCTGGATGGGGAAGGTGGGTTTACTGTCTGGGGTAAGCTGTACCCAGCCGAAGAATCGCTGAGGCTAGGCGGGTTACCGATTGGGCTTGCGCACAACGTAAAACTGAAGCGTGCGATAAAATCAGGGGAACCGATACGCTGGGAAGATGTTGCCTATGACAATCAACAAACGGCCGTTCAGATACGAAAAACGATGGAACAAAGCGTTAAGATTCTGGAAAATTGATTTGTAGAAGTGTTATTGCCAAGCGAGTGTGTCGGTCTTATTAGCAAGCCATTCTGTCATCCTTAGGAAAGGTTTACCTTTCCGCTTTATACTGCTTTTATGTTTCTGGAGCAGCATTTTTTACGCAAAGCTGAAGTTTGCTCGTGTACCGCAGAGGTGTTGGTGTGAAAAAATTGAGAATATTCCATTTGATACGCTATGAAGTTGTTGTTCTATTTTTTGTTCCTTTGATCTTTGCTTGCTCATCTGGTTCTGATTCGGGTGTAAGTAATGGTGAGGGCGGTAGTTTTCGTCCTGTTCGGATTGATGTGGACAGAGATAACGACGGTTCGATCGATAGGACTTTTAACTTAATCTATGGCACGCAGGGGTTGTTGACGGCTGAATTGATCGACAATAACGTTGATGGTAATTATGATGACGAGATAGCATATCTCTATGATGATGGGGAAGCGATCGGTGCGAATATTGATTTTGATCGTGATGGAACGATCAATCAATATATTCGATACAGCTACGACGGAAGCGGGATTGTACTTGCGCAAACGAACCAAGAAACACTCAATGGACCTCTCACATCACGCATTGATTACCTGCAGAATGCTTCTGGAGTATTAACAGGCGCAAATGTTGATGATGATGCAGATGGTTCTATTGATGAGGTGACAACCTATAGGTTCAATAGCAATGGCTCGTTAGAAGAGATTGAATTTGACACCGATTTTGACGATATCACGGATATTGCAATTCAGTTTGATTATGATCAGTTTGGTGGCGTATTGACACGTACGCGTCGGTTGGCAGATAACTCGATAACGTCAGTATGGACATATATTTACGAAGAGGGTCCTTGTGACCCAGTCAGTGAGCGTCAACCGAGAATTGCAACCTGCGTTTTGAGGCCATGACTTTTTTCGCAGTTACCGTTATCAAGATAACGGCCCGAAGCCGTCAAACAAAGATGTTTGTACAACAGACATGACATAAATGAAACCTCAGTATTTACTTTTCCTGTTACTTAGCACAATAGTTGGATGCGCATCGATACCGATCGATGTTTCTGACGACTAATACGTCGTTGTATTCACTGAGCGTGTATCACCAGGGTTGCTCCACGCCAACCTCATTGGCCAGTGCATCTAAGAATACACGCATACTGGCCGTGCGTTTCTCGGCCATCGCTTTTCCCGCTTTCGTTTTCATGGTGTCTGACAAAGTCAGTAGCTTCAACTTAAAGTGATCAATGGCATACCGCTTATCATCAAGAGATCGCTTCTCGCCAAAAGGGTCGGCGCCGTCAAACAGTTCTGAATCCAGCTTGCCTGCAATGTAGAACGTTCTGGCAATGCCCAGTGCACCCAATGATTCCAGCCGATCTGCGTCTTGAATGATGCGTGCTTCTGTTGTTCGAGTTTCTATGCCAGCTGAGAAGCTATGCGCTTCAATACAATGCTGAATAGTCTGAATGTCTTCATCACTGAAATCGAGTTTTTCCAGTATCGGCTTAGCCGCTTCTGCCGATAAGCGCGACGCCTGATCTCGGTGGGCTGAGTTCTTCGGCACGTTTACCAGGTCGTGCAGATAGGCGGCTGCAATCAAAACAGGGGTGCTGTTAATCGCTTCTTTTTCGGCTATCGCCAGGGCATTTTGCATAACCCGTCTGGCGTGGTACACATCATGACTCGCATCATGGTCACCTTGTTGGCTATTAAGCGCTATTTCAAGTTTGTCGCAGAGTGTTTGATGTGCAGTTAATGACATAAGACCGGGATATACAGTTGTTCATGGCTGCTGATTGGCAGGGCCATACGGTGTTGGGAAGCCCCAATAGTACTTATTGTGCGGATGTGTATGTGCATTATTCTAATAGGTGCCCGAAATCCATACAATTGGGTGAAATCGGGCGATTATGGCACTACTGGTGCTTATCTGTTTGAATCAAATAATTTTTTGATTGAAAAGGAATGGTAGTGATACGGAAAATTATTGCTGGAGCCCGAGCATGGCGTGGAATGATCAATGCTCGCACGGTATTTATCCTTGCATTACTCTCAATAACGTATGTCTATCGGCCTGTTGCGGCGAGCGAACCAACACCGGTAAAGCCCACTTTTTCTCATCACGTTTATGTAGCGACTGGTTTGGGTTTAAGTCATCTGGATCCCGACACCAGCGAAGTTGCGACCGATGTCAACGATCGCGTGAATGCTGCTGGCCAAATCACGCTGGGTATCGATATCAACAAATGGTTGTCGTTGGAAGCTCACTCGGCAGACTTGGGTAGCGCCGGGCTGACACCGCAAGGACGGATTAACTACCATGTTCATGGCTCGAGTGGACTGTTTTATGTTGGTCGCAATAGGGGTAAGCATGTCCGACAGGGTTTCAGCGCTTTCGGCAGGTTGGGACTCGGCTATTTGCACAACAGCCCGGTAGGCAATGTTCGGTACAAACGTGAAAATCCTGTTCATTTGCTGTTTGGCGCAGGTGTTGAATTCACCAGTTCCTACGGGTTGGGTGGTCGATTGGAACTGTTCTCGTTCGACAATGATGCTCTGTATACGCAGCTGGCATTGCTTTTTCGATTCGGTGGTCGTCATCAGGATGCACCGGTGCTATTGGCCGCTGAAGAAATCGAACCGATGGTGACCCCGGCAGCTGTTGTTGCTCCGGTACCGGCTATCGCAGTTGCGAACCCTGACAAAGACGCTGATGGTGTGCTGAATGAAGATGATGAATGTCCCGCAACTCAGGCCACAGTCTCTGTTAACGCGCATGGCTGTGCGCTGTTCAACGGTGTAGCTGATGGTGTTAATTTTTATACTGATTCTGCACGCTTAACAACATCAGCGAAAAACACCTTAGATTCCATTGTTGCGTTACTAACCACACACAACTCGGTACATGCCACCATTGGCGCGCACACCGATAACATCGGTGACGCGAACTACAATCAGGCTCTGTCGAAAAGACGGGCGCAATCAGTGGTAGATTACCTTAGCCAAAGCGGTATAAGAGCCGATCGATTGGACGCCAAAGCATTTGGTGAGAGCGTGCCCATCAGTTCAAATGATACGGCTGAAGGACGGCAACGAAATCGTCGAGTCGAAATTGTTGTGCACGGTGAGTCAGAATAAAAACTGTTAATGTTGTCGTGTCGATAACCCAATCCACACGAAAACATGAGTCCATCGTTGTTCGTGCTTAAGCCGATAGTCTCGAAAGTATGATAAAACAGTAAAGACGCTAGATTGTGAGCGTTGCCGTTATTGTTTCTATCAACTGGAGAATGCTATGTCCACCGTGAAGCTTATGTCTGATGAAGAGGCCGAAGCCAATGCATTGGTGAAAGCGGTTTTTGATGATATTCGCGCCACGCGAGGAACCGACTTCATCAACAATATCTGGCGTGCTCTGGCGTACGATCCTGCGGGTTTAAAGCGAACCTGGGAACATTTGAAATCGGTCATGGCAGCACCCGGCGCGCTCGATCCCAAAACACGTGAAATGATATACATCGCGGTATCCACTGCTAACGGCTGTAGTTATTGTGTGCATTCGCATACCGCGGCTGCCAAAGCCCGGGGCATGACTGAGCAAGAACATGGAGAGCTTATGCAAATTATTGGTCTTGCCGGAATGACCAATCATTTGGTTACTGCATTGCAGGTGCCGGTTGATCCTGAGTTTAACGTTTCTAATTAAAACCAGCCAACAATAGTTCGTAAGGAGAATTGATTATGTGTGATATTTGTGTAATGAACGCCGTAAAAGATAAAATGCTCTCCCGAAGACAATTTTTTAAAACCGCAGCAGCTACCGGTGTTGGTGCTGTTGCAGCTTCAACGGCAATGGCGCCAGTTGCCATGGCTGCCGGGCATGGGAGTATCGAAGATATGACTCATACCTTGCATGCCGATTTTCCAACTTACTTTGGCGTGTCGCAATTCAGCATGGAGCAGAAGTTTAACTTTGCGGAACATTCGTTTAACTTGTTTGAGTACCGCGTCAACGAGCACACTGGCACACATATCGATGCGCCACTGCATTTTTCAGCCGACGGTTTATCGGTGGATGAAATCCCGGTAGCGAATCTGGTAGCACCGTTGTGTGTTATCGACATAGCCGCGAAAGCCGCAGAAGATCGCGACGCGCAGGTGACACCTGAAGATGTGAAAGCCTGGATAGCCAAGCATGGTGAGATACCTCCGCATGCGTGCGTTGCCATGCATTCTGGATGGAGTGGAAAGGTCGACTCCGACGACTACCGAGGCTTTGACGGTGAGGCGCAACATTACCCAGGGTTTCATGTTGACGCGGCGAAAATGCTTATTGAAGAAACCCAGGCTGCATCCCTTGCGGTAGACACCTTGTCGCTAGACCACGGACCATCATCAGACTTTGCAACGCATTACGCCTGGCTGCCGACGGGTCGGTTTGGTATTGAAAATGTGGCCAATCTCGACAAAGTGCCGGCGGCCGGCGCAACACTGGTTATCGGTGCCCCGAAACACAAAGGTGGTACGGGTGGTCCGGCCCGTTTGTTCGCGATGGTGTAATTCATCGCATTACAGGCATCATGCCCCGTATATGACGTGCGCAGCAATTTGGTGCTGCGTGCGCTCAGCAAAATGTTAAAACATGAACTGGTGCCATACCCAATTTGCAATTGGGCTGCAAATTCGCCGCTATTGTCATTAGCTATGCGTCGAACTTCACTTGTGTAATATTCTAAGTTGGTGCACCATACACAAGTCGAAACAGAATCGTGCTGGACTAAGGTACTGTTCTGTCGGCAAATTGTGGGAGAGATCAGTCTATTAGCAGTAGCCGTGTCGCTAACCTTCGGTTAGTTTCGGCCTTGTTAAGGCGCTGACGCCGAAGGAGCAACGCCCAGGAAACTCTCAGGCAAACGGACCACGATTCGCTGTAGACATCTGGAGAGAGGCAATTAACCATTGCCCACCGAAGGGGTAAGCTAAGGCATAAACTGCCACGGCCCAAGCTCTCAGGTTCCAAGACAGATGGGATAGCTGCATTGCGTTATTGTTGCAATAACAAACGCAGTGCTATCTTAAATCTGTTAAAGGGCCTGCTCGCATGTCTCATATAGCCGTTATTGGCGCTGGAATTACCGGCGTAACCACAGCCTATGCCTTGGTAAACCGAGGCTACTCCGTCACCGTTTTCGATAAGCATCGCTATCCAGCCATGCAAACCTCGTTTGCCAATGGTGGTCAACTCTCTGCGTCTAATGCGGAGGTCTGGACGCAAGCATCCACCATACTCAAAGGCATGAAATGGATGCTTCGAAAAGATGCGCCGTTGTTGGTGAACCCCATGCCCGATTGGCACAAGTATTCCTGGATGGCGGAATTTGTCAGCAACATTCCCAAGTATGAACAAAACACGATAAACACGGTTCGATTAGCCTTGGCCGCGCGTGAACACTTGTTCAGTTGGGCTGAGCAAGAGCAGATCGACTTTGATCTTGAGACGCGTGGCATTCTGCATGTCTACGCTGACAAGAAAGGTTTTGATCACGCAACGCGCGTTAACGAATTATTAAAGCAGGGTGGTTTAGAGCGCAACGCGGTGAGTGTGGATGAAATGCGAAAAATCGAACCGGCTTTGTCAGCCGATTTTTACGGTGGTTACTTCACACCCAGCGATTCTACCGGCGATATCCACAAATACACGCGAGGCCTTGCCAAGGCTTGCACACGCATGGGGGTTGAATTCGAATTTGATGCCAGTGTATCCGAGCTACAGCACACAGGCCCAGGTGTTAGCGTCAGTTTTACCAGCGGCGATAATCCAGAGCTCAATCGCGCAAATTTCGATGGCCTCGTTGTTTGTGCAGGAATAGAGAGCCGTCGTTTCGCGTCGCAACTGACTGACCGTGTCAACATTTATCCGGTAAAAGGTTATTCCATTACTGTTGAATTGAATGACATCGATAGCCAGCAAGGAGCGCCGTGGGTGAGCTTGCTCGACGACGATGCAAAGATTGTTACCAGCCGATTGGGCGACGATCGTTTCCGTATCGCTGGTACGGCAGAATTTAACGGTGTGAACTACGACATCCGCGACGATCGCATCCGTCCATTAACGCAGTGGTGTCGAAATCTCTTCCCACAGGTTAATACAGATAAGGTGATTCCCTGGGCGGGTCTAAGGCCGATGATGCCCAACATGATGCCAAAAGTCGGCGCTGGCAAGCTGCCGGGCGTGTACTACAACACAGGTCACGGTCATTTGGGTTGGACATTGTCCGCAGCCACTGCCGATATGATCGCGCGGTCAGTGGAAGGGTCGTTGCCGCGTAAAAATGTGGTAACGCATACAGGTACGGAATTTAAAAAAGCATCTTGATGAATGACATTGCTTTGCGTTGTTACCAACGCAAAGCAAATTTGTCCAGCATGCGGCTTGAAAGCAGGCGTTTGAAAATTCCAGCCATGTAAGTGGGTGTAGTCACGTAATAGCGCGGTTGAGGCTTGTCAGATGCCAACGCGCTGAGTAGTTTTTTAGTTACCGCCGAGCAGGGCAATTCAAACTTATCCGGTTTACCCGGTGGTGCATATAGCCGTGGTTTAATCGTGTTCTGATACATCGCAGTGTGCACTGATTTTTCTGTATCAATCCATTTTTCAAAATGCGGTTGTGAGTTCACTCGAATTTTTGTGGTTATCGGGCCAGGTTCTATCAGCACTACATGAATACCACTGTTGTGCAACTCAAGCCTTAACGTATCAGTTAAACCTTCCATGGCAAACTTGCTGGCGTTGTAGGGGCCACGGTATCGCATGGCGATAAGTCCAAGCACGGATGAGCAATTGATAATGTGTCCGTGGCCTTGCTTGCGCATCGCCGGTAACACTTCGTTAATGAGTTCAAAAGGGCCGAACAAATTGGTTTCAAATAAATGCCGCAGAGCATCGCGCGGCATGTCTTCAGTGAAACCAGGAATACCGTAGGCGCCATTATTAAACAGTGCGTCGAGCGTACCACCGGTGCGATCGAATACCTCAGCGACAGCGCTGCGAATTGAGTCTGAAGAGTTGTAGTCCAGCTCAACACTTTCCAGACCTGCATCAATCAATCTTTTACAGTCCGCACTTTGACGACAGCTTGCGAACACGCGCCAACCTTGCTTGTGCAACGTCATCGCGGCATCTAGCCCGATACCAGACGAGCAGCCGGTGATGAGAATGGATTTTTGCATGTGTGCGAAACGGGGTTACAGGCCACCTGCTGGCTCCTGCACATTTAATCATAGTTTCGCCGTGTGCGGCTCTATGCGGTGCGTTTACAACATGCGTATAAGGCGAGTTGTGTCACTGGCGATGAGCCCAAGCGGCTTCTAAGCGGCTTCTTTACGCGCAGGCTGAGGTTGCGGGTCATCGAGTGTATTACGCGCTTCAACAATATGCCAACTGGATTCTGCGCCTCGCTTAGCGGCTTTTCTATCGCAGTACATTCGATACCAGACAAGGGCTTTGTTCTGCAGTTTTGCCAGTGTGGGCAAATCGATGCCGGGTAGGGGGTTATACGGGTTGCTACGACTTATGCTCCATATTTCGGTACGCATACTTCGTTTGGCTGCATCCCCGCGCCGATGAAATCCATGCGTGTTGGCAATAACCAATGTGTTGGCAGGCACCGATAAGCTAACAGGCTCACCCATTCCCATTGAAGCCAAGTCGGTGGCGGTTGCTCGAAAGGATCCATTACTGGAATACTTATCACCATTCTCGCAAATACGAATACTTTTTTGGTATTCCCACTTCAATCGCGCAAGTGTCAAACGTTGCGAGCCGGGCAGATAGGTAAACGGTCCATTATCGGCATTGCAATCGTCCAGAAAATACCAACTCTTCATGGTTGGATGAAACGTATCGGAGTGCAGATTCTTTTGCGGGTCAGAGGGACCATCTATAAAATGATTTTTAATGGTTTGAATATAAGATACCGGGCGATTATTTTTTCCTGAAGCGAACTTATGCAAAGACAGATAATGCTCACTAGAAAGCATGGTGGCCGTGGCTGGCATTCCCGTTGAAGTGGGCTCATCAAGCAATATGCGATGGGTTAAGGTGTCGCCTTGTTTACACTCTCGAACTTCTGCCTGAACCTGCGCAACCTCGTTTTTAATCGCTGTAAAATGATCGTCCGGCAAAGCCTGTTCAATGACCATAAAGCCTTTTTTATAGAAATCCTGCTTTAATTTTTTATCAATTTTAAAACCGAGCAGCTCGAATCGCAGCCGCATGATGGCTTGCGCGAGTACGATTCTCAATACGTGCAAACCACAGCGATTCAGTAGCGCGTTACCGATAACCGGATTGTTTTTAAACGACTTGGCCTGTGTAAAAAGCTGTGCAATCCACAGCGGTAACAGTAGCAATTTCATGCAGCCATCCTGAGCAGGGGAGGGTATCGTGGTGCAATTGCCACGCCACCCTTTGCACGCGGGTCGCCGTGCTTTTGCGGAGAATTCGAGGTTGTAATGTTAAGGTAAGCCAAACTATCGGGTTTACAGATGATCTGGAGGTGTTCTGATGTATGTTCTGCATAATTATTTCCGCTCATCGACATCAACGAGGGTGCGAATTGCGCTGGGTTTGAAGTCACTGCCCTATGAGTATCGATCGTATGCCTTGCTGGAAAAGGAGCACCAGAGCGAAGCCTATCTCAGCATGAACCCAGATGGTCTGGTACCAACGCTCGAAACGCCCGATGGCTATTTAGGCCAATCGCTGACCATACTGGAATATCTTGAAGAGAAGCACCCAACGCCGCCACTATTGCCCCTCGACAGCGCCGGTCGCGCCAGGGTTCGTTCGTTGGCGCACGCTGTTGCGCTGGATATACATCCGCTGAACAACTTGCGTGTGTTGCAGTATTTGGGAGACCAATTCGATGCTGACAAACAGGCCATCAAGGCCTGGTTTACGCATTGGGTCGGCCACAGCTTTGCATCAGTTGAAAAGCGTTTGGCATCAGAGCCGCAAACCGGTCTTTTCTGTCATGGCGATACACCGGGATTGGCGGATATCTGTCTGGTCGCACAGTACCTGAATAACACGCGCTTTGATGTGCCCTCAGCAGCGTACCCGACCATACAACGTATTGTTGAAGCCTGTCTGGAGCTGCAAGCGTTCGATGATGCATTGCCACTGAACCAGCCGGACGCTCCGGTAAGCTGAATAGAGTACTCGCCCCGATAACTGGTAACGTTTGTTCACAACAATACTCAGCACTCTTTCGTGGTATGAGCAATGCTTAGTACTTGCAGGTATTCATCTATCTCTGCTGCGAAGAACAACGAGAACCCAGTAAAACGTGAAAATCCGACTCTATGCCCTCACGCTACTTTGTACAGTCAGCGCGTGCGGCTCTGCACCAAAAGAACAACTACAGTTGCCTTCCGAGGCGTTTAATGGCCAGTCTTCCTATGCGCTGCTGTGGATAAAACCGTGCAATGAAAAAATTCTGGGTGGTTGTGAAGATGATGACGGGCGCACCACCGAAGCGAAGTTTGTGGTCCATGGCAGTGCGAGTCAAGTGGATTTAAAACAGCAGTATGAAGAGAGTGTTGGACTCAGCGCATCGATAGCACGGATAAATGCCAAAGCCGTGGTCGATAAGCATTTTCTGCAAGGCTTGACGACATCCCTGAAAAACCGACAGATGGATGTGGTTGCAGTTGCCGACGCGGTGCACGAAGGTGCGCTAAGAAAAAGTTCAAGTCAACGCGTACTGTTTGAGGATGTGCCATTGATCGGTGCAACGCAGTTCCCGTTACAACTGGAATCGAATACCTATAATTTTGCACCGGTTTATGAACGATTGGGCGTTGATTACCTGATTGTGCTGGAGTTGTTACGGTTCAGTGTCGAACAGCATTTCGGCCCAACGGGGCAAGCTGCCGGTAACCCACAGGTAGTGTCAGCCATTCGATTGTATGTGCATGAGAGGGCGAGTGAGCAAACGCTGTTCGACGACTATGCGTACCGAGTGGTATTAGCCAAAGATGGCTGGGATGCGCCGCCACTTTATGAATCGTTGGAGGAGACACTGTCTAATACCTTGCGGCAAGCTATTGCTGCAGCGACGTCAAATTTACTTCAATATTAAAAACGACGCGGTCGGTTTTGTTCGCCGATGTTTTTGCTGTTCAGTCTGTGCGCTACAACAAGCGTTTCAGATACTGCCCAGTGTAAGAAGACTGCTTTTTCACAATTTGCTCGGGCGTTCCCGATGCCACAATTTCACCGCCACCTGCGCCACCCTCGGGGCCAAGATCGATAATCCAGTCTGCGGTTTTTATCACATCGAGGTTGTGTTCGATAATAACCAACGTATTGCCTGCATCACGAAGCCTGTGGATAACCGCAAGCAGGGCTTTAACGTCTTCAAAATGTAAGCCTGTTGTTGGTTCGTCGAGTATGTAGAGCGTATTACCGGTATCCCGTTTGGATAACTCCCGGGCAAGCTTTATCCGCTGTGCTTCGCCACCAGAGAGCGTGGTTGCGTTCTGGCCGAGGGTGATATAGGACAAGCCCACATCCATTAATGTTTCCAGTTTCTTGTGCAGGTTCGGCACCGCGGCAAAAAAATCGAATGCCTGTTCAACGGTCATATCGAGCACTTCGTGAATGTTCTTACCTTTATAACGGATGTCGAGGGTTTCGCGGTTGTAGCGTTTGCCGGCGCATACATCGCATGGCACATAGACATCGGGCAGAAAATGCATTTCCACCTTGATTAAACCGTCACCCTGGCAAGCTTCGCAACGACCGCCTTTAACGTTAAAGCTGAACCGCCCGGTTTTGTAACCACGCGAGCGCGCTTCCCGGGTACCGGAGAATAATTCTCTGATAATTGAAAACAGTCCGGAATAGGTTGCCGGGTTACTTCTCGGTGTGCGACCAATCGGGCTTTGATCGATCTCGACTATTTTATCGAACGCATTCATACCGGTTATATCGCCAACAGGCGCAATGGTGTGCTTGGCTTTGTTGATTTGTGTTGCGGCAAAGCGGTACAGCGTGTCGTTGATTAACGTTGATTTACCAGAACCTGATACGCCGGTAACGACCGTTAATAAAGCGTGTGGAATTTTTACGTCAACGTTTTTTAAATTATTGCCAGAGGCTTTCTTTATATTTATCCAGTCTTTACCCGGTTTAATTCGTTCGGGTACTGCTATCGACTTCTTTCCGCTGAGATACTGGCCGGTAAGGGAGGCCTTGGTTTTCATAATGGTTTTCGGCGTCCCTTGAGCAACGATTTCACCGCCGTGTCGCCCGGCCCCCGGCCCGATATCCAGCACGTAATCTGCAGCGCGTATCGCATCTTCGTCGTGCTCTACCACAATCACGGTATTGCCAATGTCGCGCAGGTATTTCAGTGTCTCCAACAATTTATCGTTATCGCGTTGATGTAAACCAATGGATGGTTCATCGAGCACATACATAACACCCATAAGGCCTGCGCCAATCTGACTGGCTAATCGAATACGTTGCGCTTCGCCACCTGAGAGTGTGCCAGCACTTCTGTCGATTGATAAGTAGTCCAGACCAACATTCACTAAAAAGCTCAGGCGTTGCGAGATTTCCGTCGTGATTTTTTCTCCGACTTCCTGACGTTGGCCCTTGAGCTTCAATGACTCGATAAGCTCTTTCGCTTCAGCGATGGAAGCCGATGTAATATCCTGTAAGTAGTTTCCATCGACGGTAACGTGTCGCGCTGCTTCATTTAAACGCGCACCATGACACGATTGACAGTCTTGAACCGACAATAGCTTGGATAGCTCATCTCTTACGGCGTTGGAATCGGTTTCTTTAAATCGACGTTGAAGCGTAGGAATAATGCCTTCAAAGGTGCGAACGGTATTTCGTGTACCACCGCCTTTTTCCTGTTTGTACTGAAATTTAATCTCTTCTTTGCCACTGCCATAGAGCACAATGTCGCGCCATTTCTTGGCTAATTTCCCAAACGGTTTTTCCAAATCGAACCCATAGTGCCTGGCAAGCGATTGCATCATCTGAAAGTAAAATGCCGATCGTCTGTCCCAGCCTCTTATTGCGCCGCCAGCAATACTCACAGCGTCGTTGGTTATAACCAGTTCCGGGTCGAAGAAATGGCTTTGGCCCAAACCATCGCATTCGGGGCATGCACCGTGCGGGCTGTTAAACGAAAACACCCGGGGTTCGAGTTCCGGTATGGAGTAGCCACAAACAGGGCAGGCGAATTGAGTTGAGAAAACCAGATCGTCTGATGAGCCGTCGAGCGCTGCAACAATGGCGGTGCCTTCTCCCAGATTGGTCGCTGTTTCCAATGACTCAGCAACCCGCAAAGCGATGTCCTCGCGTATCTTGAATCGATCAACGACCACATCAATGGTGTGTTTACGTTTTGCGTTGAGTGTTATCTGGCCTTCCAGTTCAGTAATGGTGCCATTAATGCGAGCGCGTAGATAACCTTGATTACGCAGGCTTTCAAGTACAGTGGCATGATCGCCTTTTCGACCCTTCACAACTGGCGCAAGCAGGCCAACTGCCTGACCTTGGGGTAGGGCGATAATCTGATCGACCATCTGGCTAATGGTTTGCGCCTCTAGCGGTTCTTTGTGTTTGGGGCATTGTGGTATGCCGGTTCTTGCGTAAAGCAGGCGCAAGTAGTCATACACTTCGGTTATCGTACCAACGGTTGAGCGCGGGTTATGCGATGTGGATTTTTGCTCGATTGAGATGGCCGGTGACAAACCATCGATTAAATCGACGTCGGGTTTTTCCATTACCGATAGAAACTGACGAGCATAAGCCGATAACGATTCCACGTAGCGGCGCTGACCCTCGGCGAACAAGGTATCAAACGCCAGCGAAGATTTGCCTGAGCCGGACAAGCCTGTGATAACAATGAGCTTGTTGCGCGGCAGATCGGCATCGACGTTCTTCAAATTGTGGGTTCGAGCTCCACGAATACGTATGCTGGTCATTGGTTGTTGGTCGCTATTGAGCTCAGGCGAACAAATGCACCCAAGTCAGTGAAGACAAACTGTTAATATAACGGTTTTGTCGAAACTAAGGGCACCGAACACTTTGTCGGCTTCATCTCAATCCAGTGCGATGTTGCCAGAGGAGCGCCGAACCGCGGCATCTCTGGCACTGATTTATATGGTGCGCATGCTTGGGTTGTTCATCATACTGCCGGTATTTGCTCTGTTTGCTGCCGACTTCGAGAACAGCACGCCTTTTCTTATGGGGTTGGCGCTCGGCATCTACGGCTTGTTGCAGGCTTTACTGCAAATACCATTCGGTTTGTTGTCCGATAAAATTGGTCGAAAACGAACCATTACCATCGGTTTGTTACTGATGGCCGTGGGCAGTGTTGTTGCGGCTATGTCCGATACCATTTACGGCGTCATTGTTGGCAGAGCATTACAAGGCTCGGGGGCGATTACTGCCGCGCTGATGGCGTTGGCTGCCGATTTAACACGCGATGAACAACGCACCAAGATGATGGCGATGCTGGGTGCCAGTATCGGCCTCTCTTTTATCCTTGCTTTGCTGTTGGGGCCGGTATTAATTAATGTGTTTTCGATCAGTATGATTTTCTGGTTTACGGCCATGACGGCCATTCTGGCGTTGGTGCTGTTGCACACCGCAGTTCCGGATCCTCAGCAAAGCGGTTTTCGTGCTGATACCAGTGCCAAAGTGGCCTCGCTCGGAGCGCTTTTTACGCATCCTGAACTGCGTCGGCTCAACATCAGTATCTTCTTTTTACACCTGCTTATTACTGCCACATTTGTGGCCGTGCCATTGATGCTGCTCGATGTTGGCATGGATAAGTCATCACATTGGAAAGTCTATATTTCTACCATGCTCGGTTCAGTTCTGTTCATGGTCCCCATGCTGATCCTGGCCGAACGCTATCGACGAATGCGTTTGGTGTTGCTGTTGTGTGTTGTTGGTATGCTGGTTACGCAGTTGTTGTTCGTTGCGCTACCGGCAACGCTTATGGCGCTGCTGCTCTCTGTCTTGCTCTTCTTTATGTTTCTGAACACGCTTGAATCACTGTTGCCTTCTTTGGTATCGCGCATTGCGCCGGCGGGTTCACGTGGTGGTGCCTCTGGCGTGTATTCCAGTTGCCAGTTTTTAGGTGCTTTTGTCGGTGGTGCGGGTGGCGGTTGGGTATTGGGGGCAGCGGGGTCCAGTGGATTGTTTTTGGCCATGTCCGTGGTGTGCGTTTTGTGGTTTGCGGCGATGTTTCGGTTCAAACCACCACGAACATTGGCTTCACACCGACGCAAATTGACCCCAGAGGAACAAGCTCGTGGATCGGCGATGCGTGACGAATTGGCCAGCTTACCTGGTGTTGAGGAAGTGTATCTTTCAGTAGAAGAAGGCGCCGCGTACATGAAGGTCGATAAACAACGTTTTCAACCCGCAGCAAGCTGATCGGGCTGCGCTCGAACGGCGCGATTGCGGTACAATTGCATCACACGCTAAGGCTTTATTTGATTCAGCGTGGCCCCGACTGCCACGGAACGGGCAGTTGTTAACACTTTTTAGGAGATAGAAGACATGAGAGGCGTAAACAAAGTCATTATCGTGGGCAACCTCGGTGCCGACCCTGAAGTTCGCTACACACCCAGCGGTAGTGCAGTAACCAATATCAGCATTGCAACGTCAGAGTCTTGGACCGACAAGAACACCGGTCAGAAGCAGGAACGAACCGAGTGGCATCGCGTTACCTTATTTAATCGTCTTGGTGAAATAGCGGGCGAGTATTGTCGTAAAGGTTCGCAGGTATACATCGAAGGCTCTCTGCGCACCGATAAGTATCAGGACAAAAAAACCGGCGAAGACCGATATTCCACAGGCATCATTGCGAACAATTTGCAGTTGCTCGGTGGCCGTAACGATAATGCTGGAGGGGATTTTCAGCAGCGCGGTAACGCGCCTGCGCAAAACCGCCAGAACCCCGGCAACAACCAACAGCAGCCAGCCATGGCTACTGCAGGTGGGGCTGAATTCGATGACGACATCCCGTTTTAGGCCGGCGCTCCATTCAGCATTCGGTCAGCGAACATCGGCGTTCGCTGGCCAAAGCCCCCCAAGACACGCTGTTGAGCCGCTGTGTTTTTATCTGTTTGCTTTTCGCGTTTTTTAGCGCTTGTTTTTTAGCGATTGTTTTTTAGCGATTAAAAGTACGGCAAAATGCGACGTGTTTTCCGTTTTAAGCCGTAGTAGTTAACAATATTACCAGTCGTTTACCACTGTATCCATTGTATCCGTGAGAAGCTGCCGCTATAGATTATGCGGGTGCGTGAAACTCAAACCATGCGCACCTGTCAGACACTGTAGTGATGACTAATGCACAATAAAAGGAGTAATTAATGAGTCGACGTTGCTTGATACCATTCATGCTGTTGTTAGGTTCATGGCCGGCTATCGCGCAAAACGATTCCTTAGCGGCCAATCTGGGCCCGGCCAACATGTGTGATGGGGCAATAACCCACACCGAACGCGTGAATATTCCACCTGTGGCCAAGCCGCCCTTTATGCGCTACTACAAAGATCCCGCGTTTGGCAGTCGGGTTATACGCATTACCGACAGCCCGATGGGTGTGGTGCAAAAGCCGGCTTACAGCACCATGCAAGCGTGGAATGCCGATGAATCTTTATTGCTACTGTATCGCGGTGGTAAAGGAGATATCGGTCACTTGTTGCTTGATGGTCACACCTACGAAGTTGTGCGAGAACTCGACATCGTCCCGTCCGACCTGGAAGAAGTGTATTGGAGTCATACCGATCCCGATGCGTTTTACTATGTGAGTAAGTACTCCAGCGATTTTGGCTTATTCAAAAAATACAGCGTAAAAAGTGGCAAAGCCAAGGTTGTCGCCGACTTTGGTAAATACTGTGGAGCGCGCGGTTTGCCAACCGGTGGTAACGATGTGCACATGCAATCGATGGACGATGACCAATGGGGGTTTCGTTGTCGCCGTGACGATGATCAATGGGTGATGTTGTCCTATCGCATGAGTACCGGTGAAGTGATTTCAAAGCCCATTGGCAAAGGCACGAAATGGTCTGAATGGACTGCGCCAACGCCCACACCGAGTGGGGAGCGTTTCTGGTTTCAGGGAACCGCACTGAGCAACGATCTTGAAACCGTGCAAAAAACCATGGACATGTACAAAAGTTCAGAGCACTCCAATATTGGCCTGACGCACGATGGTCAGGATGCGCTGTATCAAGTGGTATTCAATGCAAGTCCGAAAGGCTGTAATGGCGATCTGTGGAAGGGCATTGGGCATTTGGTTGAGCAAAACCTGGAGACCGGAGAGTGCCGACCGATCATCAACGAAGCACAAGGCTATCCGTACACAACCAGCAGCACTCATGCCTCTGCCAGAGCGTATTTGCGCCCGGGTTGGGTCGCCATGTCCAGCATCGGTTACAAAGAGCAATTTGAATATTTCTCGAACGGACGTAAAGCACCTGCTTTGTTGTCAGAAATCTATTTGGCTAACACCGACCCGGATAATGCGGTTACCTGCCGTTTGGCGCATCATCGCTCATACGGAAAGATGGCGGAGCGCGGTGGTTACCCGCCTTACTTCGGTGAGCCGCACGCCACGATAAGCCCTTCGGGGACGCGCATCATTTTTGGCTCAGACTGGTACGATTCGGGCTCAGTCGACAGCTATGTTCTTGAGTTACCGGGATACCAAAGCCCAAAATAGTCGCTGTTTAATTGAGGTATCTCTGGCTCGCTGTGGCTAACCTGCAGCGGGCCAGACACCTGTTTCTTACCTTCCTGATTCCCCAAAAACCTGATCAGTCATGCGTTTTTTCGCTCCAAACTGCGGCGGAAGACCAAGGCTTGCATGGTTCTGCATCAAAGAATTAGCCTTTCCCAGTATTTTTTTAAACATATAAGGATTTCTTTATATCTTTATATATTAATAGTTGTACAATGGCCGAGAATTTTTAGACATGAGATAGGTTTAATGGCCGCTGACTACATCTTTACCTCTGAATCTGTATCAGAAGGACATCCAGACAAAATGTCCGATCAGATATCGGATGCTGTTCTTGACGCATTACTGGCCCAGGATAAAAAGGCCCGTGTGGCTTGCGAAACCATGGTCAAAACCGGCCTGGTGGTTATCGCTGGTGAAATCACCACCAATGCCTACGTCGACCTGGAAGCGTTGGTGAGAAAAACCGTGGTCGACATCGGTTACGATCGTTCAGATGTCGGTTTTGATGGTGCAACTTGTGCCGTTTTAAATGGCATTGGAAAGCAATCACCTGATATTGCTCAAGGTGTCGATCGCTCTGCACCTGAAGATCAGGGAGCTGGCGACCAGGGTTTGATGTTCGGTTATGCGAACAACGAAACCGACGTCCTTATGCCAGCACCTATTACTTACTCACACCGTCTGGTAGAGCAGCAGGCAGCCATGCGAAAAGCCGGCACCTTGCCGTGGTTGCGTCCGGACGCGAAGAGTCAGGTCACATTGCAATATTCCGATGGCAAGCCGGTAGGGCTGGATGCCGTTGTACTGTCCACCCAACACGACCCAGACATCTCGCTATCTCAGTTGCGTGAAGCTGTTATGGAAAATATTCTGAAGCCAGTATTGCCTGCAGCCTGGTTGGATGCTTGTCCAGCCGAGAATATTCATATTAATCCAACCGGTAACTTTGTTATCGGTGGACCGGTTGGCGATTGTGGTTTAACCGGTCGGAAAATCATTGTCGATACCTACGGTGGTATGGCGCGTCATGGTGGTGGTGCTTTCTCGGGCAAAGACCCTTCCAAAGTTGACCGTTCAGCAGCCTATGCCGGGCGCTATGTGGCGAAGAACATCGTGGCGGCCGGGTTGGCTGATCGATGTGAAATACAGGTGTCGTATGCCATTGGTGTTGCCAAGCCAACGTCTATTACCATCGACACATTTGGAACCGGTGCTATTGATGATCGCCGGATTGAAGCTATCGTGGCCGATGTGTTCGACCTGCGACCGTTCGGCATTGTCACTATGCTTGACCTTATTCGTCCGATTTATCAACAAACCGCCGCGTATGGTCACTTTGGTCGTGAGCATGCTGATTTTACGTGGGAAAAAACAGACCGGGCCGATGCGCTTCGGCAAGCCGCAAAAATTTAAGACAGGATTACCTCTATGAGCACAGCAACTGCCACAGCAGTAGAAGATTATAAAGTCGCCGATATCAGTGAGGCTGATTGGGGACGTAAGGAAATTACCATCGCCGAACACGAGATGCCTGGTCTCATGGCTTTGCGTGAAGAATTCGCGGGCAAAGAACCACTAAAAGGTGCGCGCATTGCTGGTTGTTTACACATGACCATTCAGACCGCCGTACTAATCGAAACGCTAACCAATCTCGGCGCTGAAGTGCGTTGGTCTTCGTGCAATATTTTCTCAACTCAGGATCACGCTGCGGCAGCTATTGCAGCCTCGGGTGTACCGGTTTTTGCGTGGAAGGGCGAAACCGAAGAAGAAGCCGAATGGTGTATTCATCAGACAATTAAAGGGCCGGACGGTTGGGTGCCAAACTTGATTCTCGATGATGGTGGTGACTTAACCACCATTATGCATAACGATTATCCTGAATTGATGAAAGACGTTAAAGGCTTGTCGGAAGAAACCACCACGGGCGTTCACCGTCTGGTTGAAATGGCCAAAGCCGGTACATTGAAAGTGCCTGCCATTAATGTAAACGACTCTGTTACCAAGTCAAAATTTGACAACCTGTATGGTTGTCGGGAATCACTTCTCGATGGTATCAAGCGTGCAACTGACGTTATGATTGCTGGTAAGGTAGCCGTTGTTCTTGGCTATGGTGATGTCGGTAAAGGCTGTGCGCAAGCGTTCCGCGGCATGGGCGCAACCGTTATGGTTACCGAGGTCGATCCTATCTGTGCGTTACAGGCGGCGATGGAAGGGTATCGCGTTGTACAAATGGATGATGTTGCCGATCAGGCAGATTTGTTTGTTACTTGTACTGGCAACATCAACGTAATTACCCATGAACACATGAAGAAAATGCGCAATGAAGCGATCGTTTGCAACATTGGTCACTTTGATAATGAAATCGATGTTGCCGGTTTGCGTCAATACACGTGGGAAAATGTGAAACCTCAGGTCGATCAGGTTATCTTCCCCGACGGAAAGCGCATCACGTTGCTGGCCGAAGGGCGATTGGTCAATTTGGGCTGTGCTACAGGGCACCCAAGCTTTGTTATGTCGGCATCGTTTACAAATCAGGTTCTGGCTCAAATTGAGTTGTGGGAACGAGCCGATAAGTATTCTGTGGATGTGCATGTTCTGCCAAAAGCACTCGACGAAAAAGTCGCTTCATTGCACTTGCAAAAAATTGGTGCCAACTTAACCAAGCTTAATACCGAGCAATCTGATTATCTGGGTCTGAACCAGGATGGGCCATACAAGCCCGAACACTATCGCTACTAGCGCGCTATTGCTATAAAGCCTCGCCATCGCGCGAGGTGCTGCTTGAGAAAAGCCAGACAATTGTCTGGCTTTTCACGTTTATTCTTAGGGTTTTTCCATATAGACGATACGAATTCGAACGCATACAGTGTTTGAATTGTTGAATTGGAGAGACGTGCCTGTGGCTCACACCGTGCTTCGCGCTATTAATCCCCGCAAGCCTGCTTTGCTCACATGTGTTTTACTAAAGTGTGTTCTGCTCAGCGCTTGCGGCGTTGGTCACTCATCGCCTGTGCCTTTGGGCACGTGGAAAGATGTCGAGGCCAACCGCTACATCACCATATCAATCCTGTCACCCGATGAAACTGCGACTGCGCACGCTTCAAACTCAGCTGCCCGATCGTTTAATACACAAGGGTCTGATGCAAACGGCGATCCCCAAACAACGAACGCCAAGACTCAAAAACCATGGGATAAGCCTGAGTTTCAGAAACAATACACCGCTTTGTTGTTTTCCGTACACGAAGTAGAGGCCACAGGCGCCTCACCTGCATCTTTGCCAGCCTCGTCATCGACGCCGACGCCGACGCCGACGTTAGGCGAATCACTTGCCGAACCACTTGCCGAATCACTTGCCGAACCACTTGCCGAACAATTGCGCAACAAGCTTGTTATAAAAGAGCGCACTCTGCCGGCAGTCATGAAAGAGGGTGTGCTCACCTTGAAAGCCGGTGCCACGGAAATCTCTGTGTTGTACCATCCATCTGGCGAACTTATTATGGTAAACGGAATATCCGAATTCCGGCGGGTGCCCGAAGAACAGGCCAAGATCACCCTGGCCAAGCTACAAAACCCCTAAGCGGAACCGCTATCTGAAGCCATATCCGGAAGTCATAGCAGGATCGAATAGCAAGATCGAATAGCAGGATCGAATAGCAGGATCGAATAGCTGGATCGAATGGCCAGAACCATTATTTAAAACCACTCGTAACATTCAGGGTAAGCTCCGAAGTAAGATACCTACTCTCTTTGTCTGGCCGGTGGCATGCCTGAATTTGATTACGCGCTTATTATTCCAGCCTGGAACGAGGCAGGGCTCATTGTCTCGTGCATAGAATCTGCACAAACCTCTATGAACGCGTTGCCACAATCGGGGCAGCTCATTGTTGTTGATAACAACTCCACCGACAATACCGCACAATTAGCCGCTGCTGCCGGGGCGCAAGTCGTGTTTGAACCGGTTAACCAGATCGCGCGTGCGAGAAACGCTGGCGCCAACGCTGCCAGCGCGTATATGTTGGTATTCGTCGATGCTGATTCTTATGTCAATCCGGCTCTACTGTCTGCCGCCATTGAATCCGTGCAATCCAACCGTGTTGTTGGCGGTGGCGCACTGATTACTGGCGACCGTGCTGCCGGTGCCATGGTCGCTATTTGTATCGGTGGCTGGAACAGTGCGTCACGGCTATTCAAACTTGCTGCGGGGTGTTTTGTGTTCTGTCGCACCGATGCCTTCACCGAGATTGGCGGATTCTCACAAAAGCGATACGCGGGAGAAGAGCTGGTGTTGTCTCGTCGCTTGCGTCGCTGGGGAAAGCAGCATGATATGAAATTTCATATTATCACCGAACATAGAATAAAAACCTCATTGCGCAAGCTTGACTGGTACACGCCGGGTAAGATGATAAAGCAATATCTGGTGGCGTTACTACCTGGGGCTTTGAGTTCCAAGCGCTTGATGAGCACTTGGTACGATAGCTCGGTAGATCGCACCAGCGGCAAAAATAATTCTGCCACCGATGAACATAAACGAAAGTAGTTTAAGCTCATCCGATTTAGGGGTTCGCTCAAACTATTGCACTGAACTACAACGTTCACTACAACGTTCACTACAACGTTGAATTACTACGTTGAATTACTACGCTGAACTACTGCATTGGCCAAAGAATAATTATTGATATGAGCATCGTAACCGCATTTGGTACTTGGGCATCACCGATATCTGCCGAATTGGTCTCCACGGCAGGCGTCAAGCTTGGTGCTGTTACACATTGCGCTGGTGCTGCATTCTGGGCTGAAACACGACCTCAGGATGACGGACGATGCACTATCGTTAAAGCAACGGAAGGCGCTGAACCTGTTGATTTGATGGCTGCGCCATACAATGTGCGCACGCGTGTACATGAGTATGGCGGTGGCGCCTGGTGGGTTGATGAACAGTATTTGTATTTTGTGCATTGGAATGATCAATGTTTATATCGTGTTGCCCATAACCGTAATTCTGCAAACGTTGGCAGCAAGCCTGAAGCGATAACGTATCCGCCTGCGTCTGCACAAGCACTGCGCTACGCTGACGGTTGCGTCACACCCGATGGTCAGTGGGTAATCTGTGTGCGGGAAAGCCATTCGACCGAATCCTTGCACCCGACAAACGACGTTGTTGCGATTCGTAATAGCTCCGTGACTGAAGAGCGTGAAAATTCCCGCTCGGATACCAGCCAAAATGCCAACTCAAATACGGTAAGGGTATTGGCGCAGGGCGCCGATTTTTATTCAACGCCGCGCATCAGTCCCGACGGGAAGTACCTTTGCTGGATTGAATGGATGCATCCTCAAATGCCTTGGGATGGAACCAGCCTGAAGGTTGGTTTACTTGACGACGCTATGACATTGCAAAACGTGGTCAGCATTGCAGGCAATCACAACATAGCCATTATGGATGCGACCTGGGCGAGTGCGTCTGAAATAATTTACACCAGCGATGAATCCGGATGGTGGAACCTGTACGCGCACGACATGAATCGTTGCAACAGCAATCTTGAAAAAAGCGCTCGTACTGAACGCAAACAGCTTACGCACTTTACCGATCAAGAAGTCGGGACGCCAGCTTGGGTGTTTGGTACACAACGATTTGTGGTGTTGAAAAAACCAGCTCTAGCAAAACCAGGCCAAACAGCTAATAATCAGGCATCCAACGAAGCGCACTCAGAAGTAAGCCTCGCAATGGTGGTAACAGCAAAGGCGAAAGATGCGTTGGTTGTGCGAGATCCAAGCGGTGCGCTCAAGCGCATTGATACCCCGTTTTCCACCATTCACAGTATTGCGGCAGACGATAACGGTGGCGTTGTGGTTCATGGTCAGCCGGAAACAGATCAAGCCAGTATTGTGGGAATACACGTTAGTAGTACGCACCCTGAAACCACGGTAACGACATTACGCGCAGCAGAATCATTGGATTTCGATCGCGGATGGTTATCCACCGCGAAAGCCATAAGCTTTGCATCGCAGGACAGAGAAGCGCACGCCTTCTACTATGCGCCAACTGCTCCTGATCATAAAGGTATCGCGGGCGAGTTGCCGCCGCTGATCGTCATGGGTCACGGTGGTCCGACTAGCCACACCAACGATGGATTGAAGTTAGCCATTCAATATTGGACCAGCCGTGGCATTGCCGTTGTCGATGTCAACTATGGTGGTTCATCAGGATTTGGTCGCGAATATCGACGTTTGCTGAACGCGCAATGGGGTATTGTTGACGTGCAGGATTGTGTAGCCGCTGCTGATTATCTTGCACAACAGAAGCAGGTTGATGCAAAGCGTATGGTCATACGTGGTGGATCGGCAGGTGGCTTAACGGTGTTGCGCGCGTTGCAAACCAGCCGAAGTTTTGCAGCAGGAACGAGCCTGTATGGTGTTACCGATTTAGCTCTGCTGGCTGGCGATACACACAAGTTTGAAAGTCGGTATCTCGATGGATTACTCGGTGGCGCTTATCCTGAGCACAAGGCTATCTACGAAGCGCGGTCGCCGATTAACCACACACAAGACCTTGATTGTCCTATTCTGGTTCTACAAGGTGATGAAGATAAAGTTGTGCCTCCAAACCAGTCAGCTGCGATTGTCGAAGCGGCCGCTGCGAAAGGTTTACCGCACGCGTATATCTTATTTGCTGGTGAGCAGCATGGGTTTAGAAAATCAGAGAATGTCATACGAGCATTGCAAATCGAGCTCTGGTTCTATTCCAGAGTGCTTGGCTTTGAACCTGCAGACAGAATCAGTGCACCGCCGGAAGCAGTCGGACTTTAACAAGCTCAGGCACTGGAGCCGTTTAGCTTCGTGAAACAAACTGTACTAGTTGCGGGTTAAACCACGTGCGGGAATACTCAGCGAGCTGGCCTTTCTGATCGCGCGATAAGCGCTGCACGTATCCAAAAGGTCCGCTGCTTGTTGGTTCAAAGTTATCGGGTTTCCAATCAGGACCTTCCGCCACACCGACTCTGTCTTCAGCACGCGTAATCCAAAACCCTAGTTGCTCTTTGTAGAACAGATAGAGTGAGTCAGAAATGGTCGATTCGCTGATGAAAGAAGCGTAGCTGGCATCAAGATAAATTTCTTCAATCGCCACGGCAATCTCACCAATAAACCGAATGCGGCGAAAGCGGTGGGCTTCGTCTGACTGACCGAATGCAGGCATGTCAGCGGTTTTTGTCACACGATCGACGGACAGTAATTTCGCTGTTGGATCTCCCTTGCCATTGATCAGCTCCAACCGGAACAGCGCGTACATGTTGTCCGCTTGAACCGAATGGTTAACGTAGTTGCCTGAGCCGTGCACGCGGTTAAGCATGCCTTTTTGTTCTAGATCCTGTAGTGCTTTGCGCAAGGTGCCGACAGATATCGAGAGCTGCGCGGCCATTTGTCTTTCCGGCGCCAATTTTTCTCCGTCAACCAGCACGCCAGATTGAATTTCACGCGCGAGCATGGCACTTATCTGCAAATGCAGTGGCATTTTGCGAGCTGCATTGGTTGGTGCGTCGTTGGGTTCTTTTTCAATCATCAGCATTAGGTGATATACTTACTTAAATTGATACACTATTGAATCATTGATGGATGAGTGTATCATTGATTCTCTATTGATACACTACCGCCCATTTACGGAGTCGATACATGACCGTTGTTGCAATTCGATCAGCAGGCCTGAAAGCTGCCGAAATCTCCTGGTTCGCCCCACTTTGCTCAGATGATTACCAGTATCTGGGTGTGCCCGAAGGAAAACTGCGAAGCAGCTGGGACAACACGTCAACTATCTTACGTAAGGCGGACGAGCTTGGTTTTAGAAACATTCTCTGTCCTTCTTCATATCAAGTGGGGCAGGACACGCTAAGCTTTGTCGCGGGCAATGCGCCACTAACCAAACAAATCAATATGCTGGCAGCTGTCCGCTGTGGCGAAATGCAGCCCATCATGTTGGCTCGAACGCTCGCAACGCTCGATCACATGCTGCAAGGCAGGCTGACCGTGAACATCATTTCGTCAGATTTTCCGGGTCAGAAAGAGGACAGTGACTACCGTTATCAACGTTCGCGTGAAGTGGTGGAAATTCTGAAGCAGGCGTGGACGCAGGAAGAAATAAATTTTCAAGGCGAGATTTACAACTTTCAAGGGCTAACCACCGACCCGGTAAAGCCGTATCAACAAAATGGCGGGCCTTTACTTTACTTCGGTGGCTATTCACCTTCGGCATTGGAACTGTGTGGTGAGCATTGCGATGTGTATCTTATGTGGCCCGAGAAAAAGGAACAGCTTGCTGAGCGAATGAAAGCCGTCAGCGCCTGTGCTGAGAAGTATGGACGCGTTCTTGATTACGGTCTGCGCGTGCACATGATTGTGCGTGAAACCGAAGAGGAAGCACGAGAGCACGCACGCCAGCTGGTATCACAACTCGATGACGAACAAGGCCAGGCAATTCGCGATAGAGCGCTGGATTCAACATCGTTAGGCGTTGCACACCAAAGTAAAAACCGTGACATTGCTGATGATGAAGGCTATGTAGAGCCGCACTTGTGGACGGGCGTGGGTCGTGCACGTTCCGGTTGTGGCGCTGCTTTGGTGGGTACACCAGAACAAATCATTGCAGAAATTGAAGAGTATAAGAGCATGGGAATTCGCTCTTTTATTTTCTCCGGCTATCCTCATCTGGAAGAATGTAACTATTTCGGGAAACTGGTGTTGCCGCATTTGAAAACTTGCTCACTACCGCAGGAATACAATCGTGTGCCATCCACAACTCCTGCAACGCCATTGGGTATCGGGGAACGTCGTTAATGAAACGCTTTAAGCTAGGCAATAATCTGCAATTAAGTCAGATCATCTATGGAATGTGGCGGCTCGGTGACGACAGCAACACCACACCGGCACACGTGCAAGCGAAAATCGAAGCGTGTCTGGAGCAGGGCATTACCAGTTTTGATCAGGCGGATATTTATGGCGACTATGCGTCCGAAAAGCTATTAGGTGAAGCATTACGCGCCGCACCGCAGTTGCGCGAGCGCATGGAGATCATAACCAAGTGCGACATCATGCTGTTGTCTGAGCACTATCCGCAGCGTAAAGTGAAGCACTACGATACCAGTGCCGAACATATAAAAGCATCGGTTGAAAACTCGTTGACCAATATGGCAGTGGACTCAATCGATTTGCTGCTATTGCATCGACCGGACCCGCTCATGAACCATTTGGAAACCGGTGCGGCTTTAGATGAATTAGTGAGTTCAGGCAAAGTGCGTGGCGTGGGTGTGTCAAACTTCAAACCTTACGACTGGGCCTTGCTCAGTTCAGCGATGAACACGCCATTACTGACTAACCAGATAGAGCTGAGTTTGTTGCATAGCGAGCCATTAGTTGACGGCACTGTGGCTGATTTGCAACGACAGGGTCTGCATCCGATGGCATGGTCGCCGTTAGCAGGCGGTGCGTTGTTCAGCGGTGACGATACAGCGACCGCCACACTTCGCAACGCGTTAACCCAGATTGCAGGCGAACAGAGCGTTGATATCACGGCTGTGGCGGTAGCCTGGTTGTTGAAGCATCCGGCTGGCATCTTGCCGGTGATGGGCACGAATAACCTGGAGCGCATACGCGCCTTGGCATCGGCAACACGTGTTGAGCTTAGTAGAGAACAATGGTTTATATTGTACGAAGCAGCACGCGGCTGTGAGGTCGCGTAAGCTTACATAACGAACTAAAAACATTGCCGAAGTCGTCCTATACTCAACAGATAGGGCACGATGATCTTAAGCGATCATGTCGCTAACGGATTAGATGTGCGGCGGACTGACTCCGCTTTTCAACCATTGACATCGGCATTGATTTCATCGGCGTCGATGTCAATGGGCTTGATGTCAACAATGGTGTTGTTGAAATATCGGCTAATCGGTGCAGTAGGGTGCAATTCCAAATTGATTCCAGCTTGCGACTGACCGCGCTCGGCTTTATCCGATTGCGCGGCATTCTACTCGCGTGCGTGTTGCTGCTGCAAGCGAGCATTGCATGGTCTGCGGGTCTGGGTGGTTTAACCTTACATTCCAGCCTCGGGCAATTACTGGATGCAGAAATCCGCATCACCGCGGTAGATGCCGACGACGCTGAAACCCTACAAGCCTACATGGCCTCATCCGAGGTGTTTGAGCAAATGGGTATCCTGCAAGCCTCGGTGCTGCGTGATATTCGTTTTTCGATTGAAGCCAATTCGCAAAAAGAACTGGTCCTGAAGGTGACATCGGTTAAGCCGGTACGAGAGCCTTTTATAAACATGGTGGTCGAACTGTCGTGGGCTGCAGGTACTTATCTGCGCGAATACACGTTCCTGCTCGATCCGGTCAACACACACCCTGGTGAAAAGCTTGCCAGTCAGCCGCAGGAAACGCTGACGATATCGCCAGCAGAGGCGACACCGAGCTTGGCGTCAAATTCCTCACAGAGTGAAGCAAGTGAATTTATCGTTGTGGTTAATCGCGGTGACAGCTTGCTCGACATCGCTCGCGGCGTAAAACCGACGGGTGTCACCAATGCGCAGGTTGCCATGGCGATTTATGAGCGTAACCCCAAGGCATTCAGCGGGTCGGTTCATCGACTAAAGCGCGGTGCTGAGCTGATTATTCCAACACCCGGTGACATGCGGAGCCGATCGGCATCAGTTGCTCGTAGAGCACTCAATGGTGAGCCAGAACAAACGCGCGATGCTCGAAAGCTTCAAAGCACAGTACCAGAGGTCGCAACGACTGCTGATGTTATAACGACTGAAACCGATAACCTAGCCTCTGCAACGGTTGATACGTCAGAGTCGATAGTGAATCTGGAGTCGACGCAGGCAGTGCAAGGTAAGGATGCGCCATTGAGTGTGCCGGTGATATCCGCTGCGACTCCGGCCGCACCGCAAAACACGGATGTTCAAAGCGTGGTGCAAGCTGCAGATAATCTGACACAGCTGCGGCCTGCTCAGACATCGGAATCGGTATCGGCACTGCGCACGCTCATTATGGATTTACGCTCTGCCATGCTTGGCTTGGGCAAGGAGCTGGAAATTAAAACGACCCAGCTGGATGAAATAAGCCAGCGCGTCGATCAACTACAACATGCACAGGCTGAATCCTTAACAAACACCCAGGCCGCTAATGGCGCGGTGGTGACTCCAGCGTTAGGCCTTAAAAAATCCACAAGTGATATATCAAGTGCAGTACAAACGGGTGCGCCTGATCAAACGTTAAACTCAGATCAACCTAAGCAAACCGAAGCCTCAACCAACAATATCTCCCAAGACGAATCGACAACCCAAAGCGTCGAGCCTGTCAGTATGCTCGAGCCCACCAAGTTGCCCGAGAAATATACAGTGACCTCTGTGCGAGTCGAGCGTGATAGCGCCACAGCGCCCCCTGTACAGAGTATGCCAACACGATCGGTATCACCTGACGACACCCAGGATCAAAGCCGTCCCGTAACTGGCGATAGTGGTGGCATGTTTGCCTGGTTTCTTGATCCGAGGCGAAACAAGCAAGTAGGCGACAGGTTACGTGATGCCGGCTTGCTGGCCTTGGCCATGTTGCTCGGTTACTTGTTGTTGCGTCGATTGTTCGGCGACTTGCAACAGGTTGAATTGGATATTGAACCAGTTGCAGTAAACCCGGACAGCATTGGCTTTGAATTGTCCGACCCGCCAACGCCAAACAGTGGTGGAGGTGATGTTGTTAATCCACTATCGGCCATCGAATACTTCCGTGAGCATCTGACTAGCGAGCAGCTTCGCGAGCAAACACTCAAAGACACCTTGACTGAGCAGCCGAATCGGCACGATATACGGCTTGAGTTACTCAAGCTCTATCATGAGCGCGGCGCGAGTGAACAATTTGCACAGTACGCGCGCGAGATGTATGCCATTGCCAAAGGCAAGAATAAGGAGTGGCATCAGATTATCGAACTCGGGCTGGAGCTTGATCCCGATATGGCATTCTATGTTGCGCCAGACGATCATGGCTTTAC
>CAKZUP010000002.1 GCA_937922945.1 uncultured Granulosicoccaceae bacterium
ACCGTCATTGCCACTGCCGGATGTTCCGACTAATCTTACGCCGGTTGTTGATGTGCAAGTGGAAGCTGGCGCAACGCAAACCTTCACTTGGGAGTCGCAAAGCGTTGCTGCGGCATACGATTTTCACCTGTTTGACCGAACGAATGGTGATTTAACGTTTGTGTACGATATCGAACCTGCGCAAGCTTGTGTAAACGATGTTTGTGCATTAGATGCGGTGGTCTCTTTGCCCGTACACCCCGATCATGCTTGGCGCGTTCGAGCGAAAAACGAAGCCGGCATCAGTGGTTGGTCGCGCAGCGAGTTTGATGTAATAGAACCTGTCACGGCGGCACCTGATGCACCTATCGTGTTGTTGCCTGAACAAAACACCGAATTTTTTACGGATGCAACGGTTGTCCTGCAGTGGCAATTCAGCGCGACAGCCAGCCAGTACGATTTTGAGCTGCGCACGCTTAATGGCGATGGTCCAACCGTTCTGGAAACTAATTCTTTCGAGCCTGCGGCCATTTGCACTGCCAGCATCTGCACGTTAGCCAAGCAAAATGAATTACCGGTTGGCGATGCTTATCAACTCAGCGTAAGAGCCAGTAACCGTATTGGTGATTCCAATTGGTCTGATGTGAATTTCAGCATAATCGAAGAAATCATTGAGCCGCCAGTTCCAGCGCCGCTGGTACCGACGAACGATTCCCCACTGGTTGATGCGCAGATTGCGGCAGACGCCACTCAAACATTTACTTGGCTGGCGGTCGAGTTTGCGGCGGCCTACGACTTTCACCTGTTTGATAGAACCAATGGCGACTTGACGTTTGTATACGACATAAACCCGGCCGATGCTTGTGTTGATAGCGCCTGTTCGCTGGATGTTTTGGTTGCTTTGCCTGTACATCCTAATCATGCCTGGCGTGTAAGGGCGAAGAATGCGTCTGGCATCAGTGGTTGGTCACGCAGTGAATTCGATGTGGTCGAACCCGTTGCAAACGCACCTGATGCGCCAACCATTATTTTTCCGGATGAGAATACGGTGTTCGATGTTGATGCAGCGGTGGTTCTGGAGTGGCAGGCAGATACCATGGCCAGTTCCTACGACTTTGGTTTAGTGAACCCGTACACTGAAACCACTGTTTACAATTCAGCTATCCCGGCATCAGAGATCTGCAACACCACAACCTGTACACTCAGCGAGCAGAATGCGTTGCCCGTGGGCGAGGGGTATGAGCTTCGCATCCGAGCCATCAATGTAGCGGGGAGTTCTGAATGGTCGTCCCGCACGTTCAGTATCGCAAACCAGAATCCTATTGCTATGCCAAGTGCATCGTTCACTGTTTCAGCTCTAACGGGTACGGCGCCTTTAACCGTGTCTGTCGATGCGTCATCGTCAACGGATGCCAACGGTATCAGCAACTACGTATGGGAATTTTCCAGCTCCGATGTTTTTCAAGGTGCCGAATTGGTTAGCACAACACACGAGTTTGTGAACCCGGGCAGTTACCCGGTAAAGCTCACGGTGTCGAACGAGAGTGGTGCGAGCGATTCGCACGTTGAAGTCGTCACTGTTATTGCCGCCCCTCCTGCCAATGCACCTAGCGAGGTCGATGCGGCTCGTCTACTGGCACAAGCATCGTTCGGCGCAACCGATGCAGCCATTGCACAGGTGCGTGCATTGGGTATTGAAGGATGGATAGACACGCAGTTCACGTTGCAAGGCCCGGCGCATCTGGATTATGTGCAAACATACTCTAATGGCAGCAATCGCGATGCGCGACATGAAATCTGGTGGAAAGATGCCATTGATGGTGAAGATCAACTGCGTGGTCGAGTTGCGTTTGCGCTCAGCCAATTGTTTGTAGTGTCAGACACTGGTTTTACCTTAGCCAATGCGCAGTACGGCATAGCCAACTACTACGATATTTTACGCAACCATGCATTTGGTAACTATCGTGAGCTGTTAGAACAGGTCACGTTGAGTCCGGTAATGGGTATTTACTTGAGCATGCTTCAAAACGATAAAGGTGATGAAGAAGCAAACACCCGCGCAGACGAAAATTTTGCCAGAGAAGTACTGCAGCTGTTCAGTATTGGCTTGCATAACCTGAATCAGGACGGAACACGCGCGCCTGGAAACACGTTTACGCAAGCACAAATAGAGGATTTCGCTCGCGTGTTCACCGGTTGGAATTACAAAGATGCTGGTCGTTGGGACAGGCCATTGTTTACAGGGCAAGATCTTATCAACCCGATGGAGCCGTATGAAGATCATCACGACATGGGTGAGAAAACCTTACTTAATGGCGTGACCTTGCCAGCAGGTCAGAGCGCACGTGCCGATCTTGAGCAAGCGCTGGATATCATTGCTCAGCATGCGAACGTGGCGCCGTTCATTTCTCGCCATCTGATTTCGCAATTGGTTACCAGTAATCCATCGAACGCCTACATTGGGCGCGTGGCTGCTGTGTTCAACGATAATGGCAGTGGTGTAAAAGGTGACTTAAGAGCGACTGTAAAGGCAATACTGATGGATGAAGAGGCCCGAGCGCCAACAGAGCTCAGCGAATACGGAAAGCTGCGTGAACCGGTCTTGCGGCTAACCCATTTATGGCGAGCGTTTTCTATTACGCCTGGCAACAACAGTGTGAGAGGTGAGTACAACACGTATTCTCCTGCGCTTAAAAACCTCGAGTCTATTACAGGCCAAGCGGTACTCAGGTCGCCATCGGTATTCAATTTCTTCGCACCTGGCTACTTTCCAAACAGTTCGATGATGGAAGCTGAGATTCAGGCGCCAGAATTCTCGATTTTTACCGATGGTAATATTCTGGGTACTGCCAGCCGAATAAACTCGCAGGTGCATCGTCACTACAAACAGAACCCGAGCGCTGTTGAGCTTAATCCGTCTTATCTCGACTACACAGCTGAACTTGAGTTGGCGGGCGACCCGCAGTCATTGCTCGATCGATTGAATCTTTTATTACTCAGTGGCTCTATGTCATCGGCATTAAACGATTTGCTGCTCACCCACCTAACATCACTGCCCAGCGATGAGGCGGGTTTGCGTTTACGCGTGCAAGATGCCATCTCCTTAATGGTCGCTTCTCCAGAATATTTGGTGCAGAAATGATGACTCATAAAAATAAAAACGTAAGTGCTTATCTAAACGTTCGGAGTTCACGCAGACGCTTCCTGAAAAACGTAGCGGCTGCAAGTGTGCTGGGTTCTGGCGTTGGAGCCATGAACGGCAAATTGGGGCTGATTGGTTCTGCCTTGGCTGATTCCTCAAGCTATGCAGGGCTTACCGATTACAAAGCATTGGTTTGTGTGTTCCTATACGGCGGTGCTGATTCGTTCAACATGTTTGTGCCTACCGAACAAAACGCCTACGATCGATACGCACTAAGTCGAGGCAGCCTCGGTGTTGCCAGAGATGCATTGCTGATGCCACAGACAAATACCGGCATTGGTTTCAATCCGGGTATGCCGAATTTAAAATCAAGCTACGATCAGGGTAATTTGGCCGTGGTGAGTAATGTTGGCAATCTTATT
Source organism: uncultured Granulosicoccaceae bacterium (assembly GCA_937922945.1). Taxonomy (GTDB): domain Bacteria; phylum Pseudomonadota; class Gammaproteobacteria; order Granulosicoccales; family Granulosicoccaceae; genus Granulosicoccus. The sequence continues at coordinate 3,544 of CAKZUP010000002.1, forward strand.
GCGCCCATCGTTAAGTCTGATTATCTGGCTGAGTCGCATCAAGTGCCAGTGGATTTATTCGCTCACAATCATCAACAGGAGCAATGGCTGAAGGGCCTAAGCAGCTCGCCAAGTTCACTGGTAGGAAGTGGTTGGGGAGGGCGTATGGCCGATTTACTGGCTGATGCAAACAGCAACCAACAGTTACCGCCCACATTTTCCATGGGCGGCTCTAACCACTGGCTGCCTGGTAATGTAAGTACGCCTATAAGCCTCAACACGAACACTGGCATTGAATCCATTAGTTTTATGAATCAGAGTAGTGGCCAGGCAAGTGCGGCAAGAGCCGCTGTGTTGTCTCAAATTTTGAACCTGCCTCATTCAGGGCCGTTAGAGCAACAGGCGGCTGTATCGATGAGTCGCAGTATTTCAAGTGCTGATGAAATCATGAGCGCACTGGGTACGACGGACAACCTGCAGACACCGTTCAATGCCAGTAGCAAATTAGCACAACAACTTCGCATGGTTTCCAGACTCATTGCGGCACAACAAACCTTGGGCATGAAACGGCAAATCTTTTTTGTAGGTCTAGGCGGTTGGGATACCCACGATAACCAGTCTGTTCGATTGCCAGGGCTTATCTCAGAGCTTGATCAGTCGTTAGCCGACTTCAATGCAACGCTTGTCGAGCTGAAACAGGAGAACGCCGTTACCACTTTTACCGCTTCAGATTTTGGGCGAACGCTTACCGTTAATGGTGATGGTTCAGATCATGGTTGGGGTGGGCATTACATGGTCATGGGCGGTGCTGTTAATGGTGGCCAGCTGTACGGAGAATTGCCCAGTTTCATCACTGGCGCAGATGATGATGCTGGTGACAAAGGTCGCGTGATTCCGTCCTTGTCGATTAATCAGTTTGGCGCTTCGATGGCGTCATGGATGGGGCTGACTGATAGCGATCTTGTGAACGTATTCCCAGATCTGGCGAATTTTGGTAGCGACTGGCGGTCCGATCTCAATCTGTTTACGTAGTTTTACACTGCCACTGTGCGTCAGTCGCGATAATTGTTGTGCGAATTCAGACGGGTAGATACACCTACGCTTTTGGCTGCGTACAACTACTTAGGATACGGTACGGGAAGCATAATAAAGAAAAAACGGTTAACGTTTCTCAATATTTTCTCGCGTGGAGCGGTATCATAAAGGGCCTGTGTTAATGTCGCTTGGTCACTGTATCGCGCTACCAATGGCGGTAGTTAACAAGTGCCGTTATGCCAGCGTAGCTAACCAATTAGTGTAGCTAATTAGTTAAAGAGTGAAGAGTGAGTGGAGCAAAACGTTTACGTAAAGATTTGATTGACGAACGCAATCAAATTAACGACGTAAGTTACTCACAGGCTAATGGATTAAACATCCGCATTGGGATTGTTACAGACACCCTCACGAATTGTGAATTTTGGGGTAGGTAAGTCGTAATCAGTCCGAATCCGCCAATTCGAGATAGGAATAACTGAGCGGTTTTGATACGCTCGTTGAAGCGCAAGTAAATGCGTTGAACGTATGGCCAAGTAAGTAATAGATTCAATTGCACGTAGTTCGGTAAAGTGTCCAGTAACGAGCCAGGTAAAGATAGCCGATACCGTTTGCAGTTGTACCCCTCAAATCGTAAAGATTTGCATCGTACCAAGGTAGTCTTGTGAAAAGAAAACTTATAGTTCTGGAAATCAACGAGGTGCCGAATCGGGTTATCGATTCATACATCCAAGATAATCCTCGCTCGGCTTGGGCTTCTGTGATTAAACGCTCCGCTCGTTTTATTGCGGCCACACCCGACCAAATTCAATTGCATCCCAAATTGAGTTGGCAGACCTTTCACCGTGGTGTGCCAGATCATGAGCATGGTTTTGTTGAGTACAATCAA
>CAKZUP010000003.1 GCA_937922945.1 uncultured Granulosicoccaceae bacterium
TGATCACCGAACGCATCGCTACGGCGACGGAGCAACAAACCTTTCGATTAAAAGCTAAAGAAAAGGTGGTAGTGGTAGATCGCTTACGTTGCGTTAACGGTATACGCGCCACGTGTGAACATATTGTTGTACCCGAACCTTTATTTAAGGATATCTTGAACTTAAAAGAGCCGTTACCGCTGGCTTTGTACCCGTTTTATCATCAGCAATACGGCATATTTGTATTGCGAGCTGATGAATATATTTCGGCAATTGCGGCAGACCAACAAACTGCAACCGATTTAAAAGTGCCTGTTGGTAGCCCAACGCTGCAAGTGAATCGAACCGCGTTTGATATGAAAGATCGCGCTGTAGAAATGCGCACAAGTCGGTTTCGTGCTGATTTGTTTCAATACAATGTAAACCTAAGCTGAGTAACTATGACCCTCATACATTTAAATACAACCAGTCGAGCATGCGTATCATGAGCGCTGGCGACGTCAATCAAGCGCTACTTGCTGATTTAAAAGCAAATGGTGCCGACTTCTTTGTTTCTGTTCCTTGCAAACTGCTCGGCGGTTTTATCTCTACACTGGAACAAGATAACGAAATTACTTACCGAGCCGTGAATCGTGAAGAGGAAGGCCTCGGCATTTGCACAGGTGCATACCTTGCCGGACGCACGCCCGTTATGGTTATGCAAAACACCGGTGTAGGCACACTCATTACCTCTTTGTGCTCGCTGGGAAACTACTATCGCCTGCCGTTCCTGATGGTGGTAAGCCATCGCGGCTCACCTGGCGAACCTATTGGTGCACAAGTACCCATGGGTACAGCGGTTGAAACCTTGCTTCAAACCATTAACGTTCCAACCTACATGTTTAGCAGCCCATCGGATACAAAAAAAATTGGTCAGCTTGTGCCTTTCGCATCAGTTGCTGAAGGACCGGTTGCAGCGATTTTAGATTACGATTTCTGGGGAGCACGATAAGCATGAGACGTTACGAATTACTGCAATCTATTGCGCCCTTGTTGACTGACGAATTCGTTATTTGTAACTTGGGTTTTCCTTCACAGGAACTGTATTCCATTCGCGATACCGACCATCATTTCTATATGCTCGGGTCAATGGGCTTATCGTCATCCATTGGTTTGGGCCTTGCCATGGAAATTGATAACACGGTTATCTCTATCGATGGTGATGGTAGCGTACTAATGAATTTGGGAACCCTATCAACTATTGCACTTGAAGATCGAAAGAACTTTATTTTGCTGATTGTTGATAATGGCTCTTACGGTTCCACCGGTGATCAGCCAACGCACACAGCTAAGGGCACATCACTTGCGGCTATTGCAAAAGCTGCAGGCATTGCCAGTAGCGTAGAGGTTGCAGGCGTCGACGCTGCTGAAAAGCTGGCTGAATGCCTGAAAACACCCGGGCCACACGTGATCGTTGCCAAAGTAGAACCGGGCAGCCCGGCACTTACGCCAATACCATTATCGTCGCTGGCTATTCGTGATCGTTTTCGGGATGCTGTTAAGCAGGCAAGAACCTAGAGAAAACTGAATGGTCTAACCTTGTCCAAGGTTAGACTTCAACAAAACAAAAAGTCGCTCAGGTTATGTTGAAACAACATAACCTGAGCGCACGTCAATTCGTTTAGACACATTCGCGCCACCATAACGACGCAAATATAAGCTACCCTTAAGCGGCGCCGAGTAGCCGACCTCATTCAGAGTGTTTTGGTTATAACAACGTGAGCGATTCTTTTTTAAGCATGTTTGTTTTAAGCATCGTTGTACTAAAAATTGGTCGTTTTAAATTTGACGTTTTAAAAAATAAAGAGGAATAAGGTAATGGATATAATGAAAATGGGAAAAGAGCTGTTAGGCGATAAATTGGCCGACAGCGGCGCTCTGGAAGGCTTGACAAAGTTAACCGGCGGCGACGGACTTGACTTGGGTGCACTCACAGAAAAACTCAAAGCCGGCGGTTTGGGCGGCAAACTCGATTCATGGCTAGGTGACGGAGACAACGAAGCGGTATCGGGTGAAGAAATCAAAAACGCACTGGGCGCTGACAAGGTCGCTGAAATGGCCTCTTCCATGGGCGTTGATGAAGACACAGCAGCCAACCAGCTAACCGAGCTTTTACCGAACTTACTCGATAAAGCCAGCAGTGGTGGTTCTTTGCTCGATAAGCTTGGCGGAGCCTCTGGCGCGCTGGACGCAGCAAAAGGCCTGTTTAACAAATAAGGTAACCGGTCAAGTTTAAAAATAGGCTTCCAAACAAGCTTATTGCTTAAGCCGAAACAGCCATCCCCTTCCGGGATGGCTGCTGTTAGGCATGATCGTTGCGCGTTTTGAGTATTGAATTAGTTTTTTGAGTCTTAAAAAAAGCGCCAGCAGCTGTTCTTTCTTCTACGCTGCACAGGCTGGTAATATAGGCTGATGCAAGCACTTCACAACAAGAAAATCCTTCTCGGTATATCAGGCGGCATTGCCAGCTACAAGTCGGCTATTTTGGCAAGACGGCTTATTGATGTTGGCGCAGACGTTCGTGTCGTGATGACTCAAGGCGCGCAAGCCTTTATTAAACCACTGACTTTTCAGGCCTTAACGGGCAATCCGGTTCATACCGATTTACTCGATCCGGCTGCTGAAGCCGCCATGGGGCATATCGAGCTTGCCCGTTGGGCTGATATCATCCTAATCGCGCCAGCGAGTGCAAACCTGATGGCTCGCTTGAGCCATGGCTTTGCCGATGACTTACTTACCACGCTGTGCATTGCCAGCGACGCACCGATCCTGCTAGCACCAGCAATGAATCGCCTTATGTGGAGCAACGAAGCAACCAAACATAACAGCGAAACACTGATTTCTCGCGGTATTACGCTACTCGGTCCGGATGAAGGAGAGCAGGCCTGTGGTGAAACCGGCGCGGGGCGAATGCTAGAGCCTGAAGACATAAGAGATTTAGTCATCAAGTTCGCTAACAGCAAGTCGATCACTCAGTTAGCTAATCCCAATAGCACAAAGCTATCGGCGCGTGCTCAAGACAACCCGGCAGCGAATCAGCCCAGCGCCTACGCAGATCATCACGCATCACTCGCAGGCTTACATTTTGTTATAACCGCTGGCCCTACCGTTGAGCCTATCGACCCGGTGCGTTATATCACCAACAGAAGTTCGGGAAAAATGGGTTTTGCATTGGCAGAAGCCGCCGTATTGCAGCAAGCGCGCGTCACGCTTATTGCCGGGCCCGTCTCCTTACCAACGCCAAACGGCGCGACTCGTATCGATGTTGATACGGCTAAATCGATGCACGCAGCTGCACTCAACGCCGTGCACGGAGCTGATGTTTTCATTAGCGTGGCAGCCGTTGCCGACTACCGTGTTGATGCTATCAGCGATGAAAAAATCAAAAAAAGCGATGAGGCCATGACACTTACGCTGGTGCGCAACCCGGACATTCTGGCCAGTATAGCGGCGATGCCGCAGCGCCCTTTCTGTGTTGGCTTCGCAGCAGAAACGCAGCATGTTGAAAAATACGCCAGGGGCAAGCTGGTGAAAAAGAAGCTTGATCTCATCGCAGCTAACCATGTTGGCCAGCCCGATAATCCGGTTTTCGGCTCAGATTCCAACTCTCTGGATATTTACTGGCCCGAAGAGGGCCACCAGCATATTGCTTCGGCGCCAAAAAAACAGGTGGCAGCAGAACTACTCGATATAATTGCAGAACGATTAGCCAACCGTTGAGTTCTATCTCGCATGCAATCCATCGATTTCACCGTCCTCGATCCGCGAATCGGAGATACCATTGAACTACCGGCCTATGCGAGCGAAGGCTCAGCTGGGCTTGATTTACGCGCTTGCATCCACAGCGCACTTGTCATTACCCCGGGCGATACCCAACTTATCCCAACCGGCATCGCTATTCACATACGCGACCCGGGCTATGCAGGTCTTATCGTTCCACGTTCAGGCTTAGGTCATAAACACGGCATTGTGCTGGGCAATCTCGTTGGTTTAATCGACTCAGACTATCAAGGCCAACTCTTCGTTTCATGCTGGAATCGAGGCAGTAAGGCCTACACTATTGCTGAAGGCGAGCGCATCGCACAACTGGTGATCGTGCCGGTGGCGCAGGTGGGTTTTAATCAAGTTGAATCGTTCGAAGACAGCGAACGCGGCAGTGGCGGATTCGGCTCTACCGGCACCAGTTAAAACACCGTTAATATCACTCAGCGTGCATAACGCTTTTCACGGCTATTTAGCGTCAATCGCGTGGCGATTGGTGTTGTACACTTGACACTATAAGGCATGGGTGTTGCTTTTAACTCATGAATGAAACGATTGTCGGAAATTCCACCTACAATCACTATTTACGCCACACGAAAAAGGACAACAATCAATGAGCATCTCCCCCGCTATCTTTCGAGCTTACGATATCCGTGGTGTTGTGACTGATACCCTCACACCTGCGGTGGTGCATGAAATTGGCAGAGCCTTTGGCAGTGAATGCCATGAGCGCGGGATTGATACAGCGGTAGTAGCACGGGACGGACGTTTATCCGGTCCTGAGCTCATTGAATCTCTGAGTAAAGGTATCGCGTCGGCGGGTGTGAATGTTATAGATATCGGCATGGTGCCAACACCTGTGTTGTATTTTGCCACTTACCATCTTAAAACTGGCACCGGTATCATGGTTACCGGCAGCCATAACCCACCTGAATATAACGGACTAAAAATGATGGTTGGTGGTGACGCCTTATTCGGCGATGGCATTACCGACCTGTATAAGCGATTAAAAGCTGGCAAATTGCACAATGGCAAAGGCACGTTAAGCAAACAGGATATCCTGCAGAACTACCTGGATGAAATTATCGGCGGTATCAAGTTAAAGCGGCCCGTAAAAATTGTCTACGACTGTGGTAATGGTGTTGCCGGCGCAGCTGCCCCACAATTGTTCGATGCACTCGGTTGCGAAAGCACGGCGCTGTTCACCGAAGTCGACGGCAATTTTCCAAACCACCACCCAGACCCTGCCAAGCTGGAAAACTTAACCGATTTAATTAGCACAGTAAAAGAAACCAATGCCGAAGTTGGTTTGGCATTCGATGGCGATGGAGATCGGGTGGGTGTTGTCGATAACAAAGGTCATGTTATTTGGCCCGACAGGCAGATGGTGCTATTTGCGCAAGACGTGTTATCGCGAAACCCGGGTGCCCGAATAATCTATGATGTGAAATGTTCCAAGGTATTACCCGATGCCATTACGGCCGCCGGTGGTGAACCCGACATGTGGAAAACAGGCCACTCGTTTATCAAAGCGCGGATAAAAGAAACCGGTGCACTACTCGGTGGTGAGATGAGCGGACACCTGTTTTTCAAAGAACGCTGGTACGGATTCGATGATGCGCTCTACGCAGCGGCACGTTTGCTGGAAATCTTGTCCAATACCGATAAATCCACCAGCGAGATTTTTGGCGCTATACCCGATAGCATCAACACTCCTGAACTTAACGTGGTGTTTGAGCGCGATGGTGCGCATCATGAATTTATTGAAGCGTTTGCGAAAAATGCAGAATTCGAAGGCGCAAAACTCACCACCATAGATGGCGTACGAGCCGATTTTGCCGATGGCTGGGGCTTGGTTCGCGCATCGAATACCACACCTTCACTGGTGATTCGATTTGAAGCCGATAACGATGCTGCGATGACTCGCATCCAGGACGAATTTCGCGCTACTATGCAAAAGACCGACACCAGCGTCGAACCACCGTTCTAACAAAAATAAACCGGCAGACAATGACTGAACCCAAGGACAATTCCAACAAAACCCCACCTTCAGTCGATTTACAGGCCGCGCGCAACACTGCGCGCGTGCTCAATGAAGCACTACCCTACCTGCAGCGCTATTCTGGTCAAACGGTTGTTATAAAGTACGGCGGCAACGCCATGACAGACGAGCACCTGAAGCGCTGCTTTGCACAAAACATCGTTACGCTAAAACACGTCGGCATTAACCCTGTCGTGGTTCACGGTGGCGGCCCGCAAATCGCGCAAATGCTCGACAAACTGAGTATCGAAAGCCAGTTCCTCGATGGCATGCGCATAACCGACGCAGCCACCATGGAAGTAGTAGAAATGGTACTCGGTGGTGTTGTGAATAAAAACATTGTCTCGCTACTCAATCAAGTCGGCGGCAACGCGATCGGGCTCACAGGTAAAGATGCCGATTTAATTCTGGCCGACCCTCTTCACTTGCCGGGTCGCGAACCCGATGCACTTGGCTTCGTTGGTCAGGTGAATAGCATCAACACCGATGTTATACAGCGATTGCAGCAGCAGAATCTGATACCAGTCATCGCGCCTATCGGCACCGATGCATCGGGCGCAAGTTACAATATCAACGCAGATCTGGTGGCCAGTGCAGTTGCATCGGCAATTCAATCCACACGACTACTGTTGTTAACCAATACGCCGGGGATTCTGGATAAGCAAGGTCAGTTGCTCACTGGCATTACACCCACGCAAATTGCGTCACTCATTGCCGATGGCACCATTCAGGGTGGCATGCTCCCAAAAGTACAGTGTGCGTTAGATGCTGTGGCCGCAGGTGTTGGCAGTGTGCAAATTATTGATGGGCGTGTTGAGCACGCAGTCTTGCTGGAGCTATTTACCGATCAGGGTGTCGGCACGTTAATTCGTGCAGATTAAAAGGGTTCAGTTTAGTCCTGTCCAACTAACATGGAATAGCTTGAAGGGCTATCCGAATCTAGTTGCGGCCCATCGCTGTTTTCAACTCGCGATAACGAATCAGGTCTTCTTCAAACTTAACCGCTACAACGCTTCGTTCTGCCGCTTTTGAATCAATCAAAGACCAGGCATTTTCGATATTGCGTTGAATACTGTGTTGCTCTGCGTACAATGAATCCTGCGCATTCGCTTCACCCCGAGACTTCTCTTGCTGCAGAATGCGCTTGTCTACAACAGACAGACGCTCTGACAATATACGAATCCTGTCATCGAGGCGGCTGATCAAACCATCGATCATGCCGATGCGATCGTCGCGTGTTCTGGTCAAGTCTTCTTCGGTTGTAAATGTGGCAAGCAGTGCACGATCACGAATTTTCGCTAGTTCCTTATCGCGCTCGACACGACGGGCTTCACGCCGTTCTTCCCGGCTAAGCACCTCTTTGACAACCACACCTTGCTTAGACAGAATGGCGTGGCCGTTGTCTTGAGCCGAGCTTGGCGCCCTATCCTGATAAGTGGTTAGTCCCGAGTCTTCCCATCGGTAAACCTTACTGGGCGCCGCTTGTTGCGCGTTCACAGCACTGCACAAGACAGTACTGGCAACTGCCAACAAACAGGCTCTAACAGACAGGTGATTTTGGAGCAATTTCATTCAGTTTTCCTGTGGGCTATGTTGAGCTTGCTAGACCAACCACTCATTGGCATAACTTCGATCTGCACATAACAACTCGCTCAACTAGCTATCGTCCAGAAAAAATGGCTTTAAAGTTGATGATGATAATTATGTGCGCGGAATCAACTGTTTCACAGGGTGTACAATTCTGCCCATGAGAATAATCACCATAAATGTGAACGGCATCCGATCTGCCGCTAAAAAGGGCTTTTTTTCATGGCTGGCCCGGCAGAAAGCCGATGTGGTGTGCGTGCAGGAAACCAAGGCCCAGATCGACCAATTGTCCGACCCTATATTCCACCCTAAGGGCTTTCACTGCTATTACTACGACGCGGTAAAAAAAGGCTATAGCGGCACGGCTATTTACTCACGCGTAGAGCCTGTAAAAGTGATTCGCGGGCTGGGCATAGACTGGATTGACAATGAAGCCCGCTATTTGGAAGCACAGTTTAATAACGTATGCGTTGTTTCACTGTACATGCCATCGGGTTCTAGTGGCGATGTGCGGCAGGGTTTCAAATTTGAAATGATGGACGCGTTCTTGCCGCATTTACAAAAACGCCGCCGTTCGAAGAAATCGCAAATTATCTGTGGCGATTGGAACATCGTACACACCGAAAAAGACATTAAAAACTGGAAGAGCAATCAGAAGAATTCTGGTTGCCTGCCAGAAGAACGACAATGGCTTACCGATTTATTTACCAAGCACCGCTATGCCGATGCGTTCAGGCAATTACCGCAAAAGGATAACGAATACACTTGGTGGTCTAATCGAGGTCAATCCTGGGATAAAAACGTCGGCTGGCGTATTGACTATCAAGTCATCAGCAACGATTTGTGCGACAAAGTAAAAGCAACCCGAATCTATCGCACTAAACGATTCTCAGATCATGCCCCTTTTATCGTTGACTACAATGTCGATATCAACGACTGAAACAACCCCTAAGTTGTTTGTGTATGCGGTGCTGTTGTTTGGTATCAGCTGCTCGGCCATTTCGTTTGTTTTCATTCGAGAAAGTGTGGAACGCTCTATCATGCTGGCAGCATGGAGGGTGTTGCTGGCAGCACTACTCCTAATGCCGCTGTATATACACGCCAGACGTCAACACGGCGATGTTGGCTTCATTGATACCATCAAGCGCTCTTTATTGCCGGGCATTATTCTATCGGTACACTTTATTACCTGGGTAGCAGGAGCGCGCTTGACCCCCGGCGCTAATGCAACCTTAGTGGTTAATTTAATGCCTATGGTCATGCCGTTTTTTATGTACTTTATCTACCGTGAAAAACTGCAGCGGAGTGAATGGCTGGCAACCGCGCTCGCCATGATCGGCATTGTCATTTTATCGTTTAATGATGTGAACATTAACCAGCAACATTTCAATGGCGATATGCTTTGTTTTGTTTCCATGATCCTGTTTGCGGCCTACCTGGCGCTGGCACGGAATAATCTGGAATCAGTCGCCAGTGTCTGGCTATACGTTGTACCGATGTACGCTGTTGCCGGGCTTTGCTCATTGCTGGTGGCAGCTGCCACGGGCCCGATCATACCCACATTCGAATGGTACAACGTCACCATGGTGGTTCTGCTTGCGGCAATATCCACGGTGATTGGTCACACGGCCTTGAACTACGCAATGGAGAAGTTAAGCGGACAAACCGTTACGCTGATGAACATGTTGCAGTTCGTGGTCGCAGGTATAGCAGGGTTTTTAATTTATAACGAAATTCCAACACCCTTGTTTTATGTTGCCGGTGCGTTCATCGTGGCAGGACTGCTGCTTGTGGTCAGTTATAAAAAATAGCTTCGTGGTTTTGACTACACAGCATTCAACCTTAGCCAAGCAGTAAGAATCAGACTGATTCTTCGCGAGAGATGCGCCGCAATGGTAACCCATCACTTTCCCCACGATACCAATCCATGGCCAATGCCAATGCTTCATGCAGCTCCAGGATATCGGCACGCGTTGAACGGCTGATCTGCAAGGGCATCGCTTCGTTGGCGAGCACCACCTCAAGGCTGTACTTCGCTTGCATAACGAACGCCACAAACGAAGACACCAACAGCAGCACCACACAAAGTGCCAACAACACCCAGTTTAACGCCAATGGCTGTACCTTATCGACAATTCTAAGCACCTGCCAAATAGTTAAAAAAATGGATACCACAAAAACAATACCCGCCGCGATGCGCGGAGGCATTTGTGCACGTAAGGTCAGTTTTTGAATGTATCGACAAGCGTAGCTGGTGTTTTTAACTTCCAGCCATGAAGGGGTAACCGTAATTCTTTTGCGCTGATAAAGCACTTCTTCATCAGGTAATGATCGCGACGCAATCGATTGCATTAATGCAGTACCGGCGGTGGCTCAGGTAAGTCGTCTGAGTCGTCATAGTCATCAAAGTCGTCAAATTCATCGCCGATTACTTCTTCGGGCTCGTGGGAGGAATGATGCAGCAACATACGCCAGCCTCCGTCTTCCAGATGATAAATATTGGTCGACACCATGACGCTAACGAGCTGCCCATCGAGTTCGATTTCCTCACGTACCAGATGAATAGCCAGACCATCGCTTTCTGTTTGCAGTGCATCGGAAATAGAGAAGCCGATAGACGGTGACTGGGCAAACATATCGGAAAAACTTTCGAGCACCTGAGCACGACCCTCGATGCGATTTGCACCTGGGTGAATACAGACAATGTTGTCGTCCAGAGACCAAACGCGACTTAGCGCTTGCAAGTCGCCACGTTCAATAGCCTCGTAAAAGGCAATTTCCGCTTCCTCTGGTGTATTGAACTTTTCAGTCACTGAATAAGCTACGTTAGTGGATAGATTGCCATGATACCGCAGATGACGCTGTGTCCACCGGCTGAATAAAGACAGATTGGCGCCCAATTGTGAGGACACCCGACGACTACGGTATTCGGGGCTACTCGCTGCTTAAATAATCGCGCCAGTTATGGGTTTCATCACCAAACACCATAAAATGCGGATTCAGAAAAGACTCGCGTGTGTTGTATTCAAGCTGTTGAAAATCGGTATCGGTAATACGCCCACCGGCTTCCTCAACGATGCACTGTGCAGCACCGGTATCCCATTCAGATGTGGGGCCCAGACGAACGTATACGTCTGCAACTCCTTCGGCAACCAGACACGATTTAAGCGATGAACCCATCGGCACTTCCTGATGATCTCCAAGCTTGTCCAAAAACGCTTTAAGCCGTTTGTTCACGCTAGGGCAACGACTACGGGCAACGATAAGCTCACCAGCACCACCAGGCGCTTGTCTAACGTGGATGGGCTCAGCGGCTTGCTGGCCAGTCTGCTTCCACGCACCATTACCCACGCTTGCGTAGTAACAAACATCGAGAACCGGTGCCGATACCACCCCTAAAACCGGCTTTCCGTCCGAGATAAGGGCAATATTTACGGAAAATTCGCCGTTGCGGCGGATAAATTCACGCGTACCATCCAACGGGTCGACTAACCAGAAATGGGGCCACTGATGCCGCTGGGCAAAAGGTACCGGCTCGGATTCTTCTGAAATAATGGGCAATCCGACAGGTAGTTTTTGCAGCGCATCAACAATAATGCGATCGGCATCCAAATCGGCCGTGGTCACAGGCGTACTGTCAGCCTTGTACGTGACGCTGTAATCGGCTTCGTACACTTCAACGATTCGTTGGCCTGCAAGACGGGCAATGTCGAGGGCCTGCTGCGTTAACTGTTTTATGGTTTCTCGGTCGAGAAGCATCCTAGGTCTTCCGGTCGCTTACTTCAATACTAGCGGACAACGGATGAAATGTTTGACCATAGCAGTGTGCAACAACGCCCAACTCACAAATCTCCTGTATCCAACGCAGCCCCGGGTTCCGTTCAATCCGGTTTCACGATGCTCTACGTTCCTTGATTGATATTGCCGTTGTGCTGAACGCGATAACGCCCACCGCCATCTGGCCTGGTGAATCGCTGCAATACCTGTAATAGCTCCTGCGACGCGTTAGCTGCTGGCGATAGAAGCAGATTAGTGTTGTAGTCGCCGTTGGTTGCCAACACAACATTCCCGTCTATGGCCAGATCGCCGCCTTTGGACAATAACGTAATTCTGTGAGTTGCGTCGTCTTGCGGCTCTATATTGATATCGAACTGACCCAGACCCACTTTTATTTCAGGCCCATAAATTCGTGTTGTTACTATTGCGTTATTCCAGATCAGCTGGCCACTGATGGTTTCCAATAGCTGATTAACTATGGCGACTTTATCGAAGTTACCCGTAATCTTACCGCTGAATTCGGTGACTGGCGCCGGCAACAATACTTCAAGCTGTTTTGATTCAACGTTAAAGTCGACATCGGATACATTGATATCGCCGTTCCATTGCCTTCTTACTTGTGCTTCACCACCACCACCGTAACCGGCAAAGGTAACGTCTGCACCTGCACCGCCTTTGAGTAAAGCCGCAGGCGCAAGCTTCCAGGTAACATCCTGAAATTCCAAGGGCAGCAGATCGTCGGCATATTTGGCATTGGAAACCTTACCGCTATACAGCTTTCCAGTAACACCTGTAAGTTCGACCGGTTTAATTTTCGGTTTTAAAGGTTCGATTAGCGGTGCCGCAGGGTATAGAAATACCAACACAACCATGGTGACAAGGTAGGCAAGCAAGCCAAGTAAAACCAAGCGCACTACGCGCATCAGTTTTTCTCCATGTTGAATCGGGCGCTAACCATGCCTTGATTTTTGTTACTGCGCGTAACGTTTAGCGTATCAACACTCAGGCCATACAGTTCAAGCTCAGCGAGTACCAGAACGAGCTTATCGAATTCCACTTCAGAGAATTGTACCCGCGCACCGTTCTCACCCCGTGGCTCTACGCGGTCTGGACTGCCTAAACCAGCCGCACGAATGCGTTCATCGATAAGCGCGTACGGTGGTTTTCCGCCATCGTCTCGTTGATTGCTCGCTCCTGCAGGATTCAGTTGCCGCAGTGTAGCGGCACTGACTTCCATTTTTTGTAGGGTTTCGTTTTTGGTATTTAACAGCACGCGATTATCGTTCAACCCGGTGGCTATAGGGTGCCACACAAACGCATACAGTAAGCCGATAATGGTTATCACACCCAGAACGAGAACAACCATTCGGTCTCGCGGTGTTTGTCTTAGATACCAGTCTTTCATTTCAATTAGCTATACAGTTTGCTGTTATTCAATTCGGATACGACCACGTAAACCATCTCTTTCCTGATTCGTTGACTGTATCGTCATAACCAGTTCGCCTCGTTTGGCGAGCTCACTTTTCAATAAATCTAATGTGGGTATGGCATCGGTTGTAAGATCAAGATCGAATCGACCTTCTCGAAAATTCACTGAACGAAGCGTTGTTTGCGGCTGAGTCGCAAGGCTTGCCGCAATTTGACTCAGTTGGCTATTAAAGCCACCCACGTTGCCACCACTGCGTTTCTTTATTTCGTTTTGCATTTGCGACAATGGACGAACCATTCGCGAGCCGGGCAATGCTTGCTGAAACACCTGTTCCATTTTTCTATCCAGCACAGCAACTTCGCTGCTCAGCTGTCGATATTCCAGCCATTTACCGGCAATAAGTAAAGCGCCCAATGCGGCTGCCAACACCATGGTCCAGCGCCACGGCTTCCAGTTTTTATCAAATTGAGTTTTGGGGCTGTAGTCGCCCTGTAGCAAATTAATACGCGGCGCATTGGCCAAACCGCTGGCGTATAAACTTAACCGGCTATCGCATGCGCGAGTTTCTACATCCATGTTATCCACGCTCGGTAACGATGCACCTGCGTCGGTTTTATAAACGATCATGGCGGCACTGGTATCTTCAGGCAAATCTTTCTGCGCACCATCGAGCATAATGCCAGCCATGGAATTGTCGATGGCGAAACCCTTATAGCCATTTAAGCGAACCACCGCGTTCTGCTTATCTACTAATGCAGTCCATGTGGTTTGATCCATTTCTTCTGAATCAAACTTTGGCAACGCCAGCGTCTCAGGGACAATTTCTGTTGGCCGCAAACCCGCGTTGGCACATTGCTCCCGCACTGTATCCATTGCGTCGCGACCAACAACGGCAACCGGGTAATTGTCGGTTTTACCTTTCGAGCCCACAGCAAAATGCAAGGAGTCAACGTCGTCGGCAACCAGATCTTCCAGTTGATAGGGAATAGCTTGCAAGGCGCGCGAGGCGGATGCGCCGGGTATGATGGCCTCGGCTAATAACACATCGTTACCAGGTAGAACCAAAGTTGCACGGCGGCTCTCAACCTGCGCAGCGGCTTGCTCAAGCGTGCCGCTTTGCACCTCTGAGGTAAGCGCACCGCGATCGTCAGCCATAGCCCAATGCACATGGTCTTCGCCGATAACCGGTAAATGTATAATGACGTTCTTGGCCAATGCCCTGCTTTCCTGGGTCATGTGTGCGACGAATCGCTACACGCTAATTAAACGTTTTACCTGTGCCTGAACTACAAGCCAAACACTGTGCCAAATGGCCGAAAAGCCACAGACACGTTCTTCATTCTTGCCGTCTTGTCCGCTTGCCATCTCTTTCTGCTTACAAGGTGTCTCTGGCTCGGAAAATCACGCGTGATCGCCCTGAGTCGTCACGCTCAAGTAACGAATACTGAGTTAGCCGAGCGTTTTCTCCGGCAACATCCACTCGTATCTGAAAATACCGAGAGCTCACCGAAATACTGTTCGGCGGTACCACTTCCTCACCTGTGTCGGCGGCCGCCTCGGCTATAAATTCGTTTACAAACAAATACGGTTCCAGCTCTTCATCCTGTGCCAGCGCATCGGGTGCACTCTCTTCAGCATCGAGATCGAAGATATCCTCGCACTCGGGGTAATCTTCATACTTACCGGTATCCCAACGGGACAAGCCGGCACCCAGCGGCTGTAAAAATTCGGACAACGAGGCAACCACTTCCGGGGTAGCGGTATTCACATTGACCTGTGTTGGCCCGCCATCTACCGGCAACGCTGCCACATGTGGCAGCAATAATTCATAATCGTCTTTCTCTTCGGCAACCGACGGGCTGAAACCCTTTACCAACTGTAACTCGCTAACCGATGTAAACGGCGCATTGGTTGTGCGATAGGCCGGATCTAAGCCGGTGTAATAATCATCTTCCGCACCTTCCGGAATTGTTGCATTCAAATCGGTATCAACCCAATCGACGATGGCATCGGCTTTGGCTTGCTCTATACCCAACTCGCCGAGCAGGCGTTTCAAAATATCAAACTGCACTGGGTCGGCAGCGCCCTCGGCATTGATTATATTATTCAGATTGAAGCGACCTTGCATGTCCACTATGCAACCTTGCAGCGTCATATCATCAATTGTGATGGGCGGAATGGTTTGCGCCCAGTCGTCATCAAGTGAATCTGTGTTCTCACGCAGGCCCGCTTCATGATCAAGAAATAACAAAGCGGCAGCAAACTGCTCGCCACTGGTGGCAAAACTACGCGCGTTCTGAATCAGCGCTTCATTTTGCTCCCGCGTCAAATCAAGTTGCTGACGACTTGTCATCGCTACTACAGTTATAGTCCCTAAAGCGACAACCAACATGGCTGTTATGATCGCAACACCCTTTTGCCGCGTTTTTCTGGCTGTTATTTTTTGCGATTGATAACCCATAACTAACCAGGCAACCCGAAAACGCGCACGACAGAGCCGAGATCATTCAAAATAAACGTGAATTCCAGTGCTCTGGGCAGGCCGGGATCTTCTTCTACATTCAACGGTGGCCATTGCTCTTGCCAACTGCCTTCAGGATCCATAAACCGAATCGTCAATTCTTCGACACCGCTAAGCAATTGACGACGTTTTGTTGGCGTCTCTTCCAGCGAATCCAGGTGATACCAGTAACTCCTGAGTAACTTATCGTCTTCAAGAGAATAGGACACTCTTTGCAGAGATGATCTGGCAGGCATGATATCCGCCGCCGGATTTGCCCAACCTGCTCGGGTCAAATCAAATAGCGACACGCCAGTCAGGTTGTATTGAAACGCCGGGAGTAAAGAATCGACAGGCGAGCGCACCGGTCGGTCAATAATTTGAGTGATGTCTTCGGCCAACCAATAAAACGTACGTTGCAATTCAGTTAGCCGATCGGACTGCGCCTCCACACGGGCACGGGCGCCGGTAATCTGCTGCAACATAGTGAAGCCTGCGGAGCCGATAATTGCCAGCAGAAACGTGGCTACCAAAACCTCTATCAGTGTAAAACCCAGCACTTGTCTGCGGTTTTTTTTAACTGAAGCTTTTTCTGAAGCTTTTATTGAAGCTTTTATTGAAGCTATGTGCCGTTGCCTGCTCATGTTCAGAATCGGTGCTTTGGATCGCCGGCGAAACCGGTAACCGAATAAATGTAGCCGTCTGAATCCTGATTCAGCCTCACTTCAATATCCATGCGACGCAAACCAAGGTTTTCATTTTTGGTTCGTGTGCGAACGTACCAGGTTTGTTTAACCATCTCTACTTCGGTATTTTTTGCACCCAGATCGGGCCAGCCTGGCAAGGCTTGCAATGTGTTGAGATGATTGGTTGCGACCCATCGTGCCACTTCACGCTCACGTAACTTCCCGCTTCTAAACGTACTGGCTGCTGACGCAGAAACCAATGCTGTTACACCGACAGCCAGAATCGTCATGGCAACCAGCACTTCAACCAGCGTAAACCCACGCACATTTTTAATTGGAGAACGCACTAGTTCAGCGACTCCATTACCACAGGCACAACTTCTCCGGTTGCTATGGCGTATTCGTGCTCGCCTTCTGAATCCGCCATAATGATGCGAAAGTCCGGCATCATCTCGCCATTGGATAAGAACATTACGTGCGGCTTTATAGGGTCTTCATCGGTTACGTTGGCGATTTCATCCTCAAGCTCTTCCAACACAATGGGTATGCCTGAAATATCAACACGAAATTCCATATCGACGGGTATTTCACGAAATTTCAATCGGTCGTCTTCGAGTATGGTCCATTCACCCTCGCCAGCTTCATTAGCGGTGAGAATGTAAAACTCATAGCTTTTGGGGTGGAAGCGGATACCCAGCTGTTGTCGGGAATAAATCGCCTGATCGGATGCCAGCTCCATGAGCAGCTGAGTGCGAAGCGCATTGTCTCGCATGGTTGTGCCGGTGTTGTTAAAGTCGATTCTTAGCACCACGGCGCCCACCATAATCGCAATAATGGCCACCACAACCATAATTTCGATGAGGGTAAACCCAGCTGATTTTCGTGCAGTTTGCACGTGAGCGCCTCGGATAAAATCTCAGGCCGTTTGATTAATTGTCGTTACTGATATCAGCACCGCTACCTTCACCACCCTCGGCACCATCTGCAGCCAACGATAACAGGTCGAACGGACCATTCTCACCTGGGCTTACGTAAACGTAGTCGCGACCCCAAGGATCTTTTTTCAACGATTGCAAGTATCCGCCTTCGGTCCAATTGGCAGGTTCCGGATCGCCTGTGGGCTTTTCTACCAGCGCCTGTAAACCCTGATCGGTTGACGGGTAGGCAAAGTTATCGAGCTTGTACATTTCGAGCGCTGCTGCGATGCTGCCGATATCGGTTTGCGCGCGAACACGACGTGCTTCATCGGGCCGGCTCATGATTTTAGGCACAACAGCTGCGCCCAGAATGGCAATGATCGCAACCACAACCATAATTTCGATGAGGGTAAAACCCGCTTGGCGGTTACGCTTCATACTCTTGACCATAACGGTACTTTCTCCAAAAATCCGGTTATAACGCATTAAATTCTATCCAAACAAGAATAGCACGGTGATTTGACCCTACAGGCTAATCTCACCCAACACCTTTCAGTAGCGTAAAGTGTGCCGTGTACTAGTCTCTGACACATAATGAAACTCATAATTCAGCCACTTTTCCGACGCGTCACACAGCCTGCAACCTTGCTGGCGATAGCTATTGGCGCTTTATGCCTGACCCTGCAATTACTGGGGCTTGACCAGACGCTGCGATTTGACAGGAGCGCGATCGACTCCGGCGACGTCTGGTTATTGCTCAGTGGTAATTTCGTGCATCTGGGTTCCAGCCACTTGCTCATGAACATGGCTGGCCTGGCAATGATCGTTGCATTGGTCTGGGCTCGATTCAGCACTATTGAATGGGTGCTTATTATCGTGTTTTCAAGTCTGGTGGTGGGTGTCGGCCTCTACCTTCGCGACCCGAACGTACTCTGGTATGTGGGTTTCTCCGGCACGCTTCACGGATTAATCATCGCAGGCTCACTGGCCGACCTGCGTTATTACCCGAAATCTGCGGCTATATTGTTGGTTCTGGTGGTGGGCAAGCTGGTCTGGGAGCAAGTCGCGGGAGCGCTGCCGGGCAGTGAATCGGTCGCCGGTGGCAGTGTGGTGGTGAACGCACATTTGTATGGCGCAATAGGTGGCGCAGTTATGGGTAGTTTGTTGTTGGTGGTTAGAAAGTTAGGCGGCCGTGCAGCCTTAATATAGTTCAGCGCTGATGCAGCACCGTAAGCCCTCACTTCAACCACATCAGAACCCGAGCGCTTGTTATAGGGTTAGAAAAATTTCACGGAGGAGAATATAAGATCTACCTCTTCTGGTGTAAGGCCAAAGCAAAAAATGCTGTGCGTGTAGCTATCTTGATAGGCCAGCAAATTATAAATTGGCGTGTCTTCTAAATAGAGCGTGCCTTCAATTCTTGCCATGTCCGTTCCATTAACATCAATAAAGGCTGTTTTCAGGCTGGAGTCTTCGTTGTAGTAGACGTAGGCCTCATCGATAACTTGCGCAAGACTTTTTTCAGGTTCTAAAGCAGATACTAAAGTGCAATTGTTCTTTCCACCGCTTTCGTTGATTCCGGGGGCCAGGAATTGGGCCTCAACGTCCTCTATGCTTGTATTCAACGTCCAGGTAGCAGGGTAATCCAGTTGCAAAAATGAGGTTGAATAGGACACGACCTCTCTGTTTTGTGCCGTATCGCCAAGGGGTGCGTTGGAGCTATCGAGCTCGGCCACATCAACGTTCTGCGTTCCACCGTTTTGCTCAGTAGAGCTGCTTCCACTGCTGCTGCAACCAACAATAACGCTGAACACGACAAGAAACCATAGCCGAGTGATTATTCTACTTATATGCTGCATGAGATTAACTCCTTGTCTTACCATCCGCTGTAAAAACAGTTCAGTAGATTAATGAGAACGCTGAGCTTGTTATCCTTGTGCGCAGCGCTTTAACGGTTCTGATACACGGTAGCAGTATAAGTTAGTGAGTTTTCTATGGATAGTTAGGACTTTCCCTAGTACAGCTTTTACTCAGATTATCAGTTAAGCAATCAACTCATTGGGCCGGGATTAACGTAAACCAGCACATCATCGTTAAGCTTTGATTGCTCTGCAGCCAACTGAATTAACGACTTACAGGGCAGAACGTCTTCATTGCTGACAGAGCGAACCCAGATAACATCATCGATTTCAGCCAGTCCGGCCACTTGGCCAACCTGACGTGGTGAATCTTCGCCAACGGTTGAAACAAATTTCATTTCACGCTCAATGGTCAGCTTCAGACGTCTGGCACAATCATAGAAACGATTTTTCATTTCTACACTATCGGGCGACATCAACTTAATGGCGATACGATTGTTCTGCGCCTTCGATTTTCCTTGAACTTCTTTTGCCATGTTGATCAATTGTGCCTGTTTAACTGTGACCGTTCATTGCTCGCACCTCGCCATCCAGCGCGAACTAGACTCCACCATAATCTTTACGCTCCTCGCCAATCCATCGACGAATAAGCCCTTTTACATTGTCTGGTAAATGAGCCAGTAAATGATCACCAATATCACTTACTGTATCCAGCATATCGCTGTCGCGGCCCAGCTCGGCAATTCGGAATTCTGCTAGTCCGGTCTGCCGTGTGCCCAGCACTTCTCCAGCACCACGCAGATCCAGATCTTTCTGCGCGATCACGAATCCGTCGTTGGTCTTACGCATGATACTGATTCGCTCCTTCGCATTCTGTGACAGAGGCGCCTGATACAACAAAATACATGAACTTTGGGCACTTCCCCGGCCCACACGGCCACGGAGCTGGTGTAACTGCGAAAGGCCCAGCCGTTCCGCATTTTCGATGATCATCAGTGACGCATTTGGCACATCAACCCCAACCTCAATCACAGTTGTGGCAACCAGCAAATCCAGCTCTTGCGCTTTGAACTGCTGCATGATGGCGTCTTTGTCGCGCGATTTGAGCCTGCCATGAACCAGTCCTATGCGGCTCTCGGGCAACAGCTCCTGAAGCATGGCAATGGCATCTTCGGCGGCTTCGGCCTGCAAACTTTCCGATTCCTCTATTAATGTGCAGACCCAGTACACTTGCCGCCCCTCCGCAATCGCCTTCGCCACGCCTGACACCACCTCACCGCGCCGCGCAGATTCCACTGCAACGGTCTTTACAGGTTTTCGTCCCGGTGGCAATTCGTCAATGATGGAGCAATCAAGATCGGCATAGGCTGTCATGGCAAGCGTGCGCGGAATCGGCGTGGCGGTCATGATCAATTGGTGTGGCAGGCTGGTTTCGCTCGCACCTTTATTACGCAGCGCCATTCGCTGATGCACACCGAATCGGTGCTGTTCATCGATGATGGCTAAACCAAGATTTTCAAATACGACATCGTTTTGAAACAGCGCATGCGTTCCAACAACAATGCGTTGCTGCCCCATGGCAACCGATTCGATGGCACTGCGTCTTTGCGCGACACGCAACTTGCCCGACAACCAACCCACTGAAATGCCGAGCGATTCAAACCAGTCACTAAAATTCAGCAGGTGTTGTTCTGCTAATATTTCCGTTGGTGCCATCAGAGCAACCTGATAACCGGCAGACACCGCATTCGCAGCAGCCAAAGCCGCAACAATGGTTTTACCCGCGCCAACATCACCCTGTACCAGACGCAACATGGGCTCGCCGGTTGCCATATTGGCCAGCACTTCATCCAACACCCGTTGTTGAGCATCGGTTAATGTAAAACTTAAGCTTGCCTGAAGTTGCTCTGCCAGCGCTGAATTGACCGGTATAACCGGAGCTGTGTTGCGTTGAGCCTGCACACGCAATAATCGCAAACCAAGCCGGTGGGCAATAAGTTCTTCTAAAGCAAGACGCCGATGGGCCGGGTGCAGACCAGACATCAATGCCTCTACGTCGGCCCCGGGGGTGGGTCTGTGTACCATTTTCAACGCACTGACCAAATCCGGCAAATTCGACTCGCGCAGCAGCTCACCCGGAATCCAATCCACCAGTTCATGCTGTTCAAGCATGCTCAGGGCTTGATCGCTGAGTTTGCGCAGCGTGGGTTGTTGCACGCCTTCAGTGGTTGGATAAAACGGCGTTAGTGTTTCCTCTAGTGCGGCGCCCTGAGATTGCAACCGGTATTCCGGATGCACCATTTCAAGCATTGCCGGGCCTCGCCTGACTTCACCAAAACATTGCAAACGCTTACCAGGCTCAAACTGTTTGACTTGCTGCTGACTAAAATGAAAAAAGCGCAGCATGAGTGAACCAGTACCATCGTTCACTCGCACCAACAATGATCGTCTTTTTCTAAACACCACATCGGCAATAACCACTTCCGCGGCAATTACCGCTTCGCTGCCCGGCCTAAGCGTACCGATTTGAGCCAGCTGAGTTCTATCCTGATAACGGAACGGTAAGTGGAAAAGCACATCTTGCACGTTGTGCATTCCCAACGGCGCAAGTTTTTCAGCAACCGACGCACCAACACCTTTAAGCTTGGTTAAAGGCACCGTATCCAGTGCTGGCCGCTCGGTTGTGCTTACCATGTTTATTTATGTATTAAACGCAGGTGTTATACAGTCGTTTGCGTGTCATTGGTTATCCAATGCCTTTAACAACAAACGACGATGACACAAAACTCTATTTATCAATGTGCATAATGCCTTCAACTTCAACGGCCACGCCCTTGGGCAATGCAGCAACACCTATCGCTGCACGCGCAGGATATGGTTCGTCGAAGTGCTCAGCCATTACTTCATTAACAATGGGGAAATGCGCAAGATCGGGCAGAAAGACATTTAACTTAACGACATCTTCAAAGCCACCACCGGCTGCCTCACAAACGGCTTTCAGGTTTTTAAAAACCTGCACAACCTGATCTCGTGGATCGTCGCTGACCACTTCCATAGTGACCGGATCGAGTGGTATTTGTCCTGATAGATAAACGGTGGGCCCACACTTTACGGCCTGAGAATAAGCACCTATAGCGCCCGGTGCGTCTTTGGTTGATACGATTTGTCTGGCCATGGAGATTCGCCCGTTGAGTTGATATACGAATAGTTACAGTATACCCAACCAACAACCAGCACAGACTAATTAACGATTGCGGTTAACGCCCCGAACTACGGTGAGATTACGCAGGCGGCGAATAATGCGCGCCAGATGTTTACGATCAACCACTGATAACACAAACCGGATTTGGATATTGCCTTCGCCACGGTTGTTGAAATCCATATTTTCTATATTGACGTTCATCAGCGACATGGTTGATGTGATTCTGGCCAATGCGCCTGGCTGATTAACCAGATGCACAATTATTTCAGCTTCGAACGCATCTGCAATATCTGGCCCCCAGTCAACCGCCACCCATTCTTTAGGCCGACGACGATAACGGGACACGTTTCTGCACCCTGCCCTATGTACAGCAATACCTTTACCGGCAGTAATCAAACCGTGAACACTATCACCGGGAATGGGGCAACAGCACTTGGACAAGCTGAGCACCGAACCCTCACGACCTTCTATTATCAAAGGTTGTGTGTCACGCACCGGCATTTGCGGCTGACCGGCATTGTCACCGTTCTTCTTTGACACTAGCCGTTCAGCAATATGGCTTGGCAGGTGGTGCCCAAGACCAACATCGAGGTATAGCTCTTCTTGGGTTTTGAAACCGAATTCAGCCAGCAACGATGGCATGGCTTTCTCTGTGATGCTAAGCGGTGTTTCGTCGTACCGACCCAATGCACGCTTGACCAGACGCTCGCCAAATTCCACCGCTTTGGATTTATCCATTTGCCGCAAGTAGTGTCGTATTGCAGTGCGCGCCTTCGATGTGACAACGAAATTCAACCACATTGGACTGGGCGTGGTGTTCAGACCGGTAATAATTTCAACTGTCTGGCCAGACTCCAATGGCACGCTTAACGAGGACTGATTGCGATCTACTTTTGCAGAAACGCAGGAGTTACCAATCTGTGAATGCACAGCGTAGGCAAAATCAACGGGGGTGGCCTTGGCCGGCAATTCGATAATTTTGCCTTTGGGTGTAAACACGTAAATATCGCTTGGCAGGAGTTCGCCTTTCACGCTCTCAACAAACTCCAGCGTATCAGCGGTATTACTCTGCATATCGATGAGCGTGTTCAACCAGAATTGAGCATGATGCTCATACGCATCGTTTTCTTTGCCTTCTTTATAGGCCCAGTGGGCAGCGATGCCGGCTTCAGCAAACTCGTCCATTTCACGCGTGCGTATCTGCACCTCTACCGGAATACCATCGGGGTATTTCAGCACCGTGTGCAACGACTGATAACCGTTTTCTTTGGGTTTGGCGATATAGTCTTTAAACCGCGAAAAAATAGGTGTGTAAAGTTGATGCACGATGCCAAGTACGCGATAGCAATCATCAATGTCTTCGACGACAACGCGCAACGCAAACATGTCGAACACTTCCTGAAAGGAGAGCTGCTTTCGCTGCATTTTCCGGTATAAACCAAACAGGTGCTTCTCTCTACCGGTAACGCTTGCACTTATACCCTTGGCGCGTAAGTTTGTGAGTATATGATTTTCAATTTTACTGACAACATGATTACGATTACGGTGCGACTGACGTACCTTGGCACCGAGCACTCGACTTCGCCCCGGATAACAACATTCAAAACCAATATCTTCCAGCTCGTTTTTAATTTTGAACATGCCTAAACGGCCGGCAATAGGTGCGTACACGTCGAGAGTTTCACGCCCTATGCGCTGTTGCCTTGCACGGGACAAAACACCAATGGTTCGCATGTTGTGTAACCGATCAGCAAGCTTGATAAGGATAACGCGTATGTCGGATACCATCGCCAGCAGCATTTTCCGGAAACTCTCTGCCTGCGCTTCTTCTTTGGATTTGAATTCAAGATAATTCAGTTTACTCAGGCCGTCGACAATCGCTGTGATTTCATCGCCAAACGTTTCCACAAGATCGTTCCTTGTGGTGCTGGTATCTTCCAGCACATCGTGCAGCAACGCCGCCATAACGCTTTGGTAGTCAAGCTGCATATCAAGAACAATATGGGCAACGCTTATCGGATGAGTTATGTAGGGTTCGCCCGAACTGCGTGTTTGGTTTGCGTGGGCGTCGAAGGCAACCGTGTAGGCCTTCTCTACCTGCTGTATTTCTTCAGCCGAAAAAATCGGTTCCATTCTGTCGAGCAGTTTTTTCAGCGCGACTTCTGTGATCTGCGCTTTGTCTACGACATCGGCGACGGTCGCGCTGGGAGTTGAATTAGAAGGTAAAGATGAGGCCATGAGTACTAAAGCCAGACACGCGTTTGCCGAGCTTGCGAACCCATCTGCACGCAGTTGACAGGCCTGCCCACAAGGCCGCTGACTGGGCTGCGTGCAGAACCGGGAACTGGCACTATGCCCTGAAAGGGCTTGAGAGCATTAGAAATCGGTTCGCAGATCTTTGTCATAAATGGCGGGTTCAATCGGTGCAGGCGGTGGCGTGGGCGCTTCTTTGAGGATATCTTCACCAATTAACCCATCGGCTATTTCACGCAACGCGATAACAGTAGGCTTGTCGTTGTCTGCCGGCAACATGGGTTCTGCACCCATGGAAATGTTGCGAGCTCGCTTGGACGCAATGAGTACAAGGTCGAATCGGTTGTTCACGTGCTCTAGACTATCTTCAACAGTAACGCGTGCCATGGAGGGCTACCTGCGGTGTAATTATGGTTAACTTTAGTTTAGTGGCATAGACTCGCAAACACCAGACCAATACCTGTCAAATTGCGTTACTTTGCGGCAAATGCGTCGTGACAGTGGAACAAATGTGATGCCCTCAGCGCGTAAGACTGGTTATCAGGCCTGCATGCCGCAATGCCTGGCGCGATTTAGTCACTCGATAAGACAAAATAACCGCCTTGAGCTCCATTAGTGCCTGATCAAAATTATCGTTTATTATCAGATAGTCAGCTCGATGATATTGCTGCATTTCAGCAACCGCTTCGTTAGTTCGCCGCTCAATCACCTCGTCGCTGTCCTGACCACGACCTTTCAATCGCTCTATAAGTGTTGCTCTGGAGGGCGGTAGTATAAAAACCGATACAACATCATCGAGTTTTTGTCTTACCTGAGCAGCCCCCTGCCAGTCAATTTCTAGAATGACATCGCTGCCATCGGAGAGGTTCTGCTGGACTGCCCCCAGGCTGGTGCCGTAATAGTTTCCAAAAACTTCCGCGTATTCAAGGAATTGATCGGCTTCCACCATCTGCTCAAACGCGGCGCGATCGGTAAAAAAATAGTCCTTACCGTCGGTTTCGCCCGGACGCATGCCACGAGTGGTGTGCGAAATGGAGACACCGACGTTGTCCAGATCTGCGATCACGCGCTGGACTAAGCTTGTCTTACCTGCTCCCGATGGTGCAGAAACAATAAATAACTGAGCTTGGCTGGTACCCATGGCGAACCTGTTTGGCATTATCGGTAACAGTTACTATAGCGGCTTTACGCGAAAGCTGACGCGCTCACATGCCCAAGCCCCTCATTTCGGTTTTGATGCCGGTTCATGCATTCACCCCGTTCACTCAGATTGCGGTGCGCAGTGTGCTGGCTCAATCCCACAGCGAGCTCGAATTGCTGATTATCGGTAAAGAAGATTCACCGATGCTGGCCAAGCAACTGCCCGATGATGGTCGCATTCGCGTTGTGCCGCGCAATGCAGCCGGTATTGTGGGCGCGCTTAATACCGGATTACCCCTGTGTAACGGTGACTATATAGCGCGCATGGACAGCGACGATGTGTGTAACGTGAATCGACTCGACACACAGCTCGCCTTTGCCCACAAACACCCCAATGTTGGACTTATCGCCAGCCGAGTTTGCATCTTTAGCGATGCAGAACCCGTTGGCAACGGCAACAAACAATACGAGCGGTGGTTGAATTCACTGACAACACCTGAGCACATTCAGCAAGCGTGTTTAATCGAATCGCCCATGCCTCACCCCAGTTTGTTTGCCCACAGAGATTACTGGGCGCGCATGCAGGGTTATCGTGACAACGATTGGCCAGAGGATTACGATTTAATATTGCGTACCTGGCTGGCAAACATACCCATGGCAAAACCCGATGCTGTGCTACTGAATTGGCGTGAGCACCCACAACGCCTGACCCGCACCGATACGCGTTATGACCGACAAGCCTTTATTCGCGCGAAGGCCTGGGCACTGACTCGGCCCGAATCCGGTTTGAATTTAGATCATGGTCGCAGCGTCTGGATTTGCGGTACCGGTCGAAATGCGCGTTACTGGCATGATGCTCTGGCTGAACGCCACGTCCCCGTTCTGGGTTTCGTTGAATTAGACAACGTAAAGCAGAAAAAACAAAAACGTCATTTACCCGTGATTAACTACAAGACACTGGCAAGCGCAAAAGCAGATGCGCTGGTCGTGAGTGCCATTAGTGGCACGCTTGCACGCAAGGCTTTAACCAATTGGTTTGAGGAGCAAAACATGCAGGCCAATCAGGATTTCGTGCTGGGCGGATGAGGCAGGACTAAAACAAATGAGAACTCTGCCAACAATAACGCAAGCCACTTACTCACCTGTTCGGCTATTCTGTCGTTTTCGCCTAATATAACCAGCACAAGCGTTACTCGCTTAAACAACGGCACCAACCACGCTAAGTTGAGAACAAGTATGTTAAGCAATCATATTCAAAGCCAGTGGATTAGCGCTTTCGCAACCGTGTTCGACTTGTGCAAAATTCGCAAGAACGAAACAGTGGTTATTCTGAGTGAGAGCCAATCACGGCAACTGAACATCCAGCTTTGCGAACTTGCGCTTGGCCAGCTCGGGCTGAATTATTTTCATATCAGTGTACCAACACCACAAGCCGCTTCGGGTCCGATTATTCGCTCATCCGGCGCCTGTGTATCATTGAACAATCAGGATAAGGCAGTAGCCGCTTTATGCAGCTGTGATGTGGTTATCGACGTTACACTGGAAGGACTCATGCACGCCACGCAAACTGCCAGCATATTAAAAGCAGGCGCACGCATCATGAACATATCCAATGAACATCCAGATGCTCTTGCGCGCCTGGTGCCCACATTGGAATTGAAAGATCAGGCCAAACAAGCCGTTGCACATTGCCGCTCGTCTAAGCAGATGCATATAAAGTCAGATGCCGGCACTGCATTAACGGTCAACATGCAAGGCGCAGCCACTGTTGGTGTGTGGGGATGGACGGATCGCCCCGGCACACTGGCGCACTGGCCAGGCGGTATTGTCGTTAGTTTCCCGAAAGCCGGCAGCGTCAACGGTCGACTCATGTATCAAGCCGGTGACATGAACTTAACCTTCAAGCGCTATTTCGAGAGTCGCGTTGAACTGGTTATAGAAAACGATTATGTAAAAGCCGTTAACGGTGATGGAACCGACGCCGCGCTTATGCGCGACTATTTTGCATCATTTAATGAACCTGAAGCGTATGCTACAAGCCACGTTGGCTGGGGTTTCAATAAATCAGCCCGCTACGAAGCCTTAACCATGTACGACAAGCAAGACACGAATTGCACTGAGTTAAGGGCCGTGGCCGGCAATTTTTTATATTCAACGGGTGCAAACGAATTCGCCGGTCGTTTCACGCAAGGGCATTTCGATTTACCGATGATGCAATGCGATATTGAACTTGACGGAACTCCGGTAGTGCGTCAGGGCAAGCCGGTATGAACTCCCATGGCATAACGTACAAAGAAAACGGCAAAGCCGGCGAACCGGTGGTTTTTCTGCACGGTATCGGTGGTAGCGCGGAGAGTTTTGAACATCAGCTTTCGGGTTTATCGGATTTTCATTGTTATGCCTGGAACATGCCTGGCTATGCATCGAGTAAAGTGACAACATGGCCGCCGAGTTTTTCATCACTATCGGATGCCTTGCACGATTTCATTGAAACCGTTCTATCAAACACCCGGTATGTCGATAATGAAGTCGTTGATCATGCCAAATCAAAAGATGCAGCTGCCACATCACGCGGCTATAACACAGTGCATTTGGTTGGGCAATCTATCGGCGGTATGCTTGCTATAGAACACGCCGTTCGTTACCCACAGCAAATAGCCAGCCTATCGCTTATTGCAACCACACCAAGTTTTGGTGGGCGAGATGAATCTTTCAAGGATGCTTTTATAAAAGCCCGCCTTGCGCCCTTAGAGGCTGGAAAAAGTATGGCTGAGGTTGCCGCCTTATCAGCCCCGCATCTGGTAGGACCTATTGCCACCAAGCAAACCATCCACGAAATTAAAACCATACTGGCCAATGTCAGCGAAGAAACCTGGCGCGGCATCTTAACCTGTTTGGTGAGCTTCAACAGACGGGACGCGCTCGCATCAATACAGCAGGCATGTTGCGTTATCGCTGGTAGCGATGACCAAAATGCTCCCGTTCGAACCATGCAGAAAATGAGCGATGTATTGCACCACTCACAGTTTCATGTGGTTGAGGGTGCCGGGCATATGGTTAATCAGGAAGCGCCGGATCGTGTTAACGATCTACTCCGTCATTTTTTAAAGCAACAACCACTATGAAACTGCAACCCATCTTCAACCCGAGTGACTGGAACCTTACGCAAAAGCAAGCAGCGCTTGCTGAACAATCCCGTGAGTTAGCCGCCAGTAAGTTTGCACCTCGCGCGGCGAAGTACGACAAAGAGGCAAGCTTTCCGACTGAAAACTATCAAGATCTGGCCAATGCAGGGCTACTTGGCATCTGTATTCCTGAATCGGAAGGCGGACTGGGGGCAGACTTAAAAACCTACATGATTGCCGCAGCCGAAATCGGTCGCTCGTGTGGTGCAACCGCCCTGACGTTTAACATGCACGTATCGTCCTGCCTATGGACAGGCTCGTTACTGGACGAACTCGAACTCGCTCCTGACATTCGGGCACAACACGAAACCATGCGGCGACTGCACTACAAGCGCATACTCGACGAAGGGAAAATTTATTCTCAACCGTTTTCTGAAGGAGGTGCTGCTGCCGCCGGATTTAAAGCCTTTGGCACAACGGCTTTAAAAGTAGATGGTGGTTGGAAAGTGACGGGCAAGAAAATATTCGCATCGTTATCGGGCCACGCTAATTTTTATGGTGCGCTTTGCACAGCACTACAAACACCAGACGACAAACATTCACGAAGAAACACCATGTACCTTGCCGTACCGGCAGATGCAGACGGCGTTCGTGTTGAAGGAGAATGGGACCCGTTGGGCATGCGCGGTACCGTTTCAAGAACACTGATTTTCGATAATGTATTTGTACCCGATGAGGCGCAGTTGATGCCACAAGGCATCTACCCAAGCGCGGCGATGCGATGGCCTCATATGTTTATGACTTTAACGCCAACTTATATGGGTATCGCGCAAGCCTGTTACGATTTTACTGTGGCGTACTTGCGTGGTGAAGTACCCGGAACACCGCCGGTGAAGCGTCGCATGTTTCCAACAAAGCAGCTGGCGGTAGCGCAAATGCGCATTATGCTCGAGCAAACCAAGTCGCTGTGGTTCCAAGCTATATCTGAAGCAAAACCCGACCCGTCGCAAGATAGCATCATGCGGGCATGGAGCGCACAGCATACTGTTATGGAAAATGCAAACGAACTCGCGCAATTAGCCATTCGTACTTGCGGCGGCCAATCCATGCTACGTTCACTGCCGTTGGAACGTCTGTATCGCGACAGTCGCTGCGGCTCGCTAATGCTGCCTTGGACAGCCGAGCTTTGTCTGGATAAAATTGGCAAAGGCGCACTGTATAACGCAGGTGAATCCGACGATCATGAATAGAAAAGCAACTCACTAACATCCATGACAATCGATCAATGGATAACCGACGCAGCCACTAGCACCCCCGAACAGGTGGCTATTGCGTTTCAACAACAAAACCTTACCTATGCCGAGTTCGCCGCACGCATTCGCGAGCGAACAGCGGCACTTCAAACCGCCGGCATTCATCATGGAGATCGGGTTGCCTGGTATGGCTTGAATCATCCAGAGGTGTTTATCCTGCTATTCGCGTGTGCGCGTCTGGGTGCGATCTTTGTTCCACTCAACTGGCGTCTTGCGGAGAATGAAATTGCCGCTATTGTTGACAACTGCGCACCGTCTTTATTGTTTCACGACCAACACTTTAAGCATCAGGCGTCGGCCTTATCATCCGACCAAACCTGCGTTATTTGTTCAGCGTTCGGCAATGATGCAACAGAAAATGCAACATGGGCTAATGCAACTTCAATAGCAAAGCGTTCAACATCAACAAAAAACAGCGACAAAACTATAACCGAAGAGCATGCAACACAACCCTCCATTGATGATGCCCTGCTGATTGTTTACACATCGGGTTCCACAGGACAACCAAAAGGTGCAGTACTAACCCAAAAAGCCTTGATCGCTAATGCAAGAATGTCTGTACACGCGTTCCAAATGACGCCAGAAGACAAAGCCTTAGTTGTGCTGCCACTGTTTCACGTTGGCGGATTAAACATCCTGCCCACACCGGCATTTTCCATTGGCGCAACCGTCATACTGCACGAGAAATTCAACCCAGACCAAGCCTGCAATGCCCTTCAACAAGCCAGCCTGGCCATCACGGTGCCAACCGTTTTGCAGGCCATCATGAATTCATCATTGTGGCCATCTGCCAATCTGCAGACATTGAAAGCGCTCAGCATTGGCTCAACTGATGTTCCCGTTAGCCTGATAAAACAAGTGCACGACAGACAGGTTCCCATGATTCAAATTTACGGCGCTACAGAAACCGGGCCGTTCGCGATCTACCAGACAATCGATGATGCTTTTGACAGCGTCGGTAGCATTGGACGCAAGGGATGCGCTTGCGACATACGCCTGGTTAGCAACAACGAAGATGTAGCCTTAGGAGAACCGGGTGAAATCTGGGTTAAAGGCGATAATGTTTTACGTGAATACTGGCGCGACGAACCGTTAACCCAAACTGCATTGCGCGGTGGCTGGTTTCGAACTGGCGATGTTGCAAAAAAAGATGAAAACGGGTTCTACTGGTTCACCGATCGTATTAAGCACGTGATTATTTCTGGCGGCGAGAACATTTACCCTACCGAAATAGAACGCGTGCTCAGTCAGCTTGCCAATATTACTGAAGTAAGCGTTGTCGGCATCCCCCATGATAAATGGGGAGAGATTCCCGTGGCAGTCGTGGTCAGCAAAAGCCCCATGAGCGCAGAAGAGGTGCTAACCCCCCTGCATGGACAGCTTGCCAGATACAAGCACCCGAAGCGGGTGGTATTCGTTGAAACCTTGCCTAGAAACGCAATGGGCAAGATAGTCGCAGAGGATGTAAAAGCGCTGATTAAGCAAATCAGCAATGAGGGCTGAACTATACTTTAGTACTACAGCGCCTTAACCAGACTGAGTTGTAGTGGTACTTTTTTAAAAAAACAAGAATCTAGGCTACACATAACAACCAATTGAGTGCTAGATTTATCGACAACCCATTTTTAAATCAAAGCATTATTTTTTGAATAAGCGCAGGATACGCATTATGAGAAAGATCACCGTCTACTTACTCTTAAGCTTTACATTGCTGCTTAGCACAACAGCAAGTGCAGATACGACATTCGGCATTGGTATTGGTTCGCTATACAATGGGTTTGGCATTAATGTTGGAAAAAAAACGCAACGCACATTCTCTTTTGGTTCAATAGGCTGCATGGGTTATTCATACACAAACGAAGAATCCAGCAACGGCGACGTGGTGGAGAACATAGACAACAAGCGCTCCAATTGCGGCATTGGTATCGGCTATGTCAGCAGCAATGCGTTCAAAAGTAACAAACAGGCCATTGGATTGAGCCTCGGTATCAACCGGAATTTAATGTTTGAAGATATCAATGGCCAAAACGATGATAAATGGGAGTTAAATTTAATGCCCACCTATCACTATTTTTTCAAAGGCATTGATAAGCGTGGATTTAACTTAGGTATGGGCACGGTTCTGAGCTTCACTGAAAATGAACCTATGGAAACAGGGATCACACTAAATCTGGGCTTTCAATTTTAGACAACAACCATCTGGCGTTATACCATCGCCGCTGATTATTTCAGACAATAAAAAGCCCCTTTCGGGGCTTTTTTAGTATTCGCTGATTAGCTTATCTAACCGTTATAAGCTCTACCCGTCTATTCTGTCTTCTACCTTCGCGCGTAGCGTTTGTCTCTATTGGCATGGTTTCACCGAAAGCCTCAGTACGAAGCCGTTGTCCATCAATGCCTCGATTACCAAGATAGCTCGCAACTGAATCGGCACGCCGTTCAGATAAAGACTGGTTGTAGTTATCATCACCCACACTGTCTGTGTGAGCAGAGATTCGTACCGGTACTGACGAACACTCTAGCAATCGTGATGCTACATTATCCAGAATACCCTGAGCTTCATCCGTTAGCTGAGCCGAATTGGTGTGAAAGTTCACGCCTTCCAATGTACCGTTAAATTCATCACAAGTATCAACCGGCTGCACAGGCTCTGCAACAACGACAGCAGGAACGGGGATTGGCGTTGGAATTGGTGCAGGTTCTGGCACAGGCGTAGGCGCTTCAACAATTTCAACCGGTTTTTCGGACTGACGCTTACCCATTCGGTAAACCAGACCTAACTGCGCGTAACGGGCATCCTCTTCAAAAGAAATAAGCTCCGCACGCAAACCAAGCCCTACTCGGGTCATGTATTCAAGACCAGCGCCAAACAACATGTGCGTGCCGTTGTCCTGAATATAATTTACATCACCAACTGAGGAGTTATCCAGTACACCAAATCCCAAGCGACCGTATCCGCTTAGACCCTGTCGCTTGAAATTGCCGCGGTTTTTACCAGCGTACAACAGAGCGCTACCGCCATAGGTATGATAATTAACCCTACCGTTTGGCGAGAGCCCAGCGCTACCGAGATCTGCTGAATGCGCTTCGAGAGAAAGGTGACGAGTTACATCCACACCAAGTGTAATCTGACCAGCGGCTTCGACTCGATCGTTTACGTCCGTTCCGGGTACCTCACTAGTATCCGGCTCCATCCAGCTATTACCAAGACCGATACCACCGTAAACATGATTCTTTATAGCATAACGCCGCTTTTCTTCCTGCCATTGCGTAGAATTAGAATCAACAG
Source organism: uncultured Granulosicoccaceae bacterium (assembly GCA_937922945.1). Classification (GTDB taxonomy): domain Bacteria; phylum Pseudomonadota; class Gammaproteobacteria; order Granulosicoccales; family Granulosicoccaceae; genus Granulosicoccus. The sequence continues at coordinate 32,899 of CAKZUP010000003.1, forward strand.
AACGTGAACCTCTAACGTTTTCAAGGGCAGCGCAACCAGAAAGTGACAACGCGCTCGCGCTCAAAAAGAGCAACATAGCCGTTTGCATCGTAGAAATGTTGAACGTTTTCATCATTTTGTCAGGCCTTGGAGATTCAAATTCAGGGAACGTACAGGGAGCTCCACTTAATCTGGTTTAACAGAGAACATCTGGTTCCACTGCGATTACTGAGCAATCAGCGGCCTGACTTGTGATTACTTCAACCGATGTAACAGTAAGTTTGTTAAATACTATTTCACGATAGGTTAGGTTTTCCATTTCCAAGGGCCCATACGCAATTTTACGGCACTTAAGCCATGGGCTCATAAACCAGCCAAATACGCCTCCGCGACCTCTATGTGTTTCTCACGCTTGGCATCATCCATTCGTTCTGCGTTTTTGCACATCATCGACCAGCGGTGGTTACCTGCCAACGCCTCCTTATTCTTGAATATCCAACGCCAAAAAAGCGCATCCCACACAATGCTCCATTCACCCTTTTTGTAGTGGCTCATTTTAATCACGTAATTTGAACCGGAAAAATACGGCTTGGTGGTTATTAACCCACCATCGGCATGCTGACTCATGGCATACACATTCGGCACCATCACCCAATCGTAGCTATCGATAAATAGCTCCATAAACCACGTATAAATATCATCGGGCTTGATTTCACATAAAAACATAAACCCTCCCAGCACCATCAGTCTTTCAATATGATGACAGTAGGCATGTTCATTCACGCGTTTAATGCAATCATCTACTGGGTCGATACCGGTATTGGCATCGTAAAAGGCCTTCGGCATTGATCGATTATGCTGCCAATGATTACCATTACGCATTTGCACGCCAAGATCTTCATACGTTGCCCGCATAAACTCACGCCAACCAATTATCTGGCGGATAAAACCTTCCACACTATTAATCGGCGTATCGTGTTTTTGTGCATAGGCAATAGCTTGTCTTACTACGTATTCAGGCGTCAGCAATCCAATATTCAACATCGGTGTTAAGATACTGTGATAGATCCAGTTTTCGCCCTGTTCTATAGCATCCTCGTAAGTACCGAACAATTCGAAACGGTGTTGCAGAAATTCATCCAGCCAACGTTTGGCATCAGCATGGGTGGTCGGGTAATCGGTAGAGCTAAGCTTTGGCAGCAATGGCACTTGGCGCACCGGTAACTTTTTTCGATTGGCATCATCAAAGCTCCATTTTCCGCCCGCAGGCTCCGCACCATCCATAAGAATATCCAGTCGAACGCGTTGAAACTTGTAAAAGTCCGCCATGTGCCAACGCTTTTTTCCAGCCCGCCAGGCATTATTCTCTTCACGGCTGTTGATAAAAGCCGGTGATGGCAGAATTTCCAACTCCAATTTATGCTTATCGACGGCCAGCCGCAGACGCTTTTCCAATAGAAAATCACACGGTTCAGCGCAAACGATCTGTGTTATGCCCTCCTTCGCCAATTGCTTGCAAATCGCGCCAATCTGACACTTGGAACTATCATAGCCAATCACCTCTACCGGTGTGCCCGAACGCTCCAATTGGTTCGCATAGGCCATCATGGTGCTATCGTGATAGGCAATCTTCTTTTCATGAAAACGGATAGGATGCTTAGCATCGCCGTAGAATAAAGAATGATGTACCAACAAAACCTTTTCTGGATTTTTACGTAGAACAGGGTGGTCTTCAAATAATTGATGTGGAAATACCAATGCCGCGCTTTGCATACTTGAATTCAGAATCCGAATGAACAAATTAAAGACTACCTCATTTTTTCATTGCAGCTACGAAGAATTGAACGAAAGGCTGCGACAAATCAACCCCGTTGACTATGCCAGAACAAGAAACTATCTCGACGGTGACGTCACATGGTTAAGCCCGTTTATCACGCATGGCATCATTACTACAAAAAGCGTCGCTGATGCTGTTCTAGTAAACAACAGCGCCGAGAATTGCGAAAAACTACTTTTCGAATTGGCCTGGCGCGAATATTTTCATCGCGTATGGCAACAACACGGCATCGGGATTTTTTCTGATCTGAAAAATCCAGGCCAATCGCATGGTCAGGCATTACCCCAATCTGTTTGTGAGGCCAACACCGGTATTCGGGTTATTGATGACGCACTGAATCAATTGATTAGCGTCGGCACATTACACAACCACGCTCGCATGTGGATTGCCTCTTTGTGTTGCAATATCGGTAACACCCATTGGCTTCCTGCGGCAAAATGGATGCACTATCATTTACTCGACGGGGATCTGGCAAGCAATACACTAAGCTGGCAATGGATTGCTGGAACGTTTAGTCACAAGCGCTACTACGCCAACCAGGAAAATATTAATAAATTCAGTAAATCGGTACAAAGAAATACCTTTCTGGACGTTCCCTACAACGAGCTACCAAACCTGCCCTTACCAGAGAGTTTACAAGACACATTGCGGCCAAAGCTCGATCAGATGTTACCGGGTCAAAAACTCTCCGAAATGGATAACTTGACTGGAGCCGTGGCACTTCGCTCAGTCTGGCAATTGGATCCCCATTGGCAACCGACTGCCGATCATCATTTGCTATTTATTGATGAAGAATTACACAACCAGTGGCCAATGAGTCGTAATCGTTGGGCATTTATTCTTCATTGGGCATTAGCCATACCCAATGCAATTGTAGTGAAAGGATCTGTAGAAGAACTGAAAGAAAAGCTTGCCAATGCAAACGTATCACGACAAGAGTACACGGCGGTTAATCATTGGAGCCCGCAAACCGAAGACCGCACTTGGCTGTACCGCGCTCCAACTAAACGCTACAACAGTTTTTCACAGTTCTGGAAGCAAGTGAAATGAGCAAACGCGCAAAGGAAAATCTTAAAAACACCTCGCCCGAATTGCAAAGCAAGATATGCCCGGTTTGTCATCGCCCGTTCAACAATCGCAAACGCTGGGAATCACGCGGTTTGTGGCCAAGCATTGTGTACTGCTCCGATCAATGTCGACGGCAAAAGCAAAACATGACAGACACCAATAAATAATCAGAAGTAGGTATACAGCTGATGCTATTTCTTTAAACAAACGGGTTTAAAACCACGCACTTGCAGCTTAGGGCATTGAGCCTATCGACTTCACGTCTAACTGAAATTCACCGTACTGAGCATCAGAGATAACGATACCAATTTGCACGATATCCTGACCCCGAAGCTCCGGCGCATCGACAACCACGCGACCTCTGAACTGCGCTTGAAACTCAACTAGTGGAATTTCGATTCGGATGAATTTTTCGGTTGAATTGAAACTGGCTTGATAATTAATGCCATCAAATGCTTTATTCGTTCTTAGCGAAAGGGAGTACCGCTTTTGATCCCCGCGGCTTTCAATAAACAAATGATCGGTTTGCGGGCTAAGTGAGGCATCTAACGCTGCTCTGATCGAACAAAAACCACCATTATTTTCAGGCGATACCACACCTGTGAAGCTTGCGTGTTCATTAGACCAAACCATTTCACTACTGGATACGCCACCCATCACACGATCGTCTACAGATCGCCATTTGTCCACCGAGCTTGGTTCAACAAATTTAAATATGAACATGCTATTCCTTTCTATTCGCCTTGAACCACACCTTGGCTTTGCGCATAAGAGATTGGCGGATACTTCTCCGGGTTCTCTGCACTACAGCACGTGGGCACACAGCGCATAACATAGTGTGGATTGGCATTAAAGAAAAACGGTATGGAGTAGCGCGATGTTGAACTCGTATTATTGTTTGCAAAGTGTCGCGTACTTAAAAAGCGATCGTTAGTCCAGTGCTTTAACAACTCACCAGTATTGACAATAAACGAATCTTCAACAACGGGTGCGTTAACCCAGACTTTTCTTCTTTCACTAAAAACTGTCAAGCCGGGCTGGTCCTGCGCAAGGATAGTGCAAAAAGAAGTATCTACGTGAGGCGCTATGCCATAGGCATTCTGTTCATCCAGCGGTACAGCCGGATAGTGTGTCATTCTTAATCGATACAGCGGCTTTATAAACGCATCAAAGAAAAAATCTTCCGATACCTCCAAAGCGCGCGCGTAAATTGGCAGCATACGCTTACCTAAAGCTTCCAGATTGTTGGCATACTCCACCACTTGCTCTCTAAAGCCTGGCAGCGCTACCGCATCGGGCCACTGGTTATCATCCATACCCAGCTTATCGTCGCATTTGATAATGAATGCTTCGTTCACATTTCCAGTTTGCCGTGCTGGCAGCTTACGATTTTTTAACGGCAGATAACCCATACCGCCCACTGGCCAGTCAGGCCGGTCCATTAAAACGGCATTTTTGGTATCGATAGCGGCTGCGTGAAACGACCTCACCTGATTAAAAGTATCTTTGATAACCTGTGTTGGCACATGATGCCCGACTATGGAGAAAAAACCCGTTTCCTCACAAGCCGTTCTTAATTGCCGGGCAACCGCATTTAATTGCTGTTCTGAGCCTGTAGCGAAATAAGGATCAAGGTCGATAATGGGTATATCGTCTGCGCGCGCATCTTCCGGTGCAGAGGTATCCCATTGCTCTGAATCTGAACGGAGCTGCTGTTCTTTTAAACTGGCATCAAATAAACTGGCATCAAAAGAACTTTGGTCCAATTCAATGCCAGAGTCTATTTGATCGCCAGACGCAGCGGATTTATCAGAGTTTTCTGGTGTAGACATGGTAAATACGGCCTGAGTATCGATAACGAATGAAAGCCCCAAGCCTATCAGAACAACCTGCATGAGGCGAACGACAACTCCGCAGACGATACCAACAGATGTTCAAGCGGGCAACAGTGCGAAAACTTGTCAAGACCGGCCAATAAACGTACCTTATACATCGGCCTGCCATAACCAATTTCCAAGCATAATTGTGGCAGTGAGGCACTAACCAGAGGTATTGCTTAATGTGTGGAATAGTGGGTCTTTTTCTAAAAGACAAAACGCTTGAATCGAATCTTGGCGCAATGCTCACCGATATGCTCATCACCATGAGTGATCGTGGCCCGGATAGTGCCGGCATTGCCATCTACGGTAAGGACAACGACGATAACAGCAAACTCACCGTTCAATCCGCCACGCCTGAAAGTGACTTTGCCAATCTGCAGAGCGAGCTTTCAGACGCCATCGATTCAACCGTATCGTTAGAACAAAAAGACACTCATGCCGTAATCGAAGTACCGAGCGTTAATCTCGATATGGCTCGCCGCGCGCTAACAGCACTACGGCCCGAGCTACAAATTATGAGTGTCGGCGACACGATCGAAATTTTCAAAGAAGTCGGATTACCGCGCGACGTTGCGGCACGATTCAATCTTGAAAGCATGGCCGGTACGCATGGCATTGGCCACACTCGCATGGCAACCGAATCAGCGGTAACCACCGATGGCGCGCACCCGTTTTCAACAGGCAACGATCAATGCCTGGTCCATAATGGTTCGTTATCAAATCACAACTCCTGGCGCAGAAAACTTGAACAACAAGGCGTGCATATAAGTTCGCTGAACGATACCGAGGTTGGCGCTGCCTATCTAACCTGGAAAATGAGCAAAGGCGCAACGTTGGGTGATGCATTGGAAAGCGCCATTGATGATCTGGATGGCTTTTATACGTTTGTCGTTGGAACCAAAGATGGCTTTGGTGTTTTGCGCGACCCTATTGCGTGTAAACCGGCTGTTATGGCTGAAACAGATCAGTATGTGGCCTTTGGTAGCGAATACCGTGCTTTGGTTAATCTGCCTAATATAGAGGAGGCTCGTGTGTGGGAACCAGAACCTGCCACAGTCTATTTCTGGAATCATTGATATGCACATTTACGACGTTGAAAAAGACGGGCTGCGCGGACTGAATCAAACGCTTCAGGAACACAGCCAACGATCAGAACACAGCCAATGGGAAGTGATTAACCCAAAAGGCAGTCACGCAATTGCAGTTGGTTTGAATGGCAAGATCGATGTCACCGTGAAAGGCTCCACCGGTTACTACTGCGCTGGCATGAATCAACTGGCGACGATCAAAGTCGACGGTTCAGTAGGACCTGGTGTCGCCGAGAACATGATGTCGGGCACAGTGTTGGTTGAAGGCGATGCCAGTCAATACGCTGGTGCCACAGCCCATGGTGGCTTACTGGTTATCAAGGGTAACGCATCATCACGCTGCGGCATTTCCATGAAAGGCATCGATATCGTGGTACACGGCAACATCGGACACATGTCTGCGTTTATGGCCCAATCGGGCAATATCGTTGTGTGCGGCGATGCCGGTGAAGCATTGGGAGACAGCTGTTATGAAGCGCGTTTTTTTGTACGCGGCAGTGTTAAGTCACTTGGTGCAGATTGCGTAGAAAAAGAAATGCGCTCTGAACATCTCACTTTATTAACTGAATTACTCAAACGTGGTGGTTGCAATGCTAAAGCATCGGAATTCAAACGCTATGGCTCAGCGCGTAAATTGTATAACTTTGATATAGACAATGCGTCGGCGTACTAACAGGATACCCAAATGAAAACATTCGACTCGCAAGGTATTCCACACACCACGCCAAGACAATCTGCCACGTTCACACAAGACGTGAATAGCGATATACGACGCGCGGCAGCAACCGGCATTTACGATATTCGCGGTGGTGGCGCAAAACGTAAAGTACCCAACTTCGACGACTTACTGTTTCTCGGCGCATCGATGTCACGCTATCCATTGGAAGGTTATCGTGAGAAATGCGAAACCAGTGTATCGCTTGGCACTCGCTATGCGAAGAACCCGATCAACATTGATATTCCGATCACCATTGCAGGCATGAGCTTTGGCGCACTGTCTGCCAATGCCAAAGAAGCACTCGGTAGAGGTGCAAGCGCTGCAGGCACATCAACCACTACCGGTGATGGTGGGATGACACCAGAAGAGCGCGGCCATTCTGACAAGCTTGTGTATCAATACCTGCCCTCTCGATACGGCATGAACCCAGACGATTTACGCAAAGCCGACGCCATTGAAATTGTTGTCGGCCAAGGTGCAAAGCCCGGTGGCGGCGGCATGCTGCTGGGCCAGAAAATATCAGATCGCGTTGCCGACATGCGCAACCTGCCCAAAGGCATCGACCAACGTTCGCCTTGCCGTCACCCGGATTGGACAGGACCGGATGATCTGGAAATTAAAATTCTTGAATTGCGCGAAATAACCAATTGGCAAGTACCTATATACGTAAAGGTCGCTGGTGCACGGCCTTATTTCGATACCACGCTTGCCATAAAATCCGGCGCCGACGTGGTTGTCCTCGATGGTATGCAAGGCGGCACCGCGGCAACCCAGGATGTGTTTATTGAACACGTCGGACAACCCACCCTGGCCTGCATTCGACCTGCGGTTCAGGCATTACAAGATCTGGGGGTTCACCGCGAGGTACAGTTGATTATCTCCGGTGGCATTCGGTCGGGTGCTGATGTCGCAAAAGCCATGGCCCTGGGGGCAGATGCCGTTGCCATTGGCACCGCTGCGCTAATTGCCATTGGCGATAACGACCCGAAATGGGAAGCAGAATATAACGAACTTGGCACCTGTGCAGGTGCCTACGACGACTGGCACGAAGGTCAGGACCCTGCGGGTATTACCACACAAGATCCTGAACTTATGCAGCGCCTTGATCCCATCGACGCCGGGCGGCGATTAAAAAACTATTTAAAAGTGCTTACGCTGGAAGCGCAAACTATTGCTCGTGCTTGTGGAAAAAATCATTTACATAATCTGGAACCAGAAGACTTATGCGCTTTAACCATGGAGGCGGCAGCTATGGCGCAAGTACCGTTAGCAGGCACAAACTGGTACCCGGGCAAAGACAGTTTCTAATGACCGAATAGAACACAACTGCGTATTGCCGATTCTCAACACTACAGGAAGCTAACACCATGACTATCGATCTGGCCACCTTCGCAAAAGAAAACGGTATCAAGTATTTTATGATTTCGTTCACCGACTTATTCGGTGGGCAACGCGCCAAGTTGGTTCCGGCACAAGCTATTGCCGATATGCAAGAGGAAGGCGCCGGTTTTGCAGGGTTCGCAACCTATCTGGATATGACACCCGCACACCCGGATATGCTTGCCGTGCCAGATGCAACGTCAGTTATCCAACTTCCATGGAAACCAGAAGTCGCGTGGGTTGCCGCCAATTGCGTCATGGAAGGTGTAGCTGTTGAACAGGCACCGCGTAATGTGTTGCGCAAACTAATCGAACAAGCCGCAAGTAAGGGGCTACACGTTAAAACCGGCATAGAAGCCGAGTTCTTTCTGTTAACACCCGAAGGCAATGAGATTTCAGATCCGTTTGATACGGCAGCCAAACCCTGTTACGACCAACAGGCGGTAATGCGACGTTATGATGTTGTGCGCGAAATCTGCGACTACATGCTTGAATTAGGTTGGGGCCCGTACCAGAACGATCATGAAGACGCTAACGGCCAGTTTGAAATGAACTGGGAATTCGATGATGCGTTGCGAACGGCAGATAAACACAGTTTTTTCAAATTCATGACCAAGTCAGTTGCAGAAAAACACGGGTTTCGAGCCACCTTTATGCCTAAACCAATTGAAGGCTTAACCGGTAACGGCTGCCATGCACATATATCAGTCTGGGATGCTGCAGGCGACGCTGCGAAGACCAATGTGTTCGCAGGCGATGGAGAAGGTCACACAGGAGAAGTAGGCCTGGCCGAACAAGGAAAGTACTTTCTCGGCGGTATTATGAAACACGCCAGCGCATTAGCCGCCGTAACCAACCCAACAGTGAATAGCTACAAGCGCATAAACGCACCCCGTACTTTATCTGGTGCTACCTGGGCGCCTAATTCGGTTACCTGGACGGGCAACAATCGTACGCATATGGTTCGGGTTCCCGCACCTGGCCGTTTCGAACTACGCCTGGCCGATGGCGCTACAAATCCTTATTTGCTGCAAGCGGTTATCATCGCAGCCGGTTTATCCGGCATACGCTCAAAAGCAGACCCCGGCCCGCGTCGTGATATCGATATGTATACCGAAGGCCACACCATCTCCGACGCACCCAAACTACCATTGAATTTACTTGATGCATTACGGGAATACGAGAAAGACACCGAACTTCAAGCCGCCATGGGTAACGCGTTTTCGAGCGCTTTTCTGAAACTAAAGCACGATGAATGGAATTCGTTCACGCGTCATTTTTCAAGTTGGGAAAAAGAACATACGCTCGATATATAGCGCCGAAAAAGCGACTATAGATGAGCATAATTAAAACGCTGCTGGCCCTGATATCTAACCGGCAGCCTATTCTACGCAGTGTCGCAAAACGATCAACATGGCTTATTGTCATTGCTGCCACTTTTCAGTTTGGTTGTTCAAGCGTTAACGTTAAGAAATTGGTGTTTGCGCCCAGCGACCATGGCAAACTAAGTGATCGGGAGCTGAGTTTACGCAACATAGAATCGCTGAGCATTAACACAGAAGACGGAGAAAATTTACACGCGATTTATTTGCCCAACGATAAGTCGACTATTTTAACTTTGTACTTCCATGGCAACGGCGGGAATGTTCATCAACGCATTCTAGCGCTGGAAAAATTAAAATCGCTTGGAACCAGCGTGCTGAGCGTCAGTTATCGAGGCTATTTAAACAGCACCGGCAGCGCCTCTGAGAAAGGCATTTATGAAGATGCAAAAGCCACGCTTGAATACGCGACAAACACGCTCAACTATAACCGAAAGAACATTGTTGTCATGGGTCGTTCGCTAGGATCAGCTGCTGCAATAGATTTGGTTCAGAACAAAGCGCTGGCAGGCGTTATATTGGTTTCACCATTTAGCAGCGCGCAAGATTTATTTGATACGCTGGGTACATTCAAGAAAAAGCTCATTTACGACCCCAAGAATTACATTGCCCTCGCCTTCAGAAATATTGAAAAATCACCTGCCATAAGGTCAAAAACGCTGATTGTTCATGGCACCAATGACACGCTTATTCCGTACCGCCTTGGAAGGCTCGTTTATGATTCATTGACTGCAGAGAAGCAGTTTTTACCGTTGACAGGTGCAGGACACAACGATTTCGGGTACCAGAACCGGAGCAAGTTCGATAATACGTATTGGTTAGCTATACGCAATTTTTTCAAGGCATTGGACTCTAGATGAATTGGATTTACCACCCACTTAGACAGAACTTTCAACGACTGCGCCTGTCGTTGGCTTCTATGCACCATCACGGCGCGTCGTGACGTGAACCTGTAATATTAGTGGAAAGGTTGCGACGCTTGAAATGTAGTACCATCAAGGTAGTACCATCAAGGTAGTACTAACAAAGCTGTACTGACAAAATGGGTACTGACAAAATGGTACTGACAAAAAAGTTCAATAATATGCTGATAATTTATTCAGCCCTGGCTACTATCGCTCCCGCAGAACTAATCTGCCGTAACGGTTGATTCGTACCATACTTTTTTTCATATTGAGCGGCGCAGTCAACACAAACACAGCTCACGGCTGTATGACACTTACAAAGCAAAACGACGGAGGGTCCGATGTCTCAAGTAGCAAACACAGAAACCACACATGAAGTCGACAGTGAAGATCTGGTTATAGATCAGCAGGTATACGATCTGTATGACCAATACTGCCATGGCTTTATAAGCCGTCGCGACTTTCTCAAGCGCTGCAGTGCGATAACTATCGCAGGCGTATCAGGCCTGACCATGGCCCAGGCGCTTTTTCCAAACTACGCACAAGCACAAACCATCTCCTTCACCGACGAACGCATGAAAGGAACGTATGTCACGTATCCTTCACCTGGTGGCAACTCCGGAGAAATGCGCGGGTATTTGGCCACACCATCTACAGATGGCCCGCACCCAGCCGTTCTCGTTGTGCACGAGAATCGCGGTTTGAACCCATACATCGAAGATGTTGCAAGACGCTTGGCAGTTGAAGGTTTTCTTGCACTTGCACCCGATGCACTACATCCTGTTGGCGGCTATCCCGGCAATGATGACGATGGCCGTGCATTGCAAAAAGAACTCGACCGATCAAAAATCATGATCGATATGGCAAACAGTGCTGAATTCGTAAAAGCGCACGAGTCTTCAACCGGCAAACTGGGTTCAGTCGGCTTTTGTTTTGGCGGTGGTGTCGTCAACTTCCTCGCCACTAAAATGGGCGATGGTATTCACGCTGGTGTTCCATTCTACGGCAGTGCGCCGCCAGCAGAAAACGTTGCGTCAATACAATCACCCTTAATGATTCAGGCGGCCGAAAAAGATGATCGCATCAATGCTCAGTGGCCTGATTTTGAAGCCGCGTTAAAAGCCAATAATGTTGATTATGTACGCCACTTGTACCCTGAAACAGGCCATGGTTTCCACAATAATTCAACAAAACGGTACAACGAAGAGGCCGCAGACCTCGCTTGGGAACGTACCGTCACGTTCTTCAAACAACACCTGGCCTAAGAAAACCTGCAAACTATACCGGTGGGCAGCGCGCCCACCGGTATACATGACTAACCGGGTTACCTGTACAAAGCCAGCGACCGCACGGTGGCTGGCAACCCGCATTCAAGCGAATAACATCCACTGTACTGGCTCACTCGCTGTTCGATCACACTCGATACACCGCACGAACACACCCAAACCGCCATTCAAGCGGAATAGGTCTTTGCCGATATTAATTTCATTGGGCGTAACATTAGAGGCTATAATTCCCCGTTACGTAGACGTACAGCTAGTTCTATCATCATCGCTTGCACGACTCCTCGCCTAACAGCAATCTCGCCTATCACCAATGAAGATGAGTACCTTGACTATCCACTTATACCGGCTTGTCAAAAGCCCAAGCTTTCGACGTCATTTGTTCCTGCTATCGCTATCGGGCAAATCTTCAACGGAGCAAACTAATGCGAGCTGACACTCTGGCGCAACTGCGCATCGATTGGCTCGGCAACATACGAGCTGACGTTCTGGCAGGTCTGGTTGTCGCACTGGCCCTTATTCCCGAAGCGATTGCCTTTTCGATTATCGCCGGTGTGGACCCGAAAGTCGGTCTGTATGCATCGTTCTCCATAGCCGTTATTGTTGCCATCACAGGCGGACGGCCAGGCATGATCTCAGCGGCCACGGCCGCCACCGCTGTGTTAATGGTCACACTGGTTAAAGAACACGGCTTGCAATATTTACTGGCCGCAACGGTTGTTGCCGGTCTCCTGCAAATTCTGGCAGGACTGTTCAAATTGGGATTTGTCATGCGCTTTGTGTCGCGCTCGGTGATGACAGGTTTTGTTAACGCGCTGGCGATACTCATTTTCATGGCGCAGCTACCGGAGCTCATAAACGTTCCACCGCTGACTTATGTGATGATTGCAGCAGGGCTCGGCATTATCTATCTGCTGCCAAGAGTAACCAGCGCCGTGCCCAGTCCGTTAGTGTGCATCGTTGTGCTAACGGCCATCTCTATACTCATGGGGTTAGACCTGCGCACCGTCGGCGATATGGGTGAGCTGCCTTCGACCTTGCCGATTTTCCTGTTACCGGATATTCCATTAACACTGGAAACACTGCAGATTATCCTGCCCTATTCGGCCGCTGTTGCCGCTGTCGGTTTGTTGGAATCATTAATGACAGCTTCCATTGTTGATGAACTCACCGATACGCGCAGTGACAAGAATCGTGAGTGCATTGGTCAGGGTATTGCCAATACTGCAACTGGTTTTATTGGTGGCATGGCAGGTTGCGCGATGATCGGTCAATCCATTATTAACGTTAAGTCTGGTGGGCGTGGACGACTATCCACATTCTGTGCGGGTATTTTTCTCTTGCTCATGATCGTTTTCCTTGGCGACTGGGTTAAGCAGATACCCATGGCCGCGTTGGTGGCCATCATGATCATGGTATCAATCGGAACCTTTAGTTGGTCCTCGATTCGTCACCTTAAAGAACACCCCCGAAGCTCATCGGTTGTTATGTTGGCAACGGTCATCGTGGTTGTAGCAACTCACAATCTTGCCATTGGCGTTTTGGTTGGCGTACTGTTCTCCGGCATTTTCTTCGCGTATAAAATTGCGCAATTATTTAGGGTGACCTCCACCGCGAATGCAGCCGGTACCGAGCGTACCTACAATATCGAAGGGCAACTATTCTTTGCCTCAGTAGAGGACTTCAATGCCTCCTTCGACTTCAAGGAATCGCTCGATAAAGTGGTGATTGATGTAAGTCAAGCACATATATGGGATATCTCGAGTGTTGCAGCACTCGACATGGTAGTGTTGAAGTTTAGACGCGAAGGCGCTGAGGTCGACATTATCGGCTTGAACAAAGCCAGTGAAACCATTGTTGATAAACTGGGCGTCTACGATAAGCCTGGCGCACTTGAGCGCATGCTGGATCATTAATCATGGAAAAAATTGTTGCTCTAGTTGATAGCTCCCGCTATTCAGAAAGCGTTTGCGACCATGCGGCCTGGTTTGCCAGCGCTCATGGTGCGTCTTTAACGCTACTGCATATTGTTGGCAGAAGAGAAAGTGGCACTGAAGAGGCGGATTTAAGCGGCAGCATTGGCCTGGGTGCACGCACAGCATTGTTAGAAGAATTGGCCGAACTCGATGGACAACGAGCACGCTTCGCCATCAAAAAAGGCCGTGCTCTCTTAGAAGATGCTCAAAATCGGTCGGAAAAAGCTGGTGCCAATCAGGTAACAACCTCGCTTCGCAACGGCGAACTTATCGAAACCATTAACGAAATGGAATCGTCACTCGACCTTATCGTTATTGGTAAGCGCGGTGTTGCTTCAAAATACGATATGGAGCACGTCGGTTCAAACCTTGAACGGGTGGCGCGCTCAACCAAAAAACCCGTGTTAGTCGCGTCCCGTGAGTTTGCACCCATCAAGAAAATTCTTATCGCATTCGACGGCGGCATAAGTGCAAAAAAAGCGGTACAACATGTTGCAGAAAATGCCATTTTTAAAGGCATGGAATGCTTGTTATTGCATGCCGGCCCAGATTCATGGTCTGGCAACGAACAGCTGGAAGATTCTGCCAAGCTTTTACAAAATGCCGGTTTACAATGCGAAACCAAAACCATCGCCGGACAGGCCGAGGCGGTTATTTCTCAAACAGTGGAAGCAGATGGGTTTGATATGTTGGTGATGGGTGCTTACGGACACTCACGAATCAGAAATTTAATTATTGGTTCTACCACCACACAAATGCTCTCTTCCTGCAAGGTGCCAGTGCTACTGTTCCGCTAAAGATTCCGGCATTCACGTAGCAAGCTGGTATGGCGCTTACGGTACAATTTTAATAATGCCAAATTTTATGCGCCCGTTTATCCCAGTGCTTTTCGTCCTGCTATGGAGCACCGGATTCATAATGGCTCGCATGGGCATGGATACAGCCGACCCGGCGAGCTTCCTGTCAATACGTTTTGCACTAGCAGCCGTTGCGCTGATCGTTATCGCGCTTCTGGTCCCATCACTGGCTACCCCGTCGCTTCAAAAACTAAAAGCCGATTGGAAACAGCTGGCACATGCAGCCGTTGCCGGAGTGCTGTTGCAAGCGATTTACTTAGGCGGTGTATTTGCCGGAGTAAACCAGGGTATAGGCGCCGGACTCTCATCACTGATTGTGGGTATACAACCCGTTCTAACCGTTGTGTTAGCAGCACTATGGCTAAAAGAGAAATTAAGCTGGGCAAAATTTATCGGCATTGCCCTGGGTTTTGCAGGCGTTGCACTGGTTACGGCAGAATGGGGCCATGTGGAAGGTGCAGTACCGGTTAGCGGCGTGCTTTTTTGTTTAGCCGCCCTGCTTGGCATCACTATAGGTACTTTGTATCAAAAGCGTTATTGCCAAACACTCGATTTGCACCTGAACATGATCATGCAATACGTTGCCAGTGTTTTGTTCTTGCTACCGCTCGCACTTGCTTTTGAATCATTTAACATCGACTGGACGCCAAAGCTCGTTGCTGTATTAGTCTGGCTGGTGTTCGTGCTCTCTATCGGCGCTGTTTTTCTCCTGATGTGGTTAATAAAAGTTGGCGAAGCTGGTCGCGTCTCTACGTTGTTTTTTCTGGTGCCGCCGGTTGTTGCCATTGAAGCCTGGATACTGTTTGGTGAACCGCTTACTCTGAATGTTATTGTAGGAACATTGATGTGCATATTGGGAGTCGCTATTGTTAGTGGTGTACTAAGCAAACACAGGAAACAACAAGCATAGGAAATGCACAGTCACGAATATTTCGTTTACATCGAATAAGGCGTCGATATGAATCAGACGGTTGTTAGAAACGCGGAAGAAAAAGACTTCAAGGCAATTGAAGCTATCTACGCAGAACAAGTGCTGCATGGTTTCGCAACGTTCGAAACAGTTCCTCCCAGCGCAGATGAACTAATGAATCGCTGGCACGCCATACTCGACAAAGGTTTACCGTACTTAATCGCCTCCATTAATGATAACGTTGTTGGCTACGTATACGCCAGCCCCTACCGGGCAAGGCCTGCCTATCAATACTCCATAGAAAATTCAATTTACGTTAGCACCGATGCACGAGGAAAAGGTATCGGCAAGCTTCTTCTCAAAAATCTAATCGAACAGTGTGAAAAAGGTCCGTGGCGGCAAATGATTGGTATTGTCGGCGACTCTGAAAACAAAGCGTCTATTGCGTTACACGCATCTGCAGGGTTTGAGCATGTCGGTGTATTGAAGGCAGTAGGTTTTAAGTTCGATCGTTGGGTAGATACGGTGATAATGCAACGCAGTATTGGCTAATTGAGCGTGGTCTAAACAATCTGCGAAATCAGGTTTGCTTGCCAGCACCGGCTAACGCATAAGTTATTATCGTTATAGAACGACACACATAAAAAAGGCCGCATAAGCTGAAACGCTTATGCGGCCTTTTTATTGTTTAGACGCCAGAAGCACTGGCATCCAAGTCGCTTTTAATTTATGACCAACCGGTGGCTTCCTTCACTGCCAAACCAAGTTCTGCTGGAGAGCGCGTAATAGTCACACCAGCACTACCCAGTGCTGCAAACTTATCATCGGCTGTGCCTTTACCACCTGAAATTATCGCACCGGCATGCCCCATACGCTTTCCAGGAGGTGCGGTAACACCGGCAATATAGGCAGCAACCGGCTTGGTTACATTGGATTTTATAAATTCAGCCGCCTCTTCTTCAGCCGTACCTCCAATTTCACCTACCATAAGAATGGCTTCAGTTTGTGGATCGTCCTGGAACAACCCAAGTGCATCGATAAAGCTTGTACCCGGAATTGGGTCGCCGCCAATGCCAATACACGTACTTTGACCGTAATTTAAATCGGAAGTCTGTTTTACGCACTCATACGTTAACGTACCAGATCGCGAGACAATACCGACCTTCCCTGCGTTGTGAATAGCACCCGGCATAATGCCGATTTTGCACTCACCTGGCGTGATAACACCCGGACAGTTAGGTCCAACAAGCCGCACTCCATTTTGTTCAACAGCGATTCGTGCCTCTAACATATCAAGCGTTGGAATACCTTCGGTGATACACACGATTAAGGACACACCCGATTCAGCCGCTTCGATTATGGAGTCTTTACAAAATGCGGCAGGGACATAAATAACCGATGCATCTGCTCCTGTTTGATCGACCGCATTTTTTACCGTATTGAATACGGGTAAGTCGAGATGTGTCGTACCACCTTTACCAGGCGTTACACCACCAACCATATTGGTACCATAAGCAATTGCCTGCTCACTATGAAACGTACCCTGACTACCGGTTATACCCTGACACAGCACTTTGGTGTCTTTGTTAACTAGAACACTCATGATGCTGCTCCTACGGTTTTAACAATTTTCTCCGCTGCATCGCCAAGATCACTGGCCGACTGCAAATTTAACCCACTTTTATCAAGTAACTCACGACCTTCTTTAGCTTTGGTGCCCTCGAGTCGAACAACCACAGGCACTTCGATTCCGACTTCGCCCACCGCTGCAATGATGCCGTCTGCGATAAGGTCGCAACGCACAATTCCGCCGAAGATATTAACCAGTATGCCTTTCACATCCGGGTCGGATAAGATAATTTTCAATGCTTCGGCAACGCGCTCCTTGGTAGCACCGCCCCCTACGTCCAGAAAGTTCGCAGGCTGCCCGCCTTTGAGTTTAATTATATCCATGGTTGCCATCGCCAAACCCGCACCATTGACCATGCAACCAATATTGCCTTCTAGCGCAACGTAGTTTAAGTCCCATTCAGACGCACGCAGTTCACGCTCGTCTTCCTGACTTTTATCGCGCAGCTCTTCAAGATCAGGATGACGGTATAACGCATTGCCATCGATGTTGATTTTGCCGTCCAGGCAGATAAGATCTTCTTCTTTGGTGATAACCAGAGGGTTAATTTCAACCAGCGCTAGATCTTTTTCTACAAACAACTTACACAAGCCTGTGAGTAGCGAACCAAATTGCTTTATTTGCTTACCTTTTAAACCAAGACCGAAAGCCAGTTCGCGACACTGATAAGGCATAACACCCACTAGTGGGTTTAATTCAGCTTTAAGAATTTTTTCAGGCGTTTCATGCGCAACCGTTTCGATATCCATACCGCCTTCTGTGGATGCCATGATCACAACACGCTGGCTGGCCCGATCGATAACCATACCGAGGTAAAGCTCGCTTTCGATATTGCTGGTTTCTTCTATAAGAACGGTATTGATTGGTTGGCCACCAGCATCTGTCTGGATAGTGACAAGGTTTGTGCCTAGCAATGATTTGGCAAACTCCGCTGCCTCCGCTGGCGTATCAACCAGCTTTACACCGCCCGCTTTTCCGCGACCACCAGCATGTACTTGAGCCTTAACGACAACCTTCTGCGTCGCAAGCGACTCCGCACCCGCTTTGGCTTCTTCCGGAGTGGCTGCCACCATATTATTCGGAACCGGCATTCCGTATTGTGCGAATAAGGCTTTCGCCTGGTATTCATGTAGATTCATGCATCCCCCAACAGGAAATTAGATAGTCAATTTAAGATTAATGCTTAGTGTCAGTATCATTTACGACCGCGCCTTTCGATTCGCAATATGTATTGCCCGCCCATCTGCACTTAAAGCCGCTTCATGCATGGCTTCAGACAAGGTGGGGTGCGCGTGAATCGTATGTGCAATGTCTTCAATTGTACCGTCGAATTCCATTGCTAGCACAGATTGCCCAAGCAATTCCGAAGCACTGGGCCCGATAATATGTGCGCCCAACAGCCGATCGGTTTTCTTATCGCGTAGTATTTTTACAAGCCCACCAGTATCACCCTTGGCTTTTGCACGACCACTGGCTGCAAAAGGAAACGTTCCGGCCTGATAATCTGTACCCTCGGCTTTGAGTTCTTCTTCGGTTTTACCCACCCATGCAACTTCCGGATGAGTGTAAATGACGTTCGGCATCGCATCGTAGTTAACCGCACCATGCTCGCCTGCGATGTTTTCAGCCACCATAACGCCCTCTTCAGAGCCTTTGTGAGCGAGCATCGGACCACGTACAGCATCGCCTATGGCGTATACACCCGGCACGCTGGTTTCACATTGATCGTTAACATGAATAACGCCTCGCTCATCAACACTCACATTTGCCTCTGGTGCAATAACACCCTCGATAGCAGAGCGACGGCCAACGGCCACAATGAGTTTGTCGACAACCATGTCTTTCTCACCGTCTTTGTCCTGATAGCTGACAGTGACTTTTCCGCCAGTAACTTTACTACCAGTAACACGGGTGTTTAATCGAATATCCAGCCCTTGTTTGGCAAATGTACGCGCAGCATCTTTCGCTACTTGCTTGTCTACCATGGGCAAAAATGTATCGAGCGCCTCGAGCAAAACGACTTCAGAGCCAAGGCGGCGCCACACACTGCCTAATTCCAGTCCAATAATGCCGGCCCCGATAACGCATATAGAATCTGGTACCGACTCCCAGTCGAGCGCACCCGAGGAATCAACCACAATGTCCCCTTCAAGCGGCGTGGCACCCAGTTGTATCGGAACAGAGCCTGAAGCCAATATGACGTTATCAGCAGAATAGGTTTTCGCAACGCCGTCATGATCGGTTACTTCAACGTGTTTATCAGCAAGCAATTTTCCCGTACCAACCAGCCAATCAATTTTGTTGGTCTTGAACAGCATTTCTATTCCACCCGTGAGCTCGGAGACAATTTTGTCTTTACGGGCAATCATCTTTGGTACATCGACACTGACTTCGCCAGTGTTAATGCCAAGATCGGCAAAATTATGTTTGGCTTCATGATAAAGCTCGGTACTTTCCAGCAGTGCTTTCGACGGTATGCAACCAACGTTTAAACACGTACCACCAAGCGCTGGCTTATTTTGCTTATTAATCCATTTTTCGACACAGGCAACATTCATCCCTAATTGAGCGGCACGAATGGCTGCCACGTATCCGGCTGGGCCGGAACCAATCACAATAACGTCGTATTTATCCGCCATGAGTTCCTCTACACATTATGAACAAGGCCAGTTGACTGGCCTTGAGTACTTCCAAAGAATTGATTGCTGCGTGTACAACGCAGAATAACTGCAGCAAATTACAGATCGAGTACCAGACGCTGCGGATCTTCAACCAATTCCTTTATCGTTTTCAGAAATCCAACCGCGCCTTTGCCGTCGACAATCCGATGATCGTAAGACAGTGCTACATACATCATGGGTCGAATAACCACTTCACCGTTTTCTGCAATCGGGCGTGCCTGAGTGGCATGCATGCCAAGAATTGCACTCTGGGGTGGATTAAGAATTGGCGTAGATAGAAGAGAGCCAAACACACCACCATTCGATACGGTGAATGTCCCGCCTGTCATCTCTTCAATCGATAATTTACCATCGCGCGCCTTGGTAGCATAATCTGCAATGGCAGTTTCAATATTAGCCAGAGACATAAATTCCGTGTTGCGTACAACCGGTACAACCAACCCGCGCTCAGAAGACACCGCAACACCAATATCACAATAACTGTGGTACACGATATCGTCGCCATCGATCGATGCGTTAACATCCGGATAACGTTTCAGCGCTTCGGTTGCTGCCTTGAGAAAAATAGACATAAAACCAAGCTTGATGCCATGCGATTTCTCGAACTGATCTTTGTATTGCTTACGCATTTCAATAAACGCATGCATGTTCACTTCGTTAAACGTGGTGAGCATGGCGGTGTTTTGCGTTGCATCCAGCAAGCGTTCAGCAATGCGCGCGCGCAATCGTGACATTGGTACACGTCGCTCTTCACGCTCACCCGCTACGGGCATTGGCGCAGCTTGGGCTGTCGCCGCAGAAGCTACCGGTGCGGAACCGCCAGACTTCGCTGCCGCAACGTGTTGCTCAACATCTTCTTTACTGATACGTCCGTTCTTGCCTGAGCCTTTTACATCGCCTGCGCTTAAACCGTGTTGCGCCAGAAGCTTACGTACCGACGGACTGGTTTGGCCATCACCGCTATCTTCTTCATCTTGTGAAGCAGTGGACGCTGAAGCTGTGCTCGATTCAGCCGATGGCGCTGCAGGAGCAGCCGCACTGGCCGCACTACCGGCTTCTATACTACCGATAACCTGATGAGCAGTTACCGTTGTACCTTCTGGTTCAATTATTTTCCCCAGCACACCATCTTCGGCGGCGGGTACTTCCATGACAACCTTATCGGTTTCAATATCCACCAGCACTTCATCGCGTTTTACCGGGTCGCCTTCGGCTTTGTGCCAAGTAACAATAAGCGCATCGGCTATCGATTCAGGCAGAGTTGGGACTTTGATTTCACTGCTCATGTGTGTGATCCAGATAAGTTAGGTCAATTTTATTGTAAATGGTTGAGAAAACAGCTTATTTGTTGAGCTGGCTGTTTTCAATAATAGCCAACGCCTCATCAACCAGACGTTTTTGTTCGATAACGTGTTGATTGTGATATCCGCTGGCAGGCGATGCCGATGGTGCACGTCCGGCAAACTCAATCGGTGACGTTTTCGGCGTCACTCGCTCAAGACGGTGACGATTCGAACGCCAGGAACCTTGATTACGTGGTTCTTCCTGACACCAGACAAACTCTTTTGCGTTGGTATAACGGCCAACAGCCGCCAGCATTTCATCGTACGGGAACGGGTACAACTGCTCCAGGCGAACAATAGCCACATGTTTGATGTTCTGCTCGCGTCGTCGCTCCAACAAGTCGTAGTAAACCTTGCCACTACAAAACACGACTCGCGTAACATTTGCCACACTCAATTCATCTATTTCATCAATAACCGGCTCAAAGCTGCCCGACGATAACTCTTCCAATGTGGACACGGCCAGTCGATGACGTAACAGGCTTTTCGGTGTCATCACAATTAGCGGGCGACGCATGGGTCGTAACATTTGTCGGCGAAACATGTGATACGCCTGCGCCGGCGTACTGGGTACCAACACTTGCATGTTGTCTTCGGCGCACAGTTGCATAAAGCGCTCAATGCGGGCCGATGAGTGTTCTGGGCCCTGCCCTTCATAGCCATGCGGCAGCAGAAGCGTTAACCCACACAAACGACCCCATTTGGTTTCACCTGAACTAATGAACTGATCGATAACCACTTGCGCACCGTTGGCGAAATCACCGAATTGCGCTTCCCAGATAACCAGCGTGTTCGGGTCGGCTTGCGAGTAACCGTACTCAAAGGCCAACACAGCTTCTTCTGACAATACCGAATCGATAACCAGGAACTGGGCCTGATTACTATTGATACTACGCAAAGGAACCAACGCTTCTCGTTTATTCTGATTATGCAGCACAGCGTGTCGGTGGGCGAATGTACCTCGCCCGCAATCCTGACCGGATAATCGCACAGAGTAGCCATCCTGCAACAAGCTGGCGTAAGCCAAGGTTTCTGCATAACCCCAATCGATAGGCAATGCTCCAGCTGTCATCTTACGACGGTCTTCTATGAGTTTATTAACACGCGAATGCAGTGCGAAACCATCCGGAATGGTCGTTAGTTCAGTAGCAAGAGCCTGTAAGGTTTCCACCGGCACGCGCCCTTCGTAAGGTACGCGCCAATCGGTTGCAACGAACTTGCTCCAATCAACTTCCAGCTCCGGCGCGGTCTGAACGCCCACCATGACATCTGGCGCTACAACTTCTCCGGCATCCAATGCATTGCGATAGTTTTCTATCATGGCATCGGCTTCTGCGCGTTCTACCACGTTGGCCTGTTCAAGTTTATCGGCGTATATTTTTCGTGTGGTTGGCAGCGACTTAATGGTTTTGTACATTAATGGCTGCGTTACCGATGGCTCGTCTGTTTCGTTATGCCCAAGCCGCCGGTAGCAAACTAAATCGATAACAACGTCTTTTTTAAACGTCATTCGAAAGTCCAGTGCAAGCTGCGTTACAAACAACACGGCTTCTGGATCATCGCCGTTAACATGAAATATGGGTGCGTTGATCATTTTCGCAACGTCGGATGCGTAATGTGTTGATCGCGCATCGCTGGCGTTACTGGTGGTAAATCCAATTTGATTGTTCACAATAATATGAACGGTACCTTTGGTCGAAAAACCACGCGAGTCGGCCATGTTAAATGTTTCCATGACAACACCCTGCCCGGCGAACGCAGCATCGCCATGGATGGCAATAGGTATAACCCAGTCACCATCATTGTCGCCGTATCTGTCCTGTCTTGAGCGAACCGACCCTTCAACAACAGGGGAAACTATTTCCAGGTGCGATGGATTAAATGCCATCGCAAGATGCATTTGACCGTTCTTGGTTTTAAGATCTGATGAGAAACCTTGATGGTACTTCACATCACCGGACGACAAGGTTTCGTCGTGCTTGCCTTCAAATTCACTAAAGAGCTCTGCCGGATTCTTACCCAGAATATTGACCAGTACATTGAGCCTGCCACGGTGAGCCATACCGATAACCATGTCTTTAACGCCCGCATCGCCGGCACGGCGAACCAGCTCGCTCATTATAACGATGAGGCTTTCACCGCCTTCAAGACCAAAGCGCTTCTGCCCGACAAAACGCGAACCAAGATGACGTTCCAGACTTTCGCCCGCTGTTACCCGTTGTAACAACCAACGCTGAGTATCTGAAGTGAGCACCGGTGCTGAGGCCACAGATTCAATGCGTGTTTGTAAAAAATCTTTTTGTGGTGTGTGATCGATATACATGTATTCGTAACCGATACTGCTGCAATAACATTTTTCCAGGTGCTCAATGATGTCTCTTAAAGGCGCACTATCGATGCCCTCTAGCGATGGTGTCGGAAAGACTGTATCGAGATCGGCTTCCGACAGACCATTTTCATGCAACCGAACTTCACGAACAGTTGCAGTGGTCACTTGGCCTAGAGGGTCGGTCTTGGCTAACTGATGTCCGCGTACCCGATAAGCGTTTATCAGTTGCGACACATAGATTTGTTTAAGATCTTGAGACGAGGACCTACCAGCGCTCGCAGCTGGTCTCGCAGTACCGTGACGTGTCAGTTGATAAAAGTGTTGCCGAATATCAGAATGCGGTATGTCGCGAGCGCTATCACCCACCATGGGCAAGCGTGCAAAGTAATCCCGCCAGGATTCATCGACAGAATTGGGATCTTTCAGATATTGCTCATACTGCGCTTCCAAATAAGCAGTATTACCACCACTGAACACAGACGTCTCTTGCTGCGCCTTCATTGACTTCATGAATGTTCCCTAGCTGCTATTGCTCTTGTCATTTTCTTCGGTTAGCTACAAATGCTGCGCAATGTTCTTGATAACGACATCCGTAAATTCATCTGTGTTGAGTTTCCCACCTAAGTCGCGGGTGGACTGGCCAGATTCAATAGCACCCAGCAGACTCATTCGCAATGCATGGCCAAGATCGTAACGGTCAACGTGATTCAACAACATGCCAAACGCCAACAAAACCGCAGCCGGATTGGCTACATTTTTACCTGCAATGTCAGGCGCTGTGCCGCCAGCAGGGTCAAACATCGCAATATCCACCTGATTATTGTCATCAAAAGAGTAATTGCCGCTGGCACCAGTACCTAAGCTTCCCACCAAACCGGATGCCATATCGGATAGAAAATCGCCGTACTCGTTTAACACCAGAACCACCTCGTATTGAGACGGGTCCATGATTATCTTGGCAAGCAACGCGTCGAATAGTTCAACATGATGCTCAACATCGGTATTCTCTTTGGCCACATCGGCCACAACGCTCTCGAACAAGCCATCGGTGACGCGTTGAATTGTGTGCTTGGACGATGAAGTAACGCTGTAGTGTCCGTCGCTGTAAGCAGCCCCCTTTCGTCGAGCTAAATCGAATGCGAATTTGGCAGCTTGCATGCAGGGACGCCTTTCAACCATACGCAAGGACACCGCGGCTTCTTTGCCGACAAGCTGTCCCGGATCATCGTAGGTACCGCCCGTGGCAATACGCACAATATGCAGATTCACGTCTTCTTTGAAGTTAGAGTGAATGCCTTTGATAGAAATGGCCGGGCGATAGATAACACTGAAATCACAGCGCCGACGGATGAGCGCATTCGGGCTGCGTTTATTGGTAATGGTTGGGTATTTGAGGGCAAGCTTGGTCGCCCGCATGGAGCTTTCCGCTTCATCAATGACTTCGTCACCTTTGGCTTCACGATTCTCCAGACTCCAATCCACAGGGATGAATTTAAAATCTGCGGGTAAAGAATCCGCTACCGCATGAACAGATGCAGCCAATTCAGGCCCGATTCCATCGCCTTCCAGCTCCGTTATTTCTATCGTTTTCAAATCAAGCTCCCGCGCTGGCGTGCATGCCAGGGTTGTTCAAACTGGAAAATGCTGCGTGAGTTTTCATTTGATCGGGAAAAGTGCAAACCGAAAGGGGGTATTGAAAGCAGAAACATGGGAACCACCCACCCCGTGTTGGAGGCGAGTCGATCTTGGCAATGCTTCGTCTGGGTAGAAAACCCGAGTCACGCAGGTTCCAGAATTGGGTGTGAGTTAGTGATGCATAAGGTACACCAATTCCCATCCACTGCCCACTAGCGCCTCTAACCTTTTTACCTTGTTCTAACACTTGTGAATGGAACCACTAGTCTGTGATATCAAAACGCTCTGGATTAGCCCAAAAACGTGCGTTTAACCAATCCGGTGCTTGCTTGTAGCTACTGAGGCTGTAGGTATACCACCGGCAGTCCAGCCCTCCGGAACGCTCGCTTTTTTGAAGTTTTCGGAAGCCAAAAGCAAAAAATTGCTCATCGCCAAGCAAATTGTCACTGGTTTGACGTTGGGGATGCTCTACCAGCACTCGTTTAGGCGCTGCTCGGCAAGCCTGTCCAAGCAATTGCCTACAGGCGTCAGCTGTGTCGGTTGCGGACACAGCAGGCAAGGCCACGCACATGGCAAGATCGTCAGCAGGATCTGAACGATTGGCGACGATGAATGCGTCAATATCGGCGTACTGTGACACCGGCAGCTCGCGGTTACTGTCTGCGCGTTCGCGCAAGGCATTGGAAAGCAGTGGCAGGAGCCGATGAACCGCCTCACCGACCAAGGCAATGTGCTTTGGCGAATCTGCCAGCAGCAAAGCCACCAAATCGTGATCCTGCATGGCCTTAATCGGGAAATTTCTCTTTATATTCAGCCATCTGCGCATCAGTGGCCTTTAACTGGTATTGATCTTTCCATTGCGAATATGGCATGCCATAGACTCGCTCGCGGGCCATTTCATAATCGACATCGACACCTTCATCGGCAGCCGCCTTGGCATACCATTTAGCCATGCAGTTACGGCAAAACCCTGCCATATTCATTAAGTCGATATTCTGTACATCGGTGCGCTTTCGAAAATGCGCCACCATGGTTCGAAATGCGGCTGCTTCGAGGGCTTGCTGGGTAGCAGCATCCACTTTTTTATCAAGATCGCTCATTTTGGGGTCCAGATTCGGTTGAATTGCCCCCATTATAATGAGAACAACCACAGATGCTTGGACTACCATGACCGGTTATTTTTTTGCAGACGCGTTTTTACTGCTGCTGGCTGCGGCAGTGCTGGGCTTCTGGTGGACTGGCACTCGGGCAAAGGAGCTGGCCGTTGGACATGCTCGCACCTTATGTGAACGTGAATCCGTGCAATTGCTCGACTATACCGTTGCGATACAAAAGCTCAGCCTCGCGCGCACCGCATCAGGCAATGCCTGTTTAAGGCGCGAGTACCGCTTTGAATTTACTGCTGAAGGTAACCACCGGGATCAAGGCAGCGTGGCACTCAATGGCCACGCTTTAGCGAATGTGTATTTGCCCTACACGCGAGATGCCGATGGCAACCGCGTATTCGTCAATTGATTCAGGGTCGACTCGCTTACTAACGTTTGCGCTTGTTGGCTTATTTCAAGCAACGGATCACTCATCGCAACTAATGCGAAACGTACCATCCAGAGCTTTTGGCATAACCAGAGTGCGCATATTGATTTCTGCCGATCTGGCACACATCTCGGCGCGCGCAACGGGATCGGTCACGTATGTCTGATCATATTCCACATGAAATACAGGCTTACCAGCAGCGATTATCGCGTTATACGAGCCACACTCATTCCATACAAGGCACACTTCGTTAATAGCTAAATCGAAGTACTGGGCTACATCAGGAATCATTTCAACCGCGTTTTTCAGTGCGACTGCCAGATTACGCTTATGCGCTTCGTTCGCTAGCAATCGCTGATACGCAAGCTCCTGCTCGTAAGTGATATTCAATCCTGTTTCAGCGACAAAACCATCAACGTTATCCAGCTCAACACCATCACAACCCAAAGCGACAGCCATATCCATACGATTCGCCATGACCTTCGCGGTTTCCGGCGATGTCACGTCTAACCAGATTTCTGACTCATACGCATAATGTTCACCGCCCATAGGGACGTTGGCAAACAAATCTGCGTCGGGCCGCCATGGTTCAAAGGTGCCTGCTGAGAAATAGCAGATGACTTGTTTGTTCTGCGCGTGCAGGCGCTCGATAACATCACCTTCGAGCTGCTGGAACATATCCAGCACATACACATCCACATCGTAGTTAGTGTTCGTGTCGCCGAGCAATTGCCAGGTCCAGGATGTATCCGGTGTAAATCGAGGCCAGCTTCCACTGGTGATCGGAGCGGCGCCATCGTCGAGTACGATATTATCCAACACACCCGGTTGCAGCTGAGCATCGATGCGGGCTGTCGACACTACCGGCTCAGCGGGTACTTCTGCTAGCGGAGTTGTCGGACTTTGCTCGCCCGGGTTTTGCGTTTCGGTACCAGAAGACGTCCCATCCACCGCAGGCAGGGTTGTCGGGTTCTCTCCACCGGGCAACACCGACACGGAATTTGAGTCACTGGAGCATGCTCCCAGCAACAAACTTCCAACAATGCTAAGGGCAAAACGTATGTTTCTTACTCGCATAACATCCATTACATCCGGTTTGACTTAATACAAATCTATCGGCCCCGCGCACCGCATATTTGAGTAATTGACACCAAAACCGACCGATTACAGGCGTATTCGTCCAGATTGAGCGCCTGCTCACAGTTGCTGCGGGAGCGACCTCCGAATTTGAATCACACAGACTGCTGTGTTGACGGGCGGGAATAAGCTAAAATACCTCCCTTAATCAATAAGATGGATTGCTCCAGATGACGCCATGCCCATGCGGTTCAGGATCCCCCCTGAGCACTTGCTGTTCACCTTTAATCGAAGGAGCCACAAAGGCTGAGTCGGCAGAGCAGCTAATGCGCGCCCGATACACGGCGCACACCCTGGCAAAAATGAAGTTCATTATAGACACCCACCATCCTTCTTCACGTGGCGATATTGATGCTGTGGCAACGGAGAAATGGGCAGCTGAGTCTGAATGGCTTGGACTGGATATTCGCGAAGTTGACGACTCAACCGAAAACACCACACGAATTGAATTTACAGCACGCTATCGAGATACCGATAAACAAAGACACACACACCATGAAGTTGGCGTGTTTGAGAAATACCATGGTCAGTGGTATTTCCGAGATGCTGAAGTGCCGGAAATAAAGCAGTTTAGAAGAGATGCACCAAAACAAGGCCGTAACGATCCGTGCGCTTGTGGCAGCGGCAAAAAATATAAAAAATGCTGTGGACAGAACTAGAAGCGCATTGACCTGACTAACCGACAAAACTTGCTTCGCAAAACCTGCTCGGCATAACTTGGAGAGAATAATGGATAAACCATGGCTAAATTCCTATCAGGAAGGTGTACCAGCTGAAATCGATGTAAACGAACACGCATCAGTTGTCGAGATTTTTACCGACGCTTGTGCCAAGTACGCAAACAACCCTGCTTTCACCAATTTTGGTAAAACCATTAGTTATGCAGAGCTGGACAAGTACACTAATCAATTTGCATCCTGGTTAATCCACGAAGCCGGACTGCAAAAGGGTGACCGCATCGCAATCATGATGCCTAACCTTCTGCAATACCCGGTTGCTGTGTTCGGCGCGCTACGCGCAGGCCTTGTTGTCGTGAACACCAACCCGCTGTACACCGATCGGGAATTAGAACACCAGCTCAAAGATTCCGGCGCTAAAGCAATTGTTGTGGTCGAAGCGTTTGCATCAACGCTTGCCGATGTGGTGAGCAATACCAATGTTGAAGTGGTTATAACCACACGCTTTGGAGACATGTTGAGCTTTCCAAAATCATTGCTGCTGAACTTTGTAATAAAGCACGTGAAGAAAATGGTAAAGCCCTATAGCTTGCCAGGTTCACACAGCTTCAAAGATGTACTAAGCAAAGGTGCAGGCTTACCTAAAGTCAGTGCTGAAATGACGCACGATGATATTGCGTTTCTACAATACACCGGTGGTACCACGGGCGTTGCCAAAGGTGCGATGCTGACGCACGGCAACATGGTTGCCAATATTCTGCAGGCGTATTACTGGATCATTGTTGATGATCTGGATGAAGGCAAAGAAATTATTATTACAGCATTGCCGCTATATCACATCTTCGCATTAACCGCGAATTGCCTCACGTTCATGAAACTGGGCGCGCTGAACGTACTCATTACAAATCCTCGTGACATGCCAGGCTTCGTTAAGGAACTCAAGAAGTTTCGCTTTACAGCATTCACAGGCGTTAACACGCTGTTCAATGCATTAATGAATACCGACGGATTCAAAGATCTTGATTTCTCTGGTTTGAAGATGACGCTTGGTGGCGGAATGGCCGTTCAAAAAGCGGTTGCCGATCGCTGGAATGAAGTAACGGGTACGCCACTGATAGAAGCGTATGGGTTGACAGAAACCAGTCCTGCGGCGTGCATTAACCCGATGAGTCTTAAAGAGTACAACGACTCTATTGGCTTACCTATTTCGTCGACAGAAGGCTCGATACGTGGCGAGAACAACGAGCCTTTACCCATTGGTGAAGCGGGCGAATTGTGCATACGCGGTCCACAAGTTATGGCTGGCTACTGGGAGCGACCTGAAGCCACTGAAAGTACAATAGACAGCGATGGCTGGCTCCATACTGGCGATGTTGCAGTAATGAACGAGCAAGGTTTCTTTAAAATTGTCGACCGACTCAAAGACATGATTCTGGTGTCGGGCTTTAACGTTTATCCAAATGAAATTGAAGGGGTTATCGCCATGATGCCCGAAGTACTAGAAGTCGGTGCTATCGGTATTCCTGATGAACACTCCGGAGAGGTAGTGAAAGTGGTCATCGCAAAGAAAGATGAATCGCTCACAGAAGCTGCAGTTTTGGCTCACTGCAAAGAAAATTTAACCGGTTACAAACGCCCCAAGATTGTCCAGTTCGTTGATGAGCTGCCAAAAACCAATGTTGGTAAGATTCTGCGGCGCGAATTGCGTGAGCTCTAGGTTCGTAAGTGATGATACGTTTAGCTGATTTAAACTGCATCAACGCATGAGTAAACGCTACACAACGCTTGTAACGGTTGAACAGCTCGATTCAATTCAAAACAGCAGCACTTGCGTTATTATCGATTGCCGCTTCTCTCTGGCAGACACCAACCAGGGAGAAGCGCATTTCAATCAATCCCGAATTCCTCGCGCTCAATATGCGCATCTGGATAAACACCTTTCAAGTCCGATCATTAGCGGTGTCAGTGGACGCCATCCGTTACCCGATGTGCAGTTGCTTGAAAAGCAATTCCAGCTTTGGGGCATTAACAACGATACCCAGATAATCGCCTACGACGATAGAAGCGGGGCTATTGCCAGCAGATTCTGGTGGTTATGCCGTTGGCTGGGCCATGAAGGCTGCGCTGTTCTCAATGGTGGGTTTAGTGCCTGGAATACCGCAAACAAACCACTGGAAACCGATGAGCCTATATCGCCTGATCGTGGCAACTTTACTCGCGGCCAGCCGTTGGTCAGCGTGATCGAAAAAACCCAAGTGCTCGATTCAGGTTTTTGCCTGATCGATGCGCGCGAGGCGGAGCGTTATCGTGGAGAGCACGAACCTATCGACCCGGTTGCCGGCCACATACCAGGCGCATTGAACGCACCTTTTATGGAAAACCTGGATTCAGACGGTCGGTTTCTTTCAACGAACGATCTGCAAAAGCGCTTTAATGCATTGCTGTCGAAGATAGATAATAAGCAGCTGGTGCACTACTGCGGCTCCGGCGTCACAGCGGCGCACAACATGCTCGCCATGGCACACGCTAACCTTGACCCGGGAGCACTTTATGCTGGGTCGTTTAGTGAATGGGTTGCTCAGGAAAGCCCGGAGTTTCCGGTTGCGCGTGCCAACTGAAGTCTCTAACACTGAGTGGACTGACGGATTTAAGCGTCCTTTTAACCTTGGATATTAGGTTTGCTGTTGTACCACTCGCGAGCGGTACAGGCACTACGTTGCCCACATAGCGCCAAGCCAGCCGCCCAACACAAATGCCAATACAACCGAAAGCACATTCATCATTCCAAACCAGAAGATAGCCGCTGCTCTATCCAACCCGGATGCTTTAAACACCCGAGCTACGCCCCACCCAATCTGAAACACTAACATCAATGAAACTACCAGGAATGAGTAAAGCTCAGGCGTTGAATGATAACCATGGCGTGTGAAATCCAGTTGCTTTGAAGGGCTGTTCAGGATTATCGGAATCAACAGTAACATAAGCAAAGCGGCGCTCGACACCAGCAATCCAAAAACATCGAGCTTAGGCAGTTGGCGATTTTTCAATACCAGCGCAATCGTCAAAGTTCCAGCTATCGCTCCTACTACACCAAAAAGAAGTGATATCGGTATTGGTAAAGAAAACAGGAAACCGCCCATAGACTTGAACTAATTAATGAACGCTCTAAAAACTATCTGAGTTTGCTTATTACACCCCATTGGTTAATTTCAAATAGCCAGCCAGCGTTTTGGATAGGCCATCTTGCAAACAATCACATACAAACGCATGACCAATGGACACTTCCTTAACCTGCTCTACGTTGGCAAGAAAATGGGCCAGGTTAACTTGATTAAGGTCGTGGCCGGCGTTAATTTCCAGCCCTGACTCTACCGCAGCACGGGCGGTATCACTGAACTGCTTAACAATGCTATCCATCGCAGCGGTTCCATAATTATCGGCATAAGGGCCTGTGTATAGCTCGATTCGGTTAGCGCCCACTTGCTGTATTTTTTGCAAGTGCTTTTCATCCATATCAACAAAAAGGCAGGTGCGTATGCCTGCGCTGGATAAGCGCGCTATAACATCGCGTAGTAAGGACTCATTCTGCGCTACATTCCAACCATGATCGGAGGTTAGCTGATCTGGTGAATCTGGCACCAGCGTACACTGATGCGGCTTTATTTCCATAACGATGTTTAACAGCTCTTCGTTTGGAGTGCCTTCAATATTGAATTCTGCCTCGGGAAAATCTTTCAACAATTCAGCGAGGTCATAGGCATCTTGATACTTGATATGTCGCTGATCTTGTCGTGGGTGAACGGTGATACCGGCAGCGCCACCTTCTAAACATTGCCGCGAGAAATCAACCACCGACGGTTGCTGGCCTCCACGCGCGTTTCGCAGCCACGCCACTTTATTTACATTAACGCTTAGCGCCGTGTTGTTACTCTGCATTCCAAAACCTCGCACCCAAGTAGTTGTGCATGTTCATTATCGACTAGTGCATATTCGAATCTGCGCAATAGCCCTGTACTCAGCACCGCACAATTTAAGGGAGAAGACATCGTGCTCAATATCGATTAATTTCCAATGGTTCACCGGGCCGACTGAAAATATCCGCATAATGCACTTCTCGTATCCGATCTTGCTTACGTTCAAAATAGCGTGTTAGCGATTCGGTTACCACTGGGAACGCAAGTTCGTCCCACGGAATTTCACTTTGGCTGAACAGCTGGACATCTTGTGTTTCCTCACCAGCCTCAGCACGCCCATCTCGCAGCCGACCAAAAAACATCAGATAAACCTGCGATATACGCGGTAGGTTATAAACAGCAAATAAACGCAAGTTATCGCACTCAGCACAGGCCTCTTCTTTCACCTCTCTGGCAGCACCTTCTAACGTGGTCTCCTGATTTTCCATAAACCCGGCAGGCAACGTCCAATAGCCATGCCGAGGCTCAATGGCACGCTTGCATAACAACACCTTCCCATGCCATTCAAGTAAACATCCAACCACATTCTTCGGGTTTTCGTAATGGATGAATTCACATGATTTGCAAACCGCGCGCGGGCGATTGTCGCCATCAGGAATGACCTGCTGAACATCGCTACCGCAGCTCTGGCAATACCGAATTTGTGACATGTTGTTGCTTACCCTTCACCCTACAGCGGGCGTTTTATTGGCCGGAAGACCGACTCAGGAGATCAGTCCTGAAGACCAACCTGAGATTCTATTTTTTGCCTGATTTTCTCAGGCAGCGCCGTTGATTTCATGGTTCGATTATCAATCCATACGACTTTTGCGCTACCACGGGTCATTAGTTTATCGCCAATAGTAATAGTGTAGGTGCTGACGAAAGAACTGCGCCCGGGAGAATGCGCCCCCATGCGCACATGCACGGTACTGGGATACACCACCGGCAACAAATATTCTGCGTGATTATCAACTATTACCATGCCCTGGCTTTCTGTACCCAGCACCCCGAAATCCAGGGTTTCAAACCAATTCAAACGGGTACTTTCAAAATACCGAAAATACATAATATTGTTGACATGCCCCAGCGCATCCATATCGCCCCAGCGAACAGGAATTTTTAGCTCGTGTACCAAATTGCCTTCAGGCAGATAAGAGGAAGGGACAGACATGAGATTAACGTGTTGGTTGTAACGATCGCGTTTCGTTATTAATGACTATTGGTCTTAATTGTCGTGTTGCAGAAACCAAGTTCCTGCAACACGACACTTATCGCCTCAAATAAAGATGTTAGCTAATGCATAAATCAATAACCAACAAGGCGTGTGGTTAGCCGAACTAATTTACTGTCACCCAACGAAGAATAAAAAAGTTATCGGTTCGTTGTGTGAGTTCTATGTTGTCTTTCGATGCCCAAATAAGCGGCTGTACGTACATTGGTATATAGGCCACTTCATCCTGCATCACCTTGGTGACTTCATCAATCATGGCTTGACGCTTTGCATCATCAAGTTCTGTTTGTATTGCAGGTAGTAGTTCATCAACGCGCGCATTGGAATAGTCGCCGAAGTTCCAACTACCCAGCTTCTTTTCCTTGTTAGGCGTTGCAACCAAAAATCGAATGGGATGCTCGGCATCGAAAGTACCTGGCGACCAGCCCAACAAGTACATGTCGAACTTGTCTTCACGCAGTTCAGGCCAGTAGTTACGAACAGGCATACTTGTTAATTTTGCGTTCAAACCCACTTTAGCAAACATGGACGCCGCGGCTTTACAAATGGATTCATCGTTGATGTAACGATCGTTAGGGCATTGAAGACCGAAGCTAAAACCATCCGGGTATCCAGCATCGGCAAGCAGTTGTTTTGATGCATCGGGGTCGTAATCCAAGCGGCTTGCATTAGCAGCCGAATACCCACGCATTGCATCAGAAACCAGCTGCGCTGCAGGCTGCGCGTTTCCTCGCATTACCTTACTAACAAGTGCATCAACATCGATTGCCTGATAAGCCGCTTGTCGCACACGCACATCTTGAAACGGGTTTTTACCCGAAACATCATCGGAAAATTTAAGCGAATCGGCCTGATGAGCAAAACCAAACATCAGCACTCGCGCTTCCACACCTTCATGAACACGAAAACCGTCTCGCTCTTTCATTCGAGGTACGTCTTGCAATGGAATGGGAGAAATGAAATCGATCTCACCTGACAGTAAAGCCGCCATACCAGTTGCGCTTTGACCAATCGGTGTAAAGATAGCTTCGGTTATATTACTTTCCAACTCATCCCACCAATTGGCGAACGGCTTGAGCGTGGTCTTGACACCTGGGTCTCTTGCTGTGATGGTGAACGCACCCGTTCCATTTGCGTTTCTGGTGGCGTAGTTCTCTGCTTCCTTTGAAGGACGCTCAGCCGCATTGTTAGCCGACCAATCACGATCCATTATCATAAAATTGGCAATGGAATCCGGAAATAATGGGTTGGGTGCATTGGTTAAAAAGTCTATGGTGAGATCGTCAACAACCTCCACACTTTTTACCGGCGCGAACCAAGAGCGAACATCGGACTCTTCAGACGATGCGCGTTCGTAGGAAAAAAGTACATCGTCTGCAGTCAATGCAGAACCATCGTGAAAGGTAACGCCGGAACGTAATTTAAAACGCCAGCCATCTGCGCCTAGCTGTTCCCAGCTTTCCGCTAGTGCCGGTTCAATTTTCATTTCCTTGTTACGACGCACCAAGCCCTCGTACACATTATTAAGAAAACCAAGAACCGGCGCTGAGTTGGTCGCGTGAGGGTCCATGGTTTGCGGGTCGGTTGTGCCAGCCCACTTAAATGTTTCTGCGTGTGCTGCCGAGGTATAGCCTGATAATAATATAGCCAGACTAACACCTGCGAGCAGGGTGACTTTTTTATTCATTTGGTTCTCCTGTATCAACCCGTTCAGGGGTTTTATTGTTCTATCATTTTTTGGATAATTCATTCTTAACCGCATTCTGTCGAGCTTAATGACTCTTGCTTGTGTGAACATTGAATCGGTTTATCTTTCAACGGCACAACGCAATCTATTGCAAATCAACCAAACGCCAATGATGGAGTTTCTTCCAGCAATTGCTGACTATAGGCGTGCTGAGGGTTATTGAAAAAGTCCTCCACATTCGCCGTCTCGATAAGTTCGCCGCCTTTTAGCACAGCAACGCGATCGGACATTTGCCGAATAACCGCCAAATTATGACTAATAAACAAGATTGACAAACCAAGCGTGGATTGCAAATCTTTGAGTAAATTCAGCACTTGCGCCTGTATCGACACGTCCAATGCGGATGTGGGCTCATCGCATATCAAAAAATCCGGTTTTGCCACAATAGCACGAGCCACAGCAATCCTTTGTCTTTGTCCACCGGAAAACTGATGAGGGTATTTCAACATTGCCCGCTGGGGCATCTCCACCAGATCCAATACCGATGCGACCAGCTGCCGAGTTTGCGTCTGATTGGCGCTGAGCTTATAAAATCGGATGGGTTCGGCCAGGATTTGCTCGACAGTCTGACGGTTATTTAAAGAAGAGTACGGATCCTGAAAAATCATTTGAATACGCCGACGCGCTGGGTGTTGTCGCGCTCGCTCGCGCCCTATGGGCAACGCCTCGCCATCGAATCTCATGCTACCTGCGGTCGGATTAACCAGCCCGACAATAACCTTGGCAAGCGTCGACTTACCGCTGCCGCTCTCACCGACCACGCCCAAAACCTCGCCATGTTGAACAGCTAAATCAACATGACTTAAAGCCTTGAATTTTCTGGACTCACCAAACCATCGCCCACCGAAAAAATCCGAACCTTCGGCAGAGAAACTCACGTCAAGACCGGTCACAGACAAGATACGATTATCTGTCTGTTCATCCAGTTTCACGTCAGCATGTTTTTGCGTTACCGCATTTTCGGGTAATGCAGACTTTAGCAACTGCTTACCATCAAGCAGCCAATTGGTTGCATATTGCGCGCTGGCCCCATCGATAACCCAGCTCGAATCACTGTTGGTAAGCTCGTCGTTACCCACGATGTTGCTAAAACGATCTAACCTTTTATCCAAACGAGGAACCGCGGCCATTAGAGCTTTGGTGTATTCATGTTGCGGTCTGGCTAATACATCACCGG
The DNA here is from genome assembly GCA_937922945.1 of uncultured Granulosicoccaceae bacterium. Lineage (GTDB taxonomy): Bacteria > Pseudomonadota > Gammaproteobacteria > Granulosicoccales > Granulosicoccaceae > Granulosicoccus. Next base: position 69,238 of record CAKZUP010000003.1, read on the forward strand.
TTAATCCGGATTCTATAACCCGACCTGAACGCAACACAGTCACTTTGTCGGTTACTTCGTTAATAACACCGATATCATGAGTTATCAGAATGATGCCGATATTTCTCTCGGTGCAAAGCCTGCGAATCAGCGCCAGAATTTGCTTTTGCACAGAAACATCTAACGCTGTGGTTGGTTCGTCGGCAATTATCAAATCCGGATTAGTACAAATAGCTAACGCGATAACCACACGCTGACGCATCCCACCCGAAAACTGATGTGGATACTGATCGATCCGTTCCTCCACATTGGCTATGCCAGTTTCTCTTAATAAGGCTACAGCTCGCTCACGGGCATCTTCTACCGACATGTCGTTGTGCTGGCGAATGGTTTCAATAAGCTGAACAGACACAGTTAATAACGGGTTTAAGCTGGTTTGCGGATCTTGAAAAATCATGCTTATACGATCACCGCGTACACGATGATAAGCATCATCATCAAGCAATCTCAGATTCTCTCCTTGAAACAGAATCTCACCAGCGGACACATAACCGGGGCTTTGCAACAACCCCATAACCGCAGCACCAATAGTTGACTTGCCTGCACCAGACTCGCCAACCAACCCGTGAATTTCCCCCGCGTGTACGGTTAAATCAATGCCGTTGAGCGCCGTGAACTCACCAAAGCGAGTTGGAAACTTCACGCTGACATTGTTTAATTCAAGCAGCGAATTCAACGTAACCTCGGATTAAATGCGTCACGAAGAAAATCGCCCAATACATTGATAGAGATCACCATAATAATCAGCATGGCACTCGGGAAAATCACTATCCACCATTCACCAGAGAACATGTATTCGGTGCCAATGCGAATGAGTGTTCCGAGTGATGGTTGGTTCGGCGGTACGCCAACACCTAGAAAAGACAGCGTCGATTCCAGCAAAACAGCAACAGCCAGATCGACCGTTAAGATAACCAGTATCGGCCCTAGTATATTGGGCAGTATATGCACCAGCATTATTCTTATTGGGTGCATACCCATTATCTCGGCAGACTGAACATACTCTTTGTTTCTTTCAACAAACGTAGAGGCCCTTACCGTTCGCGCAAAATTAACCCAAAGTGATAAACCAATGGCCACCGTTAGCACAACAATCATTAAGCTGTCATGTTGTTCGCGAGGCAGGATACCCCGCGCTACGCCATCGATGAGCAATGCGGTGAGAATAGCTGGCAAACTCAATTGCACATCGGCTATGCGCATAACAATTGCATCGAACCTGCCACCCAAGTAGCCTGCCATAAGTCCGACACTCACACCAAGGACGCACGCAAAACTGATTGACAACAACCCGACCAACAGCGACAAGCGGGTGCCATACAGAATGGCCGACAGTAAATCCCGACCTTGGTCGTCGGTGCCAATAAGAAACCGAGTGTCGCTGTTTTCAGACCACACGGGTGGAATAAGCGAGTCCATGATATCGATACTGGCAATATCGTAAGGATTGCTCGGCGCTATCCACGGAGACAGAGCTGCACCTGCTACACACAAAAACGCCAGCAACGCGGCGAGCTGAGCAATTCGGTTGTTTGAGAACAAGTAAAACAGTTCGTTTTCACGCGCCCACTTTTGCCAACGCTTAACCATCGCCGGCCCTCGGCATGCTTACTTTGACCCTGTTAATACTAGCCATGTTGACCTTTTAATCTCACACGCGGATCGATGGCAACATACAGCAGATCTACCAGCATATTAATAACAACGAACATCAAGGCAATAAGGACAAGATAAACAGACATAACCGGGATATCCACATATCGAATGGAATCCAAAAACAACAACCCCATACCCGGCCACTGAAAGACTGATTCTGTGACGATAGAAAACGCTATAACGCCACCTAGCTGCAAGCCAATAATAGTGATAACGGGCACAAGCGTATTGCGCAGCGCATGATTAAAATACAGTGAGCGATAATTGATGCCACGCGCCTGCGCAAACTTAATAAAGTCTGTTTTCAAAACATCCTGCATTTCAGCACGAACCAAGCGCATCGTTAAGGTGAGCTGATAAACGCCCAGCGTCAACGCCGGGAGCAACAGTGCCTTCCAGCCACTCCAGGTTAAATAATTCGTTTGCCACCACCCAACTGACACTGTTTCACCACGCCCGAAGGTGGGTAACCATCCAAGCGTGACACCAAACAGGTAAATAAGAAAAATACCAATCACAAAAGTTGGCACTGAGATACCAACAAGCGTGACAACCAGCAACGCATTGGAAACAAACCCCTGTTTTAATGCCGTGTAAATACCAGCCGGTATCCCCACAAGCAATGAAATAATCAGCGAGAGCGCGCCCAACTCCAAGGTGGCCGGCATCCGTTTTAAGATCATTTCACTGACCGGTTGACGGGTACGATAAGAGTAACCAAAGTCGCCCTTGGCCAGATTGCCAACAAACCTTGTGTATTGCGTTACGAGCGGATCGTTTAAACCGAGGCGCTCGCGTATATTCTCCTGATCTTCAATAGAGGTTTCCTGCCCCACCATTTGCGCTACCGGGTCGCCCACGAACCGAAAAAGGGAAAACGCGATGAGGCTTACAGCGAGTATCACGAATACCGACTGCAAGAGTCTTCGAGCGATAAAACTCAGCATTGATAGCTCAACATTGGTGGCTCAAAATCGGTAAGTCAACATCGGTAGCTCAACATCGGCAACTCAGCACCGGTAGCCCAGCATTGGCGGCTCAAAATCGGAACAGACCGGGGGCAACAGGCGGCGGCGCAGCGCGGAAAAGCATTCGCAAAGCGCTAAACAAACGTGGAATCGGGCAATAGACATGATGCGGTAACGGGTGTCATTTTAGCCACAACTATACACGCAATTCAGCTTAGCGCCGCTCACCTCGTAAGCGCGCAACCTCGATCTGCAGCTTATCCAGTGTGACCGACTCTGCCGGTATCGGTTCACCAATGACCAGCCCGATTTTTGCGAAAATACGCCTCGGCATTTTCTGCAATGCAGGCCCGTCTTTGCGACTGAACAAGCTGCCCCATAGCCCTTGTAGCGCTATCGGGATAACCGGCGCGGGTTGGCTTCCCAGCAATTGAATAATACCGGGCTTAAAGGGATTCATTTCGCCATTGTGCGTTATCTGTCCTTCCGGAAAAATACACAGAAGCTCCCCTTTTTTGATCACATCCTGCATTTTTTCAAAGGCGCTGTTATACATCGCTTCATCCTCCTTACGCCCGGCGATGGGAATCGCACCGGCAGTTCTGAAAATGAAGTTCATGACGGGAAGCTGGTAAATTTTGTAATACATAACAAATCGTACTGGCCGTCGGCAACTACCACCCACCAGCAACGCATCGATAAAGCTGACGTGATTACAAGCAAGTATCGCAGCCCCCTGCTCCGGAATATGCTCCATACCGACGTTACGCACTTTATAGATAGTGTGCATTAGCATCCAGATGATAAAACGCATCAGGAATTCAGGAACAAGTCGGAATATGTAGGCTGCTATTAGCGCATTGGCAATGGCGACAAATAAAAACATGCCAGCAATGGACGCACCGAGCTTCAACAACACGCCAACAGTGATGGCTGACAACACCATAAAGAGCGCATTCATGACATTGTTACAGGAAATTGCGCGTGACAGTCGCTCCGGGGCGCTAGTGGTTTGTATAAGCGCGTACAAAGGAACAATGTACAAACCACCAAATAGGCCGATTAGCACGACATCAAACAAAATGCGCCACGCAGCCCCGTGAGTTAAAAATTCACCCAAGCCCATACCGCCACCTGAAACACTGCCAAGATTGCCGCCAAAAGGCACAGCAGGCGTTGCAAAAAACAGGTCTAATCCGAAAAGTGTTATTCCTAAAGCGCCCAGTGGTACCAGACCGATTTCAACTTTTCCACCCGACAAACGTTCGCACAAGATAGACCCTGTCCCGATGCCAACTGAGAACGCTGCCAGTAATACTGTATAGACATCGCCGTTGCCACCCAGTATGTCACGGGCGTAGATTGGAAATTGAGCAAGGTAGGTTGCACCCATGAACCAGAACCAGGAAATACCCAGTATCGCTTGAAAAATCACTCGGTGCCGTTTGGTGAAAGACACAAGCCGCCAGGTTTCACTCATCGGATTAAAGCGCACCTGTAAGTCAGGGTCGGATGCTGCGGCGACGGGAATTTTTCGACTCGACACAAACCCGATAACAGCGACAACGATGATGAATAGGCAAGTGGGCAGTACGGTTGCGTTGGGCGCTTTGGTAATGAGTTGCGTTCCCATTATGGTGCCGAGCAAGATAGCCATAAAGGTACCTAGCTCAACCACCGCATTGCCGCCGATGAGCTCCTGCTCATGAAGATGCTGGGGCAATATGCCGTATTTAATGGGACCAAAAAACGCAGACTGTGTACCCATTAAAAATAAAATGCCCATAAGCATTGGCACACTGCCCAGATAGAACGCGATAGCGCCTAAACACATAATGCCAATCTCCGCCATTTTTATTCGGCGGATAAGCATTGATTTCTCGTACTTATCGGCAACCTGACCGCTAAAAGCCGAGAAAAGAAAAAAAGGCAGTATGAAAAGTCCGGCCGACAACGCGATAAGCGTACCTGCATTTTCTGCACTAAGTTGTAAGGCGCCGAAACTCAATAACGCAACCAATGCGTTCTTAAAGAGATTGTCGTTGAAAGCGCCTAAAAGTTGGGTAACAAAGAACGGTGCAAATCGACGTTCTTTGAGCAGCGCGAATTGGCCTTTCTGGCTCATGAGGCTAACGCCACAATGGGTTGGTACACCCCGAGTGGATGCACCAGAAATTTGCTAACCTGAAATCGGTGAAAAAAGAAGGTTGTACAGCTTTGTTCGAGCCCTATTCGCTCACTGGGCCGCTGATACTTCCGAGGCCTGCCAGCCCTTATCACCTCGAGTAGCAACAAACTCGACTTTCTGACCTTCAGAAAGTGATCGATAACCTTCGCCAACGATAGCTCGATAGTGTACGAACACATCTTCGCCTTCGGGGCTGATAATGAATCCGTAGCCCTTGGCATTGTCGAACCATTTAACGGTTCCGTTCTTTCGTTCTTCTGACATAGCTCCACATCCTCGATAACACAATACTTCAAACCTGCTTCGCTGCAGGTCAAGTTATTACGATGCGAAACTATCATGTCATGTCCATACATTTTTAAGCGCCCAAAACCATTTCATAGTTGTTCACAATGTGCATTTATTTGGTCAAGAAACGCAGTGTCAGTAAAACTACCGATGTGCTCTGGGTTTGTAATTCTTTCCTGTTCTAACCGATTGAACAGATGTTCATCACTGATAACCATTCGTTATTACTGGTCAAGCAATTCAGATCAACCCTCCAACGCTTTGTTAACAAGCTCGAAAACCGCCGCAGATAAGGGTTTTTGTTTAGATATCCGAATCAACTCCTCACGCATGAGACGTTGATTCGGCTCTGTGTAACGGCGCCATTGCAAAAATGGCGTGACCAGTCGAGCAGCAACTTGTGGATTCATACTATCTAGACGACTAATCGTGTTTGATACTAAAGCGTAGCCAGAACCATCCGCAGCGTGGAAATACAACGGATTAGCGTTAGCGAATGCACCTATCAGCGAACGAACTCTATTTGGGTTCTCGATATTGAACGCGTCATGACCCATTAGCTTGTTAGCGTCACGTATAACGTGTTCATGCTGCGCTGTTGCCTGCAATGAGAACCACTTATCAACAACCAGCTTATGGTGTGCATAACGCTTGTAAAAATCGGCGAGACAACGCGCTTTGGCTTCGTCATCAACATTACAAATCAAGCCTAGCGCTGCAACACGATCGGTCATATTGCTTGCATTGTCATATTGCGCTACGGCTAACTCTAACCACTGATCGTCGGGCAGATAGCTCAACAGTGATAATGCTGCGTTCGCAAGCATTCTGGGACCAATATTTGACGTTTGATTTCGGTTAGGCGTGTTGGTTACCCACTCTATCAACAAAGACTGATAACGCGTTGCAAGTGCGTTATTCAACGATTGCAAAGCTGCATCAATCGATTGAACGTTGATTTGCTGCAGGCCGTTGGCAATGGACTTGATACCGGGCATGTCCAATATCAATGCCTTATAGCCAGCATCAATTGCAGCATCGTTCAACAAAGGCTCGAACGCATTAACGAACGTATCTGAAACAGAGAGCTCAGGGTAAATTGCCGTGCAGGACTCATTACTTTGCTGCGCACTATTGCCCAATGCTCTCTGATGAGAGTGAATAACGTCCAATTGCTGATGAACTATACGCGTCGCCAGGCGCTGACCCGCTTCCCATCGATTAAAACTGTCTGTATCGTTTGCCAGCAACAAAGCGAGTGCATCGTCATCGTAGCTGTACTCCATAATCACAGGCGCACTAAAACCGCGCAGCAGCGAAGGCACTGGTTTACTCGGCACTTGTTCAAAGACAAAACTTTGCGCTGCTTGCGTTACATCCAATACGCAGCTGCCGAACGCATCGGGCTTTCCCACCGGTATTGGTAATGAACCACCGCTGGCATCAAGTAATCCAATGCGCAGCGGAATATGCAGTGCTGTGCGCGGTTGGCCGTTGCTATCGGGGTTATCCTGATTCACTTGCAATGTGTATTGTTGGATATTGGCATCGTAACTATCGGTGATTTTCAATGTTGGTGTACCCGATTGCGAATACCACTGCTTGAAACCATGGAGATCGATGCCACTGGCATCTTGCATAGCTTGCACAAAATCATCACAGGTAACTGCTTGCCCATCGTGACGTTCAAAGTAAAGATCGATACCGTTGTGATAATTTTTCTCGCCCAACAGCGTGTGAATCATTCGAATAACTTCAGCACCCTTCTCATAAACGGTAAGCGTATAAAAATTATTAATTTCGATATACTCGTCCGGCCTTATCGGGTGCGACATCGGGCCGGCATCTTCTGCAAACTGATGCTCGCGCAACAATCTAACATCCTGAATGCGTTTCACATCAGATGACTGCATATCAGCACTGAACTGCTGATCTCGAAACACGGTTAAGCCTTCTTTCAAGCTCAGCTGAAACCAATCACGACAAGTGACACGGTTGCCAGTCCAGTTGTGGAAGTATTCATGAGCAATAACCGACTCAACGCCAAGAATATCGCTATCGGTGGCTAATTCAGGGCTTGCAAGCACATACTTGGAATTAAATATATTCAGGCCCTTGTTCTCCATTGCACCGGCGTTGAAGCTATCAACCGCGACAATCATGAAAAGGTCAAGATCGTATTCGAGTCCGTACACAGTTTCATCCCACTGCATTGAGCGTTTTAGTGCATCCATGGCAAATTGACACTGATCAAGATTGTGTTCTTCAACATAGATGTGCAGATCAACAGATCGATTAGAGCGGGTGACGAAACGATCTTCAATACGCGCAAGCTTACCGGCTACCAGCGCAAACAAATAGCACGGCTTGGGGAACGGATCGCTCCATAACGCACTATGGCGTCCATCTTCCAATTCTTCGGTTGACACCAGATTGCCGTTCGATAAAAGCACAGGATACTTTTCTTTATCGGCCACAAGCTTCACTTTGAATGTTGACAGAACATCAGGCCTGTCGAGGTAAAAAGTAATTTTTCGAAAGCCTTCTGCTTCACACTGCGTGGTTAAGTGGTTGCCGCTACAGTAGAGTCCTTCCAACGCGGTGTTCGCCTCTGGCACGATGTGCGTGATCACTTCCAGTTGACATTGTTTCGGCAAAGATTCCACCAGCAATGCATTATCTGTAACCGTGTAGTACTGGGGGTTGAGTAGTTCACCATCGAGCTTTATAGACGATAGCGTCAACTCAGTACCATCAAGACGCAACGGGCCATCGCCACATTGCCGTAAATGCAACACACTGGTTACTACCGTCAAGCTTGCGTCTAGCTCAACGCTGAGTTCGGTCTGTTCTATTTGCCAATTAGGTGGTTTGTAATCTTTGCGCGCAATGGCAACAGGGTTTGACTCTTTCATGGACTGCATACTCACGAACATCTCGGGGAATGGGTAGTAATAGCAGAAACCGGTCGCAAAAACGATGCGAAAGCTGCGCTGTGACACAATTGGCTCAAGATGGCCCTGGTGGAGTCCGAAAAATGCAGTATGCGCCTGCCATCTTTCGCCAGTATTCGAGTCACGCTGTTGCTGCTCACGCTGCTCTTTTTTGGGTTCGTGAGTCTCACTCAACTTGTCTATACCCGCAACTGGAACCACACGCTGAATGTGACGGTGTTTCCAATTAACGGCGACGGAGACCTGATTACGGCTGACTATATAGATTCGTTGCAGACAAATGATTTTTCCATCATTGATCGCTGGGCTGAGCGAGAAGCCGAGCGATACGATCTGGACTTAAGCAAGCCTTTTAAAGTATCGCTGGGCCAGCAAATTCGGAAACGTCCACCTGATTGGCCAGAGAACGACAACGCCATTGCGGTGCTATTTTGGGGTTTGCGTTTCCGTTGGTGGGCATACAGCAATACACCTGATGACAACGGTGATTTAACCCGCATTCGCATGTATGTTGTTTATCATTCCGGTGAAGACGACCGACCATTAGCACACTCGCTTGGTATGCAGAAAGGCTTGATGGGTTTAGTCAATGCCTTCGCGTTGCCTGAACAAACCGATCAGAATAATGTTGTTATCGCTCACGAAATATTGCATACCGTTGGCGCAATAGATAAATACACGGAGTACGGCAGCCCGCGTTACCCCATCGGGTTTGCCAATCCGGTTCGGGATCCACTTTTCCCGCAGCGTTATGCAGAGATAATGGCGGGTCGGATTCCAACAGATACCGGCACATCTTACATGGCAGAGAGTTTGCGCAGCACTCAAATCAATCAGTTCACCGCAAACGAGATCAACTGGATAGAATAAGCGTTTTCTATCCCGGTTTTATTAATGCTGGATTCACTGGCAAACTGGCTGGCACAGCACTCAGGTACGCTTACGGTGGTTGCTGCGCTGTCCTTTGTATTGTTACTCGCATCGCTGTTGGCAACACCGTGGGTATTGGCCAAATTGCCTGAAAACTACTTCGTACTTCCGCCGAAGCAAACACCAAATTCGGCTGGCCGAGTATTGCTGTCTGCTGTAAAAACCCTGCTCGGCCTACTCATGATTATCACAGGCATTATTATGTTTATTACCCCCGGGCCGGGGCTGGTTTGTCTGGTTCTGGGAATTATTTTGTGTGATTTTCCCGGCAAACAAACACTATTAAAGCGACTGGTGCGACAACCAAATGTGTTCAGCACATTAAATTGGGTGCGAGCGAAGGCAAGTAAACCACCTTTCCTATTACCACCTCTCGACAACTAAAGTTGAGCCGACAATACTCAGCTACACTTAACCCGATGTTGTGTAAAACGAATCCAAAAAATGCCGCGCGGCACCGACTCTCACTGTTTACGGGCTTGCTGTTGCCAAGCTCAACGCTGGCGGCTACATGTCTGATGCTCGCCTTCTTTGCAGCAGACAACATTGCACTGGCGCAGAACACCGACTCCAACCAATCTGTTGATGGCGTGTCCTTGGAATCTGTAGAGCAGGAGATACTGTCAACCGCCGAGCGACTCAAAAAACTAGACGAAGAGATTCAAGCCAGCCGGGAACTCAAAACCAAGCTAGACGAAGCTCTGCGCTCAACCAGCGAGCAAGTTCAAGAGCGTAGCAACCGTATCAAGGGGCTTGATAACGATATTGCCAAATACAATTCACAGCTGGACAAGCTCGACGCACAAATCCTGCTTGAACAAAATAACGTTGTGCATCGAAAGCAAAAACTGGCAGAGACCATCCGGCAATCACAACAGGTAACCGCTGGTCGTGGGCTCAAAGTCGTGCTTCAAAACGATAACCCGGCACTGGCTGACCGACTTGGTGTTTATACGGCATATTTTCTTGCAGCACAGCAACGCGCAATTTTTGAACAACAGGCCGCTCTGCAACAGATCGACGAGGCCCGCAAAGAGGCCTTGAAAAACCGTAATTGGCTAAATCACATTAAAAAGAAGGCGAGTAGCCAACATGCGTCGTATAAGACTCAAGCAGATCAAAATAAGCAGTCCTTAGATAAGGTCAACACGCAGATCACCAGCAAAACCCGGACGGTGGCGCAGCTCAAACGTGATCAGGTACGTTTACAAACCTTAATGGAGGAGCTTCGTGCCGCTCAGGTTGCACGATCAGGGTATTTTTTGGCGGGACAAGGCAGTTACCCGCTTCCTGTGAACGGGGTCATTGAGGCACAGTTCGGGGACATTAAATCGGTTGGCAAACTGCGTTGGAACGGTCATTTCATCGCTGCGAAGCGCAATGCGCCCGTTAAAGCCATAGCGGACGGAAGCGTGGTTTACAGCGACTGGCTGCAGGGATTTGGCATGTTAGTCATTCTCGACCATGGTGACGGCTATATGACGCTGTACGGTGGGAACCGGGAAGTAGCGGTGAAACAGGAAGATTGGGTTGAATCAGGTTCAACAATTGCAACTGTTGGAGATTCCGGCGGTCAGAAAACCAGCGGCGTTTATTTTGAAATTCGTCACAACGCGAGGCCAATTGACCCAAAAGACTGGATTGTGGCCAAAAACAACGTCAAGAGTGCCATGAAGTAACGGATTTACGCCGGAAAAACGGTAGACTTGCCAAATAATCAATGGTTTCTGGCGCAACTTTATATAACCGCCAGTGCCAAGTAGCTTGCCGAACAAACGGGCTTTGATCGTGCATAAGCATTTTCGTGCATGGTACGAATACCGTGATGCGACAGACCAGAGCCACCGATGTTGTCATCATCGCGCTCAACGAAAGCCCACATAAATGCGTTGTATTGGGAGCCAAAAATAATGACCGTAAAATCACGACCAATTGCAATGGTGCTGCTGGGCACTGTACTGGGCGCCTCGCTCACACTTGGCCAGGGCGTCTGGGCAACGCGCAATAGCAGTGAACTTGCATTGCCTTTAGAGCAAATGCGCACGTTCACCGATGTGTTCTCCAGAATTAAAAACGATTATGTAGAAGAAGTCAGTGATGAAGAGCTACTCGAATATGCCATTCGCGGCATGCTTAACGGCCTGGATCCACACTCTGCCTATCTGAACACCGAGCAATACAACGAACTTCGCATTGGTACCACTGGCGAATTTGGTGGCTTGGGTATTGAAGTGGGAATGGAAGATGGTTTTGTTAAGGTTGTCTCGCCTATCGACGACACGCCTGCGCAACGTGCCGGAATGCAAACAGGTGATTTAATTATCCGACTCGACGATACGCCGGTAAAAGGTTTGTCGTTAAACGATGCCGTAAAACTGATGCGCGGCAAGCCCGGCAGCATCATTAGCCTCACTGTTATTCGTGAAGGTGAAGACAGACCCCTGACAATCGATATCAAACGCGACATCATTAAAGTCACCAGCGTGAAAAACAGAATGCTGGAGGACAATTACGGATACGTGCGTATATCCAATTTTCAAACCAAAACTACAGCCGACATGCTCAAAGCCATTCGCAGCCTGAAAAAAGAATCCGGCGGTTCACTCGATGGCTTGGTGCTCGATCTTCGTAACAACCCGGGCGGTGTTTTATCCGGTGCAGTAGGCGTATCAGATGCGTTTCTAAACGATGGCATGATTGTCTACACCGATGGCAGAGATGAAGACAACAAGTTACGTTATGACGCAACCCAAGGTGACATTCTCGATGGAAGCCCACTGGTTGTATTGGTGAACGGTGGTTCAGCATCAGCATCAGAAATTGTTGCTGGTGCCATGCAAGACCATAACCGCGCCATTATTATGGGTAGCAAAACCTTTGGTAAAGGCTCTGTACAAACCATTCAGGACCTGCAAACCGGTGGCGCTGTAAAACTCACCACATCACGTTACTTCACACCAAATGGCCGCTCTATTCAGGCACTGGGTATTGAACCGGACATTAACAATAAGCCGGGTACCTGGAATAAACCTGAAGAAGAGTCTGACTATAAGCCGCTTACCGAGTCGAATCTTTCTGGCCACTTGAGCGGTGAAGACGAACCAACCGCTGAAGAGAAAAAGGCCGAGGAAGAAGAGAAGAAGGCGGATAACTTAGTCTTTGACGACTTCCAGCTTTACGAAGCGCTCAACCTACTTAAAGGTTTAGCAATATTGAAAAAGCAGGAGAGTTAGTTCGGTTACTGGAACTGTCAGATGTCATCGGAACTTTCCACACTTTAGGCGCCGATCGCAGTATGCCATGGGTGGAAAGCTGGAAAAATCGATTCCATGATTTTGAACTAACCGTTCTTTCCAAACACGAGTAATGCGATGGGGTGAATTAGTGCAGGTCCAAAAAAAGCACACCGTGCAGGGCCGGTGTGCTAACGCTTAATTACATTATGGCTTTACTCATTTAACGGTTATTTTACAGCCGATAAACAATGCCTGACATTTAGCCCAGATCTCGAGCCATGGCATCCACTTCTTCCCTCGCTTCTTCTTTGGTTTTTCCATACTTTTCCTGAATTTTTCCTTCTAAGCGTTCGCGATTGCCAGCGATTTGGTCCATTTCATCGTCAGTCAGATCACCCCACTTTTCCTGCATTTTTCCCTTAAATTGTTTCCAGTTACCTTCAATTTGATCCCAGTTCATTTGCGTCTCCTATGGTTTTTTGTTGAAACCATGATACTTGGTTGGTAATTTAGCTTGATACGCACAGTTTGATACGCACAAGGTTGTTAAATAGCTATCAACCAACGACTCAGAACAGCTATGGTGTCCCCTAATTTGGGGCGTTCACTCGCTTAATAAGTCAGCCACTGGCCTATCGCGCGCAGGCAAATGCTCACCTGCGACAGTTGTATTGATCACTAATGTAAGAGTAAAACCTAGCCGCTAAGACCCAGTGAGTCAGCCCATTTGTCTGCCTGCTCTTCTGCTTCTTCCTGAGCCATGCCGTATTTTTTCTTGAGGGTACCAATTAGTTGATCCCTGTTGCCAGTGAGCTGATCGACTTCGTCATCGGTCATATCACCCCACATCTCAGTGATCTTCCCTTTGAACTGATCCCATTCACCTTCGATTTGCATCCAGACACCATCATCGGCAAAAGCGGGTGCTGCTGAAAGGCCCACCACCACTGCGGTAGCCATGAGTAACTTCTTCATAACAAATTCCTCTTGATATTTTTTAAAGCGAAGTATCGAATACTTCATGGCCAATAATAATAAGCACAAACTTCAATCGGGTATCGCTTGTAAGATTTTCACCGGAATTTAAAAAAATTACCTATGCGTGATTTACTGGCTGTCACAGGAGAATCGCTGCAATGCTTTTCATCAACCAGTTATACGTTAGCTTTACCGGTGCTGAAAAGTTTCGCCGAAGAGGGCAGTTATAACAATACCTATTGATTAGAAACAACGGTATCAGGTTGGGCGCTTATGAAGAAAAAAAGACATGTACCTTTGCCAACCTCTGACTCAGCCCATAACCGTCCTTTGTGGTGATCGATAATTCTTTGTGCGATTGACAATCCGATTCCATTACCATCACCATACTTTGAGCGAGGATGCACCCGCTTGAAAAGCTGGAAAATATCCTCAAGATATTCGTTAGGAATGCCAATGCCGTTGTCTTTTACATAGAAAATATCCTTGGCATGATTCCTCTTCAGATGCTCTATCGCCTGTTGATTCAGTTCTGGTTTGATTACGCCAAACTCAATAACCAATGGGTCTTCACTCGCATATTTTATAGCATTACCCAACAGATTCTGTAATACCTGAACCATCAACACATCATCTACCCATGCGTCGGGTAACTGTTCCGGGCGTCGTATATCCACCGTCTTTTCGTTAAAGCGAGAGCTTAGCGACTCAAGCGCTTGGTCGAAGAGACGATCCATCGATTGCATCCTTCGTTCTAATGGGGAGTTGCTAATCTCTGCAAAACTCAACAGCGAGTTAGTAAGCTCGTTTCCCCGCGACGCCAAGGCGTTCATTACGTCAAGCTTGCGACGCATTTCGTCGTCCAACTGATTCTGGTGATCCTGTATGAAGAAGCTAACGTAGTTCTCGATACCACGCAGCGGCTCTTTCAGATCATGAGCCGCGACTTCGGCAAAGATTTGCAAGTCGTTATTGCTTGTTTTCAACAGCTGATTCAAACTGGCGACTTCTTCCGTCCAGTCGACGATTAAATGAAGTATTGCCCGACGCATGGTCTCAGCGACCGTAACCTCAGTGCGGGTCCAGTGCCGGCTCTGGTCGTAAACCGTTTCTGCCCACTCTGAGAAAGACTCGCGCGGAGCCAGCCGATCGACCCCGTCTACTCGTTGAACTATTTTCTCCGGTCGTCCTGCCCAGCTAATGGTGTTAATAACCTGTTTAAGGAAACAAAATAAGAACTGACGGCGCCCCCTAGCGATCTCGATAACCAGAACACCTCGGATATCATTTTCCCACTCATAAGCCAGAGGGTATTCTTTACCTATTTGGTGAGACACCAGAACATCGTTTGAATCGTTCTGCTTCAACCAGTCTGCGAACGCGATGATCTGTTCCTCAGAAGGAGTCTCCCCGACCACACTTAGTACATCCCCGGCAATAGATGCAGCACCGTCGGCGTTGACCAGGCTACTCAAATTGGGCAGGTGTCGAAAAGCACCGTCGACGAAGGGGACAGAATTAACCATAAATCCGAGTAACTGTCTCTCTATATCTTGCAAGCGAACCAGCTCGCGTGCCTGCTCAGCCTCTTCAAGTTGTAATAGCATCAATGAAAACGTCGTACCCAGAAGTTCACAGGCTTTGCGCACGTGGTAACTAACGAACCGTTCCGAGCCGTGGTGACAGGCTATGAGCCCCCATAGCTGATCGTTGTCCATCAATGATATGGACATTGAAGCCCCTACCCCCATGTTTCTGAGGTATTGCAGATGAATTGGAGAGACTGATCGCAAATGACTATCAGACATGTCGAACGGCATCGGGATCTTACTCGAACGTGACGCCGTGAGTGCTACGGCTTCATAGTCGCTACTGATAATGCAGCGAACATGATTACGACAATAAAGCTTGCGCGCTTGCGCTGGTATGTCTGACTCAGGGTAGTGTAATCCAAGATAGGGTTCCCAACCCTCCTTAACGCTCTCAGCAATTACCTCACCATGCAAATCAGGATGAAACCGATAGACCATGACGCGATCAAATCCGGTAATCGCTTTCACCTCACGCGCGACCGCGTCAGCGAGTTCGACGACCGTTTCCTGTCGGCCTAACCTGGAAAGCAAACCCTGTATGGATAATAGGTCGATAGACACCTGCCCTACCCTTACATTGTCGCCGCGGCCGTTATCGAGCTCAAGTAATAACGAATGTTCAGTGAGCCGTAGCCGGGCATCGAATGTCATGGGTTGCTCGGGCGTGCCCAGACTCAACGCAAAGGCCGTCTCAACATCATCACCTTGCAACGCATCCGCGTGGGACCTCAACAGCTGGATATTTTCAGAGCTGAGCAAATTATCAATGGACTGAGAAACGATTTCGCCAATGGGGCGATCGAATAGAATGCTGCAGTTATCACTCGCAACACCCACTGTCAGCGATGGTATTTCCAACCCGAGAAAATAACCGCAGGGTTGAATAGCGTCAGGTATGTGGATGGGCTCCTGATCACAATTGAGAAGTGTGACATCTGGTTCGCTCATGACTCCCTTGTTCCCTCATGATGTACGTAATGTGTTTGAAACCAACGTTCCAGACCACAAAACATTACTTCTGCCGATTCAGCGCAGGACACACGTTGGTCAGCGGTAGGTTTATGTGCGTTGCACCAACGCATGAAAGCACTCCAACGCGAAGTACCGTGATGTCCATACGCCGTGTAGCGTCCCTCAACTGTTGAATCAGTGTATCCGGGGCGGCTTGTGATGTAGTCATGTCTACAGTACTTTTGGAGCAACAGCAATATCGAACCAATATTGGTTAGTGAAGTGAATCATCTCAGACAAGCTCTCAAAGCTAATAGGCTTTCGCAGAAAGGAATTTGCACCGTTGGCATATACTTTAGTGACTTCGATAGCTGAAGTCGTTGAGCTCAACACGACAACGGGGATTGATTTTAAATGCTCTGAACTCTTCAGCGATACCAGTACATCACGACCGTCCATGCCAGGCAGATTCAGATCTAAAATAATCAATCGGGGTAGTTCCGGCTTAGTCTCGGTATCGTCTTGCACAATCAAGTTGAGATGTCGAAGCGCATCGTCGCCAGTCTCGAACCATGTCACTGAGTGATTCGGGTTAGAGACAGAAAACGCTCGAGTGATCGCCTCAGCGTCTACAGGGTTATCTTCAATCAGAAGAATCATCTTTGTAAAACTCGCATAGAATCTGTTGTAAATACCGTCATACCTTTGAATCATCCAGGATGATGGGAGAGCGTATGCCTAACAGCGATTCTTCGATATACGTGCTGAATAATATAAAGAATCGTGCACCTCCGGTTGGGCTGTTGTCGGCATATATTTTCCCATCCAGCCTTTCCATCAGTCGATCACAGATTGCGAGCCCTAAACCGGAGCTACGTACTCCTCCTTCAGGATTCGCATCCGATGCTACTGACTGGGCCTGCCAAAGGGGCTCGAACATATTTTCAAGCGTCTCTGGGTTCAAGCCTCTTCCGTTATCGATGATAACGAGACCGGCCAGCGGCCGAGACTTATCGCGCTTATCGACTGCCGCTCGTATCTCAATCACCGGTAACTCGCTGCGGCCATGCTCTAGCGCATTGTCGACAATATTCTGCACAACCTCACTGACAACTTGATGATCCGATATGACAGTGGGAAGTATTTCTACTTGAACGTCAATTCCCCGCGCTCTCAATGTAGGCTGGAATTGTCTTATAACCTCATTGACTGGCAGGGAAAGGTCGAGCACCGCACCTTCAAATAAGTCACCCTCATTCAGCACAAGACGATGCAGACTCTCCAGCGTTTCTCGAAGCTGAGTGTATGCCTCAGTTACGCTGTCAAAAGCTGCCGAAAATCCTTGCGAGTCTTTGTCATTAATGCTCATCCTGCACATATCCACATTGAGACCTAACGATGTAAGCGGTCTTCTAAGATCGTGGACTACAGCATTGACAAAGGTGCTCAGATTTTCCAACCGTTCGCGACTGCCTTGTTCCAGCCGTCGGCGATAGAGAGCATCCTTGATCGCCTGCAATAAACGTTCGGAAGTGAGCCCTGTCTTCACCACATAATCGTGAGCTCCCAGCTTTAAGGCTTCAACCGCTGTACGCTCGCTGCCTTGGCCTGTAACCACTAACACGGCAGCATTTATCCGTCTGGGTGAGCGCGAGAGTTCAGCTAAAAAACTCAGACCGTCAAGGTCGGGGAGACGGTAGTCGAGCAGCACGCAGTCTGGTGGGGTTTCAATGCAATAATCGAAGGCCTCTTTTCCAGTCTCTACGAACGAAATGCAATTTGGCGAAAATCCAGCTTTTAGCAGCAGACGCTGAAGCAAATCTCGATCAATAGGGTTATCTTCAACAATCAGGATACGATTTTCGGTGAGCGACTTGCGTACTTCCATATTGATCTTTCGTTTATCAGTCCAAGGAGATGCTCACATAGCGTGCGCGTCCGCTTGTGCTGCAGGTATTCAGGGCGGATTGAGTTCCAGCTACACCACATAAACCGAACAGCCCAGTCATTTCAAGTTAGCGATGTTCTGATCCGGTTACCACGTCGAGCGTACTATAGTCGCAGCCCCTCTTCAAGCGCGCAACGTGCCCAATGCCACAAGTTGTAAATAGGTTAAAGATTTTACAATTGGCAGTCACAGCCGCGCTTCTGCAGGATAATAGTGTTGGTAACGTTTTGCGTGCAAGCAGCGCGTGTAACAGCGGCCGCAAACTTCTATTAGTGTGCCCGCCTATACAGAGCGTCACATATGGACAGAGAGAGCTTGGCCTGTGCAGGATGTAGTGGACACGACGCTCCCATACAATGAGACCTGAAAGATGATTAGACAATCCCGATGACTGACGCAAGCAGTAACGGATCCAGTAGTCCTGCGCCACCAGGCAATACCCATGAACAGTTACCCGTGCAGCCTGTCAGTCAGCTGATTGAGCGCGCTGGAATATGCACTTTTACTTGGACAGTCGGTGACGTTTGTATGCGGGTTGGTGACTGCATGGCGAGCATTATCGGGCTGCCCGTAGAATTGGGTAATTCGGTGACGATTCGTCGGGTTTTAAAGCAAGTTGACCGCCGCGACAGAAACAACTTAGTGCGTAGGCTCAACATGCTGCACGCTAAACAGCGCTTCGTGAAAATTTCAGCGCGGTGTTATTTTGCGCGCGATACAAGCCGTTATTTTGATCTGCACACATCGTTCGAATGCAACGCCGATGGCAGTCCGGGAACCCTGTATGGCGTTGTAGTGGAAGCTCAGCAGAAAGCGCTAAACGGGCCCTATCGTAGCAGTGTCGCTTCGGCGCTGGCCAATAGCCGTGATCAGCAAAACCAATTTCTTATGTTACTAGCGCATGAGCTGCGTAATCCGTTGGCACCGATACAGCAGGTTGTGGACCAGCTCTGTGAACAACAAGTGGTGCCAAGTGATGACTTCGAGCAGCTCCGCATGATCGCCAGGCAAACACGGCAACTGGCGTATACGATCGATGATCTACTGGAAATTGGTCGCGTCGTTAGTCAGCAGCTTAAGCCGATATTCGGCGCTACCAGCGTCGAGCAGATTTTATTAAAAGTAGTCGCTGATACCAAAGAGCAGCTAGACGACTTTGGTCACACACTGCATCTTGATCTGAGCTCCGAACCCATTTTTATATTTGCTGATAAGAATCAGTTAATTCATGCTCTGACAAATTTACTACGCGACGTATCACAGAACACTCCACAGAATGGGCGCATAGCAATTTCAAATGAAGTCGAAGGAGGGCTAATCAGTATTACCCTGCAAGACGTTAGCGGGCTCGATACAATCCCGCTGCCACAAATCGAACCACAATTCGACGAAGAATTTAGCGATCATGTGTCACGCCGGTTTACGTTCGATGAGAGTCAGCAAGTCGAGGCAGGCGTGAGTATCAGTCTTGCCACGGAGTTAATCGCGATTCATGCGGGTAAGCTACAACGATGTTCCAACAATGGCTACAAGGTGGTTTTGCCTCAGAAATATGACAGTATAAAAAATCCTCAGGTCAAAGTAATGTCCCGCAACGCACGCCGCGACCGGGAAGAACTGCTGAAGTGGTCTACGGATTTAACGTCGTCATGGTTACCGAAAACTCAGAACGCCGAGTTCCATAACATTCCGGATGCGTCGGTACCCAAAGTCGAGAGCAAGCGAGTCCTGGTGGTTGAAGACAGCCCAGACATCGCCGAATCGCTCGGACGTTTGCTACGTCGCAAGAAGTGGAGTGTTGAAATTGCCTACTCGGGACAACAAGCGCTTGAAGCCGTCGATGAATTGAAGCCCGATATTATACTTCTGGATATCGGGTTACCTGACATTAGTGGTCTCGAGGTCGCTCGTATATTGCGAACTAGAGAAGAATTCGAAAAGTCGTTGACGTTAATTGCACTTACCGGTTGGGGAAACGCCGAGCACCAGCGGGAAACGAAGCTTGCAGGATTCGACTACCACCTGACTAAGCCAGTCAGCTCTGCTGAACTGCTAAGCGTATTGGACAGTTTTCGCTAACCGTCGTGCAGCTTGTCTATCACAAACTCCAGAACGTTAGGTCTCTGGCGAATTTTTTATAACAAAACGAAGGTAACGAGTGGCTAAAGCTGAATGGACAATCTGGTGGATAAAGCGCGACTTTCGTCTTAGCGACAATCCCGCACTCTCTCGCGGTTTAAGCCATGGCGGAATGGTTTTGCCCGTCTTTATTCTTGAGCCGAGTGCCTTGTCAGCACCAGAGACATCCGCTCGACATGTGGATGCACAGCTCCAGGCCTTTAGGTATCTACGTCGGGAACTGCGAAGAGCGGGTGCAGAAGCAGTTCTTCTTCATGGTGAAGTCATTGCGCTACTCACTCGCTTGCACGATCAGATCGGGTTTAGCAACTTGGTGAGCCATGAAGAAGTAGGCACACAGCGAACCTATCAGCGTGACATTGCAGTCAATACCTGGTGCAAGAAAAATAGCGTCAAATGGGTAGAAGATCGACAGACCGGAGTCTTTCGGCGATTGCGTGATCGAAATCGTCGAGCTGAGCTATGGAGCGAGTGGACTGCTGCTGGACCATTACCCGCAATTCCCGAAAGACAATTATCGCGTGTCAATGTTCCCGAATCGGTGATGAAGTTGTGGCCAGCGCCTAAGCGCCGATACAACGCTTGCGATTATGAAGTGAAAGATTGTTCTATTCTGCCAGGCGGGATTTCCCGTGTCATGCAACCGGTTAGCGAAATACATGCTAAGCGTGTGCTGGATGAGTTTCTTCATCGACGTGCAATAGACTACGCAGGTGGTATCAGCTCACCGAACACAGCGTTTCGCGCAGGCTCACGGCTGTCAGTCCATTTGGCCTGGGGCACCATAACTGGCCGTCAGGTGTATCACGCCCTACAGCAACGTCAAGCAGAGCTGGCCGATAAGACGGATGTAGAAAGCAAGCAATTCAAGAAATCACTTCGTGCGTTTCAGGCTCGACTGCATTGGCGAGATCATTTTATGCAACGGCTTGAGTCCGCTCCAGACATGGAAAACCATAGCCTTAACCCTGCTTACGATGACTTAACTTTTTCCGACAACCGCCGGCATTTGCACGCATGGATTAACGGAACGACTGGTTTCCCGTTTGTCGATGCTTGTTTACGCTGTGCGGCGGGCAGCGGGTTTTTGAATTTTCGCATGCGCTGTTTGATCACTTCACTTGCCTGCCATTCCCTAAGACTCGACTGGCGGGACATCCTCTGGCCAATGGCTCAATGGTGGACGGACTACGAGCCCGGGATCCATGTCGCGCAGATGCAAATGCAGGCAGGCGTTGTAGGAATTAACACCCTTCGTGTATATAGCCCTGCCAAACAAATGCTCGACCAAGATCCTAACGCCCAATTCGTTAAACGCTGGGTACCAGAACTTGCTACACACACCGCTGAGGCAATTTACCAACACCATGAAGAGCCTCTACGAGATTACCCGTCACCATTGGTCGATTGGCGCGAGTCAAGCAAAGCGATGCGCGGGGAGTACTTCGCAATAAAGCGTCTTGACACTACCCAACTGATGACTAAAAAGGTCTTGGCAGAGCACGGGTCCCGTAAACCGACTAGCACCCCTCGACGCAAAAAAGCTGGCGCGACGCAAAAGACCCGTACCAAAAGCAAAGCGAAACGCTAAACCACGCCTTTTAAACCAGCCTTGTGCCCAGCCCTGGACTACTGCGGACAAGCCCACGGGCCGAGATGACTATCATGTTCGCTTGGTAGAACTAGCGACCATAATCACTTAGTGAAAAATACGTTAACCCATTCTCGACACTACGGCGTATCAAGTAGCCGGCCGATATTTATTGATGGCCCTTGGCTCTAATTTGCGCTTCCATCTCGAGCAATTCGCGTTTCAGTCCTACGCCCCAGCGATACCCACCCATACTGCCATCGCCTCGTAGCACTCTATGACATGGAACGAGTAAAGCTATGCGGTTTTTACCACACGCTGTAGCGGCAGCCCGAAAAGCTGCCGGGTTGTCGATTCCATTCGCCACTTCACTATAACTAACCGTTTCACCGTCGGCTACAGATTGGATAAAATGCCAGACTCGCAATTGGAACGTAGTTCCACGAAGGTCTAATGGAATATCAGGCATTGTAGTTTCGGCTGATAAGTAGCGTTCAATCTCTCGATACCAATCATCAATCTGATCACCATCGGAGGATTTAACAAGATTGGCTGCGGGGAATTCTTGCTGCAATAGCGTGAGTAGTTGCTGCTCTTCATCGTCGAACATCGCAAAGCACACACCTTTTTCAGTCGCGGCCAACATCAAGTAGCCTATTCGGGTATGTGCACAGGTATAAACCATCGTTTCACCTTGCCCACCAGACTTATAAGTACCTGGCGTCATGCCAAGTTCTTTATCACTACTTTCATACACACGGCTTGAGGAACCATAGCCTGCTGAGTAAAGCGCATCTGTAACGGAACACCCATCACGCATTAACGCCTTGAATCGATGCTGCTTTATACCATTATGGAACTCTCGGGGAGATAAGCCAAAGGTCGCTTTAAATCTTTTCTGTAAGTGGGCGGAAGAAAGTTTGAATTGTTCGGCTAAACCATCTAACGTGATTTTTTGATCACTGTTATTCTCGATGTATCGCGCAACCAAAACCATGGTGTCGTTATTTTTTCTATCACTCTTAACCTGTTCTGGCCGGCAGCGCTTACAAGCTCGAAATCCTGCTAATTCAGCCTGCTCGATATCGCTAAAAAACCGGAGATTTTCTTTTTTGGCAGCACGCGCTGAGCACGATGGACGGCAATAAATACCCGTTGTCAGTACAGCAAAGAAAAACTGACCATCGTACGCCGAGTCACGGTTTCGAACCGCCAATAGGGCTTCTTGCTCGGATAGCTTCAAAGTTGACTTCATGGGCCCAGTATACGGCTCTATGAGTACTATCCAATCTCCGAATCTTGCGGTTGAATTCGAAAAAATGCGAATTTACGCCGTAAAGTAGCTTCGCGCCAAACAAAACGGCCCCAAAGGGCTAGGGATACGAGCTATACCCAAGAGCTGTACTGACTGCTAATATGATCATTCGGTTCAACACAGTCTAGTGAGCGCATATGGGATGCCAGTATCATGACCCTAACCACAATGGGGCCACATCGTTTACCGTGGCAATGCCCAGACTCACTTTCGGGCGCGGCACGCTATCAGAACTTGGTGCTCGCGCGACAAGACATGGTTTCAAGCGTATAGCCCTGTTCACCGACCCATACCTGCTCGACGGGCCGCTCATCGACACGGCGAAAACCAGTTTAGTTAACAGTGGTATTGAAGTCTCGATATTTTCAGACATTCGAGTTGAACCCTGCGACGATACAGTAACCCGAGGGGCTGAATTTTTAAATTCAGGCAAGTTTGATGCGGTTGTTTCTGTCGGCGGCGGCTCAGTCATAGACAGCGCAAAAGGTGCATTGCTGGTACACCAGCATGGTGGCAATATAATCGATTACTTTGCAGCACCGATTGGTCAGGGCAAACCAGTTCCCTCGCCCGTTCTACCACATATTGCCTGTCCGACCACATCTGGCACGGGTTCAGAATGCACGTCCATAACTGTGATAAGGATAAATAACTTAAATACCAAGTTTGTTGTTGCCCATCCGTACTTATTGCCTATGGAAGCTATTGTCGATCCCCAATGCTGTGACTCTTTACCACCCAATGTTGTGGCCTCTACCGGTTTCGATTTGTGTTGCCATGCACTGGAATGTTTTACGGCTCGGGAACACACACAACATGCAAAAATTGAGAATCCAAATATCAGACAGTACATTCAAGGCGCTAATCCGTTTAGCGATATGGTTGCGAAAGAGGCCATGCAAATTGTTGATCAGTATCTGGTTAGAGGGGTAAACGACAGTTCGGATTCAGAAGCTCGCGATAAACTCATGTGGGGCGCAACATTAGCTGGTATCGCTTTCGGTAATTGCGGTACACATTTACCTCACGCCATGTCTTACGGTATTACTCATCTAATGCAAGACATCACAACCGAAGGTTATCCTATTGATTCACCGTTTGTTCCACATGGAATTAGCGTTGTCGTGAACGCACCCGCTATATTCCAATATACTGCTGAAGCTACTCCCGAGCGGCATATTCAAGGCGCTCTGTGCTTGGGCGCCGATGTAAAAGGCGCTAGTACAAAAGATGCAGGTGAAGTCCTGTCTAAACGACTTATCGAACTCATGCGCGATACACACATGCCGAATGGGCTCTCGGGGGTTGGATTCAACCAGTCTCACATAACCGCTTTAGCTGAATCATCGATTCGGCAGTCAAGAGCAATAGCAAACGCACCTCGGGATTCCAACCTGGTCGATATTGAAAACATGTACCAGTCAGCTTTGTCGTATTGGTAAGTTAGATCAAACTCATTACAGATCTATCTCTTTAATGCGATGAGTTAATGCGATGAGAAAGCGCTAAAACTCACTGCCGCTTTACAGACGAGATGTTAACGTAACCCCCACACCGGAAAATTCAGCAATACATGAGCACCATTATTCACCAACGCGTACAAGCATGCCGCAACGGCACCTTTGAAAAATGCATTGCCAAAATGTCGTCCGGATGGGCAGTAATGGGAGACGTACAATTTTTAAAAGGGTATTGCCTGCTACTACCAGACCCCGTAGTACCAGATTTAAATGCCATGAACATGGAGCAACGATTATCATTCCTCGGCGATATGACACGTCTTGGCGATGCGGTCTTAAAGGTCAGTGGTGCCGTTCGTATTAATTATGAAATGCTGGGCAACCTTGAACCTGCACTGCACGCTCATGTATTTCCACGGTTCAACGACGAAAAAGACAACCTGAAAACCAAGCCTGTGTGGTTTTATGATTGGGAAAACGCCCCCGAATTCAACCCCAGCATTCACAAAACACTAATGGAAAAAATCAAGGCCGAACTTGATTCGTGACTCAGTCACAGCAACCAGAACATCAACTACATCAACCCGTAAAATGGTTGCCGGGAACTGCCCAACAACAGGGTACCTGGTTGGTTGCCATCGGGTCAGGCTTATGGGGCATGTTCTGGATTCCACTGCGTTATCTGGATAACAATGGCATAACAGGGCTATGGGCAGTGTCTCTGGTAATGAGCCTGCTTATTGTTCCGGCAATTGCGTTGCTCGCACTAACTGCAACACTACAGACACTGCGCTCAACTGATAACTGGATTATCGGAAGTGCATTCGCATTATCCATCGTATTGTATTTCGTTGGTGTTATAAGCTCAGATGTTATACGGGTGATTTTTCTGTTCTATTTACTACCGGTTTGGGCGACACTCACAGCACGGATTTTTTATAAAGAAGCCATTTCGTCTGTCAGACTGTTAGCCATAGCACTTGCATTACTTGGCCTATGGATGTTACTTGGTGAAGGTTCAGGGTTACCCTTACCCGCTAACGTGGGAGATTGGTGCGGCTTATTAGCAGGGTTAAGTTGGGGTGTAAGCCTTGTACTTATGCGTGGCAAGAAAAATGTTGATGCCATTGCCGTTGTTGCTACAACCGCTATTGGCGCCACAATCGTTGCAACTACCATTGCAACTCTACTACTTGTAGTTGGCCACTCCAGCTATAGTGCCCTTCCCAACCTGACATCCAAACCCGTTGTTTTAATCAGCGCACTGGGTTTTTCATTTATGCTGCTATATCCTTCGCTTATCAGTCAGGCTTGGGGTGCACAACGGGTACCAGCGCCTAGAGCAGCACTCTTAACCATGACAGAAATAGTTGTGGCAACAGTTTCTGCCTATGTACTTATTGGTACTGAATTGAATGGGGTGGCTATGTTGGGCGCATTGGTTATCCTCGTTGCCGTACTGCTAGACGTCATATACGGCATAGTAGAAGATCAACAATAGAACAAACCACTATCCAAGGAACGAAACGAAAAAAATCCCCGGTCAGTTACCCAACCGGGGATTTTTACTTCTTACCACGTACTTACATTGCGTAAGCTTTACTTCATAGACACGCCTAGAGCGTTAACAGTTTCTACATTCAGATAACGATCAACTGGTAAACCTTTTGAACGTTGGAATGCATTTACTGCACTGATAGTTTGTGAACCTAAGCCACCATCGATTGGGCCGGGGTTAAAACCAGCACTCTTAAGCGCACGCTGGATTTCCATTATACGAGTTGGAGTAGTGTTGGTTTCACACATGATTTCACGCCAGTCCATTCGACCATCAGTTACTAACTGACGAGAACTAACTGTAGTGAACTTCTCAGGTATAGCGATACGACGCTCTGAAGCTGGTTGAATCTCTTCAGTTACAGTCACAGTGCTGTACTTGGCAGGAATAACAACTTCCTTTGTGCTAGCTTCAGTTGCAACAACACGCTTAGTGATATTGCGATACTCAGCGGGTATTTGACGAGTACGAGTAGATGCTGGCGTCTTCAAGACTTGCTTAGTGATTGTCTTGTAAGTAGCTGGCACTTCAACCAAACACATAATTTCGCCAGTTGAAGCATCGATACGTTGGATAGGGCCAGTTCCCTTCTTCCAAGTGGTGTGAGCAGCTTTATCAAGAATACGCTCAGAAACGGTCTCGTATACCGGTGGAACAGTTTCAGTCACAGTGCGAGCTGGCTGAACCATAACCTTTTCAGTAACTGTTCGGTAAGTAGCTGGCACTGTGATCAGCTTGGTAGAAGCTTCTTCTACTAACACACGCTTCTTAACCTTTCCATACTTAGCAGGGATAACTTCAATACGCTCGCCGCCTTCACTAACCAGTTTTCTAGCATTAACTGTTTTGTAAGTTGGTGGCATCCATACGCGTGTGAAACACTGACCTGGCTTAGCATTAGGAGGTAACATTTCTGAACCACCAGCTGCTACAGGCTGAGCCGAAGCACGATTGGCTAACGCTGCTTCACGAGCTTTCAGCTCAGCTTCTTGCGAAGAAAGTGCTGCTTGACGAGATTCCAGCTGACGAAGCATTTCGCTATTGTCGTCACCAACAACTTTGCTACCTGAACTGCCACAAGCCGTAACTGACAGCAGTACCGCTAAAGACGCAAACGCGCCCAATTTATTCATTTTCATTTGAGAATTACCCTCAGTACTATTTTTTAAAATGAGTCGACTAAATATCGGATTAACCACTTGGAGCCGACTCAAAAAAAAAGTCAAAACTACAGTTGAGCCAGAATCGTGGTTCCGAAGCTGTTATCGAATGATTCAAAAAAAACTAAATAGAGACGGGTTACGTTGGCAATGAAAAACCGCACTGAACAACATCGAGGGACAGGTTGAATTGTAAATAACTGTTATGCGGTGATAGAAGGATGACAGGGCTAGGTCAATCTATGCGTTTTAGATAGTTTTTGAGCCCTATTTCAAGCGGAACGTTAACGACTTTAGGCTTGAAAGGTGGTATTTGGAAAAAAAGCGCGACGCTACGCAAAATAAGCAGATCAATGAAATCTAATTTTTTAATCCGAATTTAAGCCTACACAATAATCTGTTTTTTACAGTAATGCTACGTATATTCGAAACGAAAAACGATTGTATCGCTCATGAATACAAGCTCATTTCTGGCGCGTATACACACACCAATGCCAACAGATCTAATAGACGATCTGTTGACAGCATCGAATGCTCTATCTTAACGCTGATAAACGCGAATATAGTCAATTTCAAACTTTGCCGGGAAAGGCGTTGTTTCATCCGCAGGCCCAGGAAACCAGCCACCCACCGCAAGGTTTGCAATAACATACATCTGTTCATCCGAGACTATATCGCCTTCTACGCGCTTCACTTCTACACCGTCTACAAACCAGACTATTAAGCCTTTTGACCACTCTACAGCGTAGGTATGGAAGTCTGCTGAAAAGTCATTGATGAACGATTGGTTCTCAACGGACTTACTGCCCTCGAATTGGCCATCGCCATTAGGGTCGGTTTTATAGTGGTAGGCTTGATGTGCAATTGTGGTTCTATCACCCAAAGCCTCGATGATATCGATTTCCGGATCTTCCGGTTGATCCTGGTTGTAATAGGCATTTAGCAACCAGAAGGCACTCCATAAGCCATTGCCCGCCGGCATACGGGCGCGCATCTCTACTTTGCCGTACAAAAATCTAAATGAATTGTAGCTAGTGATTACGCCAGATAGATACGCTTGGCGATTCAATGCATAGCTATTGTCCGCGGTATTGATAACACGGCCTGTTTCATCAATCGTATTACCATCTGCATCGAGTACAACTACCCGAAAGCGACGATCAACACCCGGTACCAAATCGTTCATGAAAACCGATCGGGCATCGGTATTTTCAACAAAGATATCATCTTGAAAAATATCGTAGCTCGCAGCACCACTAACAGCGTTCCAGGAAATTTCGGCAGTCGATTTAGAATACTCCGCAACGGCAATAACTAAACGCTCTACGCCTTCGCTGTTTAAGTTCTGTTGTTCATTGGGCGTAAACGTGATGGTCTCGCCCAGGATAAGCTCGTCACACCTGTCGTAGGAGTTAACGGTATAGGTGTAACTGGTATCGGGGCTTAAATCAGATTCGTATAAACCGGTAAAGCTTGGGCCGTCGAGTGTTTTATAGGCACTGCCATTACGAATAATTTCATACCTACCGGCCCGGTTAGGTGATCGCCAGAATAACTCAGCCGTGCCCGGTGAATAAACTTTGTATTCCAAGTCTAGTGCAAATGGCTTGGATGGGGATGGGATGTACCGATTCGCAGTATTGATGGTTAACTGCGCAGTAACAATTCGATTACCATTGGCATTGAGTGCCACCACTTCATACGCATAGTCAATACCCTCACGAATTTGTGGCTCGAAGTACGAACCACCAGAAACGGTTGCCTGATATTCACCGTTTCGATAAATTTCGTATTCTGCAGCAGCAGCAGGAACTCGCCAAAGTAGTTCAGCTGAGGTCGCGGAGTATATGGAGCTGGTGAGATAAAGCTGAGTACGATCAAAAGGCGTTTTAATCGCTTCTATCGATAAATTACCGTTACCCATTTTAAAAGGGTTGTACCCAAACTGATCTTCATTGACATAATATTGTCGTTCCTGATTTATAACGACACCCGGCCCCCAGAGATATTCTGTATCCCATTTATTTCTATCCAGTTCGGTTCCGTCAAAATTATCTTCAAATACCAATTTGTATTCAGACGTTAAATCTTCAGCGACGCAGGTATCTGCTGTCGCTGTGTGAGAAAGAAACAGGAGGGCTGTTGCAACAATGATGTTTGTTGGGTGGAACATGAGCTTGTCTTGCAATGTTTGATTGTAGAGCAAGTGTGAGCTATTTTTTATTTGTGTGCACGGTCATATTGGACAAATGTGGCAATGGTTTTCATCTCCATGCACTTACCTGTCAAATTAACAACGGAGCCCGGTATTAGTACCAATTCAGCTGTCTAAGGCGCGCGCCAGAAATTCAATCCGATCTTGGCCCCAATACAACTCACCATCTACCATATAAGTTGGAGAGCCGAACACGTCATTCTTATGCGCTTCATCGGTCATGGCCTGAAAAGTCGCTGCGTATTCATCCTGCTTGGCTTGATCGAGTAATGATTGTCCTGACAATCCGCAACCATCAGCAATGGCAATGAGCGTTGCCTCGTCCGCAATATTCTTCTCTTCAGCCCAACACGCCGTTAGCACCGCATCGCTAAAGTCCGCAGCCTGCCGGTTACCTGTGGCTCCATCTGCCGCGTAGACCATCTTTGCAGCCAGCGATTGATCGGCAGGAAAGTGCGCCGGAGTAAGATTCAGTGGTACCGCCAAATGAGCCGACCATCTTTTAAGCTCATCCATGCGGAAACGCTGCCTCGACGGATGACGCTTTGCTGGTGGAAGACCGCCCATGTTATCGAAGGTTTGCATAACATCGATTGGCTTATAGTTAACGGTTAAATCGTGCTTCTCTCGTAACTGATTGAACTGCTTGATGGCCAAATAGCTCCAAGGAGATATGAGGAAATGGTAGTAATCGATCGTTTTACTCATGGGATACTCGCTTTTTTATAAAGTGTCATTATCTAATTGCGCCCATTATACCGGTTAAGCTGTTCTCAAAACGACAAAGCGAAAACTGGGTGATTGGCGAAGTTATTTTACTGCCGATAAGCTGTAGGGATCTCGGCCATTACTGGTTTTCGAATCATGTTTAGCGTATTGAAGAACACTTGGCCACTTATGCTTGGAATGCTGCTGCTGATGTTGGGCAACGGCTTGCAAGGCACGCTGCTCGGCGTGCGTGGTTCACTCGAAAACATCGATTCGGCCACCATGGGCTACGTTATGTCAGCCTACTTTGTCGGCTTTCTGGGAGGCTCAAAAGCCGCTCCATGGATGTTACAGCGAGTTGGACATATTCGTGTTTTCGCAGCCCTCGGCTCACTGGTTTCAGCAGCCTTCATACTCTATGCCGCAGTGGTCGACCCGATAGCGTGGCTATTCCTGCGACTTCTGGTGGGCTTCTGTTTCTCTGGCATCTACGTGGTGGCAGAAAGCTGGTTAAACGATGCATCAGCTAACGAAACACGTGGTCAGTCCCTATCGCTATACCTTATCGTGCAAATGCTCGGCATCGTTCTAGGGCAACTGTTACTGAACGTCGCCGACCCAGGTGGCTATAACTTGTTCGTTCTCATTACTGTTCTGGTATCAGTTTCATTCGCCCCCATCTTATTGTCGGTATCCAAAGCACCGGTTCATGAGACGGCGCGAGCCATGAGCATTTCCGAATTGGTTAAAGCATCGCCATTGGCCTGTTTTGGCTCATTATTACTCGGTGGGGTGTTTTCCACACTGTTTGGAATGGCACCAATCTATGCAACGCAGAGCGGCTTCAGTATTGCGCAGGTGTCCTATTTCATTTCATCCATCTATTTAGGCGGCATGTTGTTGCAATACCCGATTGGTTGGCTATCCGATCGTTATGACCGCCGCTTTTTAATAATTGGTGTTACGGCCATTTGTGCAGTGTCGGCTTGTGTAGGCTTATTGGCAAGCGATAGTTTTGTGCTGTTGATATTGGTTGCTTTCGCTATCGGTGGCATGTCAAACCCTTTGTATTCCTTATTGCTGGCATATATAAACGACTATCTGGACAGCGACCAGATGCCCGCGGCCTCTGGGGGATTCTTATTTATCAATGGACTTGGTGCGATGTCTGGCCCGATTGTCGTGGGCTACACAATGGCCGAATTCGGTAATCATTGGTTTTTTATCACTATAGCTACCTTAATGGCGGCAATTTGCGTGTACGGAATCTACCGCATTACACAGAGGACCTACGACATTGCACCAGAAGATGCTGCACCACACGTGTTGTTAACCAGCCGCACAACTGCTGTGGGCGCTGAGTTTGCAATTGAAGCTGCAGATGAAGCACAACTAGACGAACTGGAAGAAGCCGATGAGGCCAGTGAATGGGACACCTACAGAAAGTGAGGTTAACAATCGGTTTGATTCAATGCAAGATGATTCAACCGACAGTAATAGAAATAACAGGTAATGCCTCATGTGGGTTTTAAGGGCTGTTCGCGCGATAATTTGAGTTCTCTGTACAAGGTATACAAGCCGGTAAAAACAACAATTAAAGAGCCGGCAATTGTGTAGGCATCGGGCACCTCACCAAAGAACAAATACCCGAACAATATAGCCCACAGCAGGCCCGTATAACGGTAAGGCACAACATAGCCAATTTCACCAGTGCGCATACTCATAACGACAAACTGATACCCAAAAAACAGAAATCCTGAGGCAGCAGCAAGCGTGATTATTTGAGTCAGATTTACGGGTTGCCATTCATCGGATACCAGCGTTAGTAACATACCAAGGCCACCAATAAACACCGCAGAAAATCCTGATACCAATAGCGATGGTAAACGCGATGGTATACCACGTGTTATGAGATCACGAGCAGCGGCAAATACTACCGATACCAGCACGAGTAGCGATGCCGTTTGAAATCCACTCATACCGGGGCGAATAATAATCAATACGCCGCACCAGCCTATAAGAATGGCTACCCAGCGCCGCCAACCAACAGGCTCACGCAGAACCAACGCCGCACCGACTGTAACAGCCAAGGGCAATGCTTGTAGTATTGCCGCAATATTCGCAAAGGGTAGCTGCACCAAAGCGGTGAGAAAAGCCAGAGTGGCTCCACCTTCAAAAAACGCTCTTAGTGTTATGCGCTTATTAATCGCCTCGCGCCAGCGTGGCAGCAAGCCTTGTTGCCATGCAATGAGTAAGATCAATACACTGAGAAAAACGCCCCGTATCCACATAATTTGTGCGGTCGGCAAGGCACCGTCTAATGACTTAACCAGGAGGTCGTTCAGCACAAACCCCAGCATGGATAGCATCATGTATAGGCTGGCAAGAATATTGGGGGATAGATTCACTCGCAGGATAGTAACGAACTTATCAATTCATTGGTTACTTAATTGAGACAACAAGCGGTCGGCTGGATAAAACAGTTTAGCGCCGTCACCGAGCCCGATGAGATGTGGAGTCACCGCTTTTTAACTCATGCTTGCAGCCCAAAGGCCAGATTTTATTGATATGCGCCTACACCTCTGCGTTGCTGCAGAGGTGTAGGCCCAAACTGAGTTGAATTTATTCTACCGTAACAGACTTGGCAAGATTCCGAGGTTGGTCAACGTCGGTACCTTTTATTATCGCTACATGATATGAAAGCAATTGTAACGGAATAGTATAAACAATCGGTGCAATGACTTCATCGCAAACCGGTACTTCCAGTACTTTCATGGTGTCATCACCGAAGAACTTTGCGTCTTTGTCGGCGAACACATACATTAAACCGCCTCGGGCACGCACCTCTTCCACATTCGACTTCAGCTTTTCAACCAGATCGTTTTTAGGCGCTACAACGATAACCGGCATATCTGCATCGATAAGGGCTAACGGACCATGCTTCAACTCACCCGCGGCATACGCTTCTGCATGTATATAAGAAATCTCTTTGAGCTTTAAAGCACCTTCCATCGCAATAGGATACTGATCGCCACGGCCAAGGAACAAACTATGGTGCTTGTCGGCAAAATCTTCAGCTAAGGTTTGTATCGGCTCATCCATCGCGAGCACTTGCTCAAGCTTTGCTGGCAGGCTTTGCAATGCAGAACACAATTTCGCCGATCGCTCTTTTGGCATTCCGTTGTGCTGACCAATGGCACCTGCCAGCATCAACAATCCGGTTAGTTGAACCGTAAATGCTTTGGTTGATGCCACGCCAACTTCAACACCTGCTTTCATCAAATAGTGCATATCAGATTCGCGCACCATCGATGAACCAGTCGAGTTACAAATAGTCAGGCTGGTCATATAACCCTGTTCTTTGGCCAACCTTAGCGCTGCGAGCGTATCGGCGGTTTCACCCGATTGCGAGATAGTGACAAGCAGGCTGTTCTCATGAACATAAGATTCACGGTAGCGGTACTCAGAGGCAATTTCAACGTTACAGGATACGCCACCAAAATCTTCCAGCCAGTAGCGTGCAGTCATACCAGCGTGATAGCTGGTGCCACACGCTATGATTTGTACGTGCTTAACTTTCGCCAGTAAT
Source organism: uncultured Granulosicoccaceae bacterium (assembly GCA_937922945.1). Lineage (GTDB taxonomy): Bacteria > Pseudomonadota > Gammaproteobacteria > Granulosicoccales > Granulosicoccaceae > Granulosicoccus. The sequence continues at coordinate 102,701 of CAKZUP010000003.1, forward strand.
TCTTTTGCGTTTTCACCAAAAGCGGTATCGAGCACTAAACCATTTTCCAGACGTCCATCGAGTGTGCGCTGAATGGCCACAGGCTGTTCGTAAATTTCTTTTTGCATGTAGTGGCGATAGTTACCCTTATCACCTGCATCGTTAGTCAGATTGGATTCTTCAACCGCACGCTCTACTGGATTACCTGCCTCATCAACAATGCTGACAGACGTTCGGGTTATTTCAGCAACGTCGCCTTCCTCCAGATAGGCGAACTTGCGAGTGACTGGTAGAAGCGCTAACTGGTCAGATGCAATGAAATGCTCACCCACGCCATAACCAATAACCAAGGGGCTGCCAGAGCGGGCAACGATTAGCCGCTCCGGTTGTTGTTTATCCATGATAACGGTGCCGTATGCACCCTCAAGCTGTCGAACAGTGGCTTGAACAGCGGCGAACAAAGTGCTCGCACTTTTAAGTTCTTTATCAACCAGATGTGCAATAACTTCGGTATCGGTATCGGAGGTAAATGTGTAACCATCAGCCTGCAATTGCTTACGCAGCTCGTCGTGGTTTTCAATAATACCGTTGTGTACTACGGCTATTCGCTCTGTAGAAACATGCGGGTGTGCGTTTTGTTCATTCGGCTCGCCGTGCGTTGCCCAACGCGTATGGGCTATCCCGACACCACCTGGCATACCTGCTTCGGCAACCGAATCAGTCAGCGCTTTAACTTTACCGACCCGACGAATACGCTGCATTTCTCCGTTATTATCGATAATGGCAATGCCCGCCGAGTCGTACCCTCGATACTCAAGGCTTTGTAGCCCCATTAGGAGAATATCTGCTATATCCCGCTGGGCAACCGCACCTACAATTCCGCACATGATTAAATGGTCCTTACCAAAATAACGTAAAAATTATTGTCTTCATTCTTTCTTTGCGTCTGGTTACTTTTTCTTTACCGGACGCTTCCACCCTTTTATATCTTTTCGCTCCGCCCTAGTAATGGACAGTATGTCTTCCGGAACCTCTTTTGTGACAACAGAACCTGCACCAACCGTTGCACTTCTCTTAATCGTAACCGGAGCTACCAGCACCGAGTTCGAACCGATGGATACACCATCTTCCATCACTGTTTTGTGCTTGTTCGCACCGTCGTAATTTGCCGTTATGGTACCGGCACCGACATTAACACCAACTCCGACTTCCGAATCACCCACGTAGCTGAGGTGGTTAACCTTACTCCCAACGCCTATCTGTGCGTTCTTGGTTTCAACAAAATTACCAATTTTTGCACCCTCGGCCAGTGTCGAACCCGGGCGCAAACGCGCAAATGGGCCAATCACGCATTTCTTTGCGAGCGTTGTACCTTCGAGCACGCTATTCGCTTTGATCTCAGTGCCATCGCCAATGTGGCTATCGGCAATAACGCAGTTCGGACCAATCACAACATTGTTGCCAAGTGTGCAATCGCCGATAAACACACAATTCACATCAATTTCGTTATCGGTGCCAGTGGTTAATGTGCCACGAACATCCAATCTGGCGGGGTCTCTCACTGTGACGCCTGCTGCCATCAACAGCGCCGCCTGTTCGCCTTGATATACCCGCTCCAGCTCAGCCAATTGCTCACGAGAGTTAATGCCCTCGGCTTCCCACTCATCGCTTGGATGAACCGTTTGTATGGTCTGGCCCGCCTGTACAGCCAGAGAAAATATATCCGTTAGATAGTATTCGCCCTGAGCATTGTTGTTATCAATCTGCCCTAAATAGGTTCTTAATGAACCACCATTAACCGCGAGCACACCGGCATTGATCTCATTAATGCGAAGCTCTTCCTCAGTCGCATCCTTCTGCTCAACCACACCTGTCACCGCACCATTAACGCGCTTAATGCGCCCGTATCCAGACGGGTCATCCAGAATCAGCGACAGCAGCCCAAGCTGATCTTTACTGGTGACATCGAGCAAATCTTTAAAAGTCTCTGAACGAGTTAGCGGCACATCGCCGTAGGTGATTAGCACCGTGTCGTCATCTTCGATACCATCCAACGCCTGCTGCACAGCATGCCCGGTACCGAGCTGCTCAGTTTGCATGGCCCAGTTCACATTTTGGGTAATCGTGTCTTTTACCTGATCACTGCCATGACCAATCACCACAGTGATGCTGGCGGGGCTAAGTGTGGAAACGGTGTCGAGAACATGCCCAAGCAACGGCTTACCGGCCAGACGGTGTAATACCTTTGGCATCGATGATTTCATGCGCGTGCCTTTGCCTGCAGCAAGGACGATGATACGGATTGCCATTTGCGAGATCTCCGAACGTAATTTAGTCAACATTGCAATGCAGGAATCGAACCTTGACAGAGCGCTGAATGTTAAGGAATTTGACGCCTGCATGGCGATTGATTGACGGCATCAGATTCCGAGCCCGTGTTTTTCAGTAATCGAACAAATCGATACGTGAAACACGAGAACTCAGAGTGTAATACCGAGCAAAAAAAAACCGGCAACTAGCCGGTTATTCGTTGTGGATTATAGCGCCTGATGTGGCGCTTTTTTTAGCTGTTAGTTCATTTAGTCATGGTTGTTTGCGAATGGCTATTCGCCATCTCTTCGGCTCACCCAATCCACCACTGGTGAGAGCCAGCTGGATCGTTCCTGAACTTGAGTTCTGCCGGCATCATAAACAGTGCCGGCGATATCGTGCCCACCTTCTACAGCACTTCCAAGTGAATCAGCTGCCCCGGTAATGCGCGAGTTATCGGCCAATTTTCCCCAAAACCCATCTTCATCCTCGCCCCACACCGGGTTATCCACAAAACCCTTCTCGGTAGACGGCCCCTGAGGGCCCGAGGTTGCATCAAACTCTCCGATCTCTCCCCATCTGACGCCATTGTTCCCGGCAGTTGGATACCAAGCCTGCTCCTGAACATTCTCCAGGCCACCCCAGGAATCATAGATAACAGCATTGCCTAATTCTCGAAACGGCACGCCGTCAGGATTTTCTACCGTGCGGTCTTTAAACACTTCTACTTCCGTGTCATATACACCAGCGGCTGGAAAGGCCGCGTGAGAACCCGCGGCGACGTAGATTACAGGACGACCCGTTACTGGGTCCGTAATGTCATTCACAGGTACATCGGTTCGATGGCCATGTGCGCTTAAGCGAGCAGTTGTTGGCTCAAATGTTTCAGGGTCCAGTTCCAGTGAAATACGTTCCCAGTCGCCTTCATGATTCTGAACCGATGGGCCATCGTTATATGCGTAGAAGACGAAATACGTCAGCATGGGCGGACTGCTTTCCAAATCCAATTCGTAGTACAAGGGTGCCGGGTCGTCGACGCCCCGACCTAACTGGCGCCGCTGATCGTTGTCCAAATCCAAAAAGTAATTATCGGGTGCATCAGCCAAATCAGCACCGGTAAAATCATCGTCGGTATTGTTGTTGGTGTTGTTACCGTGTTCTTTATCAGTGCGCCAGCTTCTGTCTTCACGCAACCGCGAGCTGTCTATAAAGTCTTGCGCGGACGCGGGCAGATTATCATTCGCCCCTTCCGGCAGAATGAGTATGGGTGCATTTTGCTCAGCAATTCTGGCTATATCAGCGGGATTGTTAATTGGATCAAGTGGTGAAGGTTCTACATTAATACCATAATCGTAAGCGTAGCCACCGGTATAAACAGAGGTAGGAATATCGGGCTCTGTGGGAGCGTTGTAGACTGATATAGGGGCAGATACAGGTACATCCGGTTGCTCAGGCTCTATGTATCCGTAGTCGTAAGCCGAAGTTGAATCACTTTGGGTAGATGATGATGAATCACTGTAATCATATTGCGAGCCATAACCCGAAGACGATGTTGTGCTGCCGGAGCGCGCAGTTTCATTCTGCGATTCAACCTTTTGCTCCGCTTTCCATTTTTCTGCTTCCTGCTGATAATAATATTGGCTGCCATAGCCAGAAGTTGCGCCAATGCCACTCACGATAGTCTCCTACAATTCACGACCTTACTTTAAGAGGAATACTAGCGGAATAGAGCTGTGCTTTAATATAAGGAGTTTCCCTAGCATACAAGGCCTGCAGGCTTATCACGGGAGGGGGTGCCTGCTATCTCAAGGCTTTATTTAGGCTTGTTGCTACGCAACAGCGTCGGTGAACAACTGCTCTTTCTCCGACCAGATCATATACCCAACCCATGCGACTGAATTAGAGTCGGTTGATATTTCTATGAGTTCATTTTTTTCCGAGAATGTCATCACCGATTTAGAAAATTTGAGATGCAGCGTTGTCTGGTTGTTGCTTTCTAAAAAAGTTAAACCGTCTCGCTGTAAAATATCGGCCTTGGAAATACCTAAAGGCAATGCGTTCAGTATCTCTAGCTCGTTAAGCCCTGTTTCTACACAATCTAACCATTGCTTAAACCAACGGACGAAAGGACCACAAAAGCAATACATATTTTGAAGATCATAAAACAAGACATAGCCAACCCATGGACCATTGACGATTAGGTACATCTGCTGAGCAATTCTTATTAACCCATCAAGCTCCGTTAGAGGTTTGATTTTTTCATCAAGATGCACAATTCCATGTTCGTATTCAATAGGAAAAGGGCTGGCCGGGTTTCGTTGCCAAACATCTTTAGGGAACTGGTACAGGCCCCGATTAGGACCTACGCCACCGTTACTAAAATGTTGAAGATATAGCCGGTAGTCTTCGGGCAATTGAATGCGATGCTGACTTTCATA
>CAKZUP010000004.1 GCA_937922945.1 uncultured Granulosicoccaceae bacterium
TTGCTTGATTTGGAAGAATCTCACCGCGCGCGTAATTGTCTCAGCCATAGCAGCATAGGAGATCAGCGAGAGATTATTGGAGAAAAAAAATTCGCGGGTACTCTTTTTCAACTCTCACTACATCTAAAAGATAACCGATCTGTACTTGAGTTACTACCAATGGCGGAATCTGGTCTAGCAGGCGAGCCAAGCGCCCTTGAAAAAACACGCGCTTTGTTGGCCGAATCCGTAGCTGTTAAAGATTTTCAAAGTACTCTGAATGCATCGGTAGAAAATCTGAGAGCAAGTACTGGGTATGATCGGGTTAAGGCTTATCGGTTTTTGCCCGACAATACAGGGGAGGTGGTTGCTGAGTCACGAGCTTCACATATGGATTCATTTTTGGGGCTACGATTTCCAGCTAGCGATATCCCACCGATTGCTCGACAACTATACACCCGTACGCCGATACGCGTTTTAGCGGACGTCAATGCAATAGACTCACCAATTATCGGATCAAATCCTGATGCAAGACCGCTTGATTTGTCACTTGCAGTGCTACGTGGCACTGCTGGAGTACACCTTCGCTATTTACAGAATATGGGTGTTGCGTCAACACTGACACTGCCCATTATTGTCGCGGGAAAATTGTGGGGATTGTTCGCCATGCATCACATGAAGCCGCGACTGCCTGACCCGACTGTACTTATTGGCACAGAGCTCTCAGGAAAAATGCTGGGCCTTATTATTGAGCACACTAGACAAACTCGGCATCAAGGTCATCTAAATAGCTGCACGGCAATAGCCCATGAGCTTCTTGAAACCGGTGAAAGTAAACTGGCGGAAGGGACTTATTGGAAACATCATGGCGAACGGCTAAATGCTGCTATTCCCTCACACGGAATAGCTTTTATTCAAGGCAATCAGGTGGAGAAAAATGGCAGTGCACCAAGCGTTGAAACTTGTTTAGCCATCAGGGATTCGGCACCAGCGGCATCAGGTTCATCAGTGGAAAACTCGGGCATTGAAATTGTTCCTTTAGACGATCTTCAAACCCGAATGCCAGGGCATAGTTTTGGAAACACTGGAGGCGCATTAGTTATACCGCTTTCAACAACATCGGATATCTGCTTGATTTTATTCCGTGACCTTGCCTTGCGCAATATTAAATGGGCTGGTGACCCAGCTAAAGAGCTAATAAAGAGCGACAGAGGCTTTGAATTAAATCCGCGTAATTCGTTCTCCTCTTATGCTGAAACTGTTAGAGAAAAGTGTGATGAATGGACGAACGATGACATTGAAGTTGCGGCCGTGTTGCAGAGCGCGTTGACTCGTGCGTTGGATATTGAAACTGAGCGAAGAGACTCTCGTCACCGTTTACGTGTAATGATTAGAGAACTCAATCACCGCGTGCGAAATATTTTAACCTTAGTGCAGTCACTTTCCTCAAGCTCAAAAAACTCAGCAACTTCAATAGAAGGCTACGCCTCGGCGCTTGAGCAGCGAATAGTGGCGCTCGCTGGAGCTCACGATTTATTGACCAAAGAAGATATGCGAGGTATACAGCTTGAGAAGATTGCGTCACTGGAGCTACGCCCATACTTGGATGAGGCTAGTAAGAGCGCATCTTTATCGGGTCCGAAAGTGTTACTGAATGCAGATGTGTCGCCCATTATTGCACTGGTATTACACGAACTAACGTCGAATGCGGTTAAGTATGGCGCGTTATCACAATCGAATGGAACTGTATCCTTAAGCTGGGAGATTTCCGATAACGAATTGAATATTCAATGGCTGGAAGAAGGCGGGCCAATCGTTTCTGAACCCACTCATGAAGGTTTTGGTCGTTCCATTATTGAGAACGCGATACCCTATGAATTTGGTGGAACAGCACAGATAAAATTTAAGCCGGCCGGTGTACACGTGATGTTCTCGCTGCCTTGTGATGAATTTGAAACTGCTGATCAGGTTGCTACCACCACAAGCGACACTAGCGAAACAACCTTAGAACAAAATAAATATTCGAAGCAAGCATTGAAGAGAGGTTTGATTGTTGAAGACAATTATGTCATTGCTAAAGAGGCTAAGCGCTGGTTTGAGGAGCTGGGATTTGAAGAAACAGTGGCAGTTGCTTCAGTAAAAGGGGCGCTAATGCATCTAAACGAAGGAAAATTTGATTTTTGTTTGTTGGATGTTAATCTGCGCGGCGTTATGAGTGAGCCTGTAGCAAAAAAATTGACTGATCTTGGTGTGCCCTATCTTTTTGCAAGTGGTTATGGAAGCGAAGGCTCTGAATTGTGCAATCAATTCGACGCGCCTTTTTTGACCAAGCCGATCAATATTGATAGTTTGCGCAATGTGCTAAAAGAGCTAGGTGTTGGGGAATGGTAAAAACGATCTTAATTCTGGAAGATGATGTGCGACTGGCGATGCAATGGAACAGAGCGCTTACAGAAAACGGCTTTATAGTTTATGTCACGCATGGCGCCATCGAAGCTACTAAGCTATTTGATACTAACGAGATCGATCTTTGTATAGTCGATTTTATGGTGCATGAACAAGGGAAACCTTCCCCTAATGGAGGCCTTTCCTTTTTGGGAAGACTTGGTGCAGCAGGTCGGAAAAAAACAAAAATTCTTGGCGTTTCAGGAATGACTCACGACTATTCTGCGGTTAACGCAGAGGAATTTTTGCTGACCTTTGGGGCTGAGGATTTTCTGGGCAAACCGTTCAGCGCCGATGAGCTATTGCAGCAAGTCCGTAGCATGTTGTGATGACTGATTCCAGATGGTGGTTGAGAGCATCTGCAATGTGGAACTGTGTTATTCGCATTGATTATGTTTACGCCACATAGCTTCCTTATGGCCCTTTGGTACATTGTTGCACGGGTCTTTAGATGCATATCCTCGCAGTTGGTTATAAGCGTCTATTTGCTGTTTGGTTAATATGCTCGGGGTTTTGAGGTGTGTAGAAAGATGAATGAACCGCAGTTGAGCGCGTGTTTGTGCAATCGCCAGTAGCATTGCTTTTAATTCCGCATCAGTTGGAAGCTCTGTTTGGAAACGTGTTTCAAGTTCTGCCTCTAGCTCGATTAATTGTTTCCCATGCTCAATTGCCTGTGATTTCATCTCCTCATGCAATCGTTGAATCGCTTCTAATTGATCACGAGTTAAACCGATATCGTTTTTTAGCTCAAGTAGATGAGCCGGGCCGGGTAACCCATTGAGTTCAGCCGCTTTTGCCAATCCCCAGCCACCGCCACGCTCCAGCTCGCTTATATCGTCTGATGAGAGGCTCTTTATTAAGCGTGTCTCTTGCCCGGAATACTTGGATTCACTGGTCTGATCGGCAATTGCCACTTGAAACCACGCTGTGGCCATTAACGCTGCCATTAAGCAATATATCGTGCGCATAACTGTCGCTCTTGCCGATTGAAGACATTAGCTTGCCGACAAACAACGCCTTATGACATGATCATTATCATGTTGGAAGAAATTTTAAGCGTTTTACCCAATGACAGCTCTCTGGTTCGCTGCGAAAGCGATACCAATCTGTTTTGTAGAGGTGATGCTGTGAATTTTTTATTCTTGCTGCTGGCGGGTGAGGTTGTGCTCACTCGGCACTTGGAGGATGGCACAGAGTTGATACTGTGCCGCGCCGTGGGTCCGTGCATGCTGGCCGAGGCATCGGTTTATTCAGTGAGCTACCACTGCGATGCGGTTGCTTTGTCGGAATGCAAGCTACGTAAAATAGCAAAGCATGATTTTATTTCATTGCTTGAGTCAAGTCCTAAGATGGCGCATTTGTGGTCGGCTCATCTAGCTCAAATGCTTCAAGCGGCGCGTCAACATAGCGAGATTTTGCGGCTTAAAAAGGTGTGCGATCGAGTTGATGCATGGTTAGCATTGAACGATGGTGAATTACCCCCGAAAGGTGAGCGCAAGGAAATGGCTGCGCAGATTGGCGTTTCATCTGAAGCGCTCTATCGCGAATTAGCTACGCGGGATGTGTGATGGATGAAGCGTTGGGAGATTTTAATCACCCATACACATTATATTCCTGATTCTTTTTCGTCAGATACTTTTTTGCAGTCTACGTGGCCCTTCTAAAAGCGACATAGGTTTGCACCGAAGCGTGTGACTGCCTACTTTTAAATAGGCCGTACCTGCTAATCTACTCCTGACGAATGAGGAGGTGTGCTATGAGTAATGATCGAATAATTAATATCGACGAGCTACAATTCAAACGACAAACGCATGGTGAGAGTTTTGATGCCGAGTTTGGGATGGTGGCTAACAAACTCAATGCCAGTAAATTAGGCTACAGGGTGACTCGGGTACCGGCAGGAAAACGGGCCTGGCCACTGCATGCGCATTATGTAAACGAAGAAATGTTTTTTGTTTTAAGCGGAGCCGGTGAGGTGAGAATCGGTGATGAAACCTACCCGATAAAACAGGGTGATTTTATTTCGGCTCCACCCAGCCCTGAAGAACCTCACCAGATAAACAATAACTCGAATGCAACGCTGACCTACCTGTGCGTTAGCACGATGCTAGAGCCTGAGATAGTGCATTACCCTGATTCTAACAAAATCGGTGTTATTGCCGGGACGCCGCCTGGTAGAAAACCTGATCGCGATGGGTTGTTCCAGTTTGTTGATGCAGACACCTCACTGGATTACTGGGATAGAGAAAAGTGATATTAACTAGTTATGGATACCGATTCTATTCTGTTTGAGATTGAACCATGCCACAGGAATTGAACAAAGCGCAATGGTTCTCGCTGATGTCCGGTATGGGCTTTCCTCCTAGTGAGGATGTGTATGATGAGTTGTTACGCCACTATCAACAGTCACATCGACACTACCACAACACCAAGCACTTGATAGCTGTGCTTGACCGACTCGATGAGTGTGAAAGTTTAGCGAACGACAAGAATGCGATTGGCCTGGCGCTTTGGTTCCACGATGCAATATATAAGATAGCGTCTTCCACAAACGAAAAAGACAGCGCTGATTGGGCTCTATCGTTTCTTGACTCCGTGGGCGCAGATGGGGTTCTCGCCCAAAAGGTGTATTCGCTTATTATGGCGACGATACACGAAAGCGCAGCGGTTGATAACGATGAGCGGCTCATTGTTGATATCGATCTATCCATATTAGGGTGTTCTCCAGAGTTATATAGCGAATTCGAGATTAACATCAGGCAGGAATACCGAGTGGTGCCTTGGTTTATCTATCGCAAGAAGCGCATAAACGTGTTACAAAGTTTTTTGGACCGCGAACATATTTACTCGCATCGTGTTTTTCGGGATACATTGGAATCTCAAGCGAAAGCTAATTTAACGGGTGCGATCACCAAATTATCGTCGGCTTAGGTCTACTAAGCAGCCCTTTCTGTCTTGCTTCGGCTCGAAGGCTCGTTGCGTAACGGCACTATGAGCCGAAGGTTATATCCATCAGCACCGCTCCTATACCGCCCACGCCGCTGTATTTTATTGCTGCCGGTAGTCTGGGTATTGCTGTTGTTTCACTTTTGCGTGCGAGGTTTGCGGACCATATATACGTGGTTTAGTTCAAAAAATAATTTTTCGCGCTAGTTACTGATGGTTGAAGAACTTTATAGGGATAAGGGAGTCACAGCATCACACAATTAATACATAAATGACGTTGAAAAACGCCCAATAGCTCGAGGAGAAAATATGCTCAAAATGAAATCTATCCACAGATTACCTAAACTAACGGTAGTGGCAGTATCCGCACTCGTTCTAGTCGCTTGCAGTAGCGATGATGACAGTGATGATGTAGCAGACGTAACGACAACTGAAGTCAGTTATGTTGTGCCATTGGCATCCGCCAATGAGGTGCCTCCCGTTATCCAGCCCGGTGCATCGGGTGAGGCTAACCTGACACTCGACAGTGATACAGGTGCTTTGTCAGGATCTGTTTCGGTATCTGGTTTAACAGGTCCTGCGACCATGGCGCACATTCATGAGGCTGCAGTGGGAGAGAACGGGCCGGTTGTTATAGTACTTGAGGGTAATGACGATAACAGTGTTTGGTCTGTACCCGCTGATACCGTACTCGATACCGCACAATTACAATCACTTTTAGACGGTAATATGTACGTTAATGTCCATACCGATGCTAATCAGGGTGGAGAGCTTCGTGGGCAAATCGTTATCACCACAGAGTTCACTGTAAGAATCGACAACGTTTCCAGTGCAGAAACGTTAACTACCTCAACAGGCTCTGTTGCAGTACCTTTATCGCCTGGTGCCTATGTTGTTCATAGAGCCGCAGCTAATCCATTGTTAGAACCACGAAATCCTGCCAGTGCGGCAATTGAAGATGTTGCTGAAGATGGAAACCCATCATTGTTTCCAACGACTGTTCCTGGTGCAGTTGTTTTTAATACACCGGTTGGCGCTACGGAACCAGGTCCGATTTTTCCCGGCGGATACTATACTTTCAGTTTTCTGGCATCACCGGGTGATCAACTCTCTATTGCCACCATGTTTATTCAGTCCAATGATTGGTTCTATTCAACCACTGACGATAACAACGACAGCATTGCTTTGTTCGACGAGACTGGTGCAGCTATCAGTGGTGATATCAGCGAGATGTTTTCGTTATGGGAAAGTGGAACAGAGGTAGACGAAGAGCCGGGTACTGGTCCAAATCAGGCACCTCGCCAAACTGGTCCTGATACTGGTGATGAAGAGGCGCTGGGTGTTGGGAGTCTTGCCAGTCGTGGTAAATCGGTCACCTTGAATGGTGATGTAATTCAGGTGACCATAACGCCTAGTAACTAAATCGGTACGTTCGACAGATTACCGGGTCTATTCAGCGCTTAGTCTGAATAGGCCCGGCGACGACAAGCAGAGTAGGTAAGCCTAGAGATGCCATCCGCTATGGTGGTATACGCGAAATCTCGTTAGTCTCGTACTTTTGATCCCTCGTCTGAATTAACCCCGTATTCCAATTGCACTTCGCTGGCTCCAGCGTGGATAGCACTTTCCCAATTTAATTTCACCAGCAAGTGTGTCGAGATACGCACCGCCCAAGGGCGGAATTCAATTAGCGGGCGCTCAAGAACTATCAACTACGGGTTTTTGCTTAGAGCGGCTAAGGGCTTCACGCAGAACGTTACCTATTTCTCCGAATAGAGTGATTCGTTTTTTTCACGTGTAATGACTGGAATCACTTTTTAAGGTGATTCAGTCATAGTAAATACCGGAGAAACGAATTGAAACTAATTAAAAAATCACTGCTTGGTGCGGTGCTGCTGGTGGCGAGTTCGCTACCGGCGGTGGCGGCAGAGATCAATCTGAAGCTTGCACATTCCTGGCCCAAGGGATTTCCAATTTTTGCAACCTCGGTGGATAAATATGCTGCGCTTGTCAGTGAAATGTCAGATGGGCGAATCGAGATAAAGGTTGATTCAAGAAATAAACATAAGTCAGCTTTCGGAATTTTCGATTTTGTAAAATCTGGCCAATATGATATTGGACAGTCTGCATCTTACTACTATGGTGGAAAAGATCCCGACACGCTGTTTTTTACCACTATGCCGTTTGGTATGACTGCCCTGGAACAATACGCCTGGTTTCATGAAGGTGGTGGGCTTGAACTTGCCAATGAAGTGTACGCAAAACATGGTCTGCAAGTCATGACTGGTGGTAACACAACCATGCAAATGGGCGGATGGTTCAATAAGGAAATCAATAGCGTGGCCGATCTGCAAGGCTTAAAGATGCGCATTCCAGGATTCGGTGGGAAAGTGATGGCAGGCGTTGGAGCGGTACCTACAAACATTCCGGCAGGTGAGCTTTATCAGGCATTGGAGAGAGGAACTATCGATGCCTTGGAGTGGGTTGGGCCTTCTCTTGATCTGCGCATGGGATTCCATAAAGTGGCGTCCTATTACTACACCGGTTGGCATGAGCCAAGTACTGAGCTGATGTACTTCTTCAATAAGAAGACAATGGATGGCCTACCAAAATGGGCGAGCTCAATATTGTTAAATGCTGCCAAACTAACTGGCTTTAATATGACGGTTGAATCTCAGCACGAGAGTGGTGTCAACTGGAGCAATATGTCTTCAGAATTTCCTAACATTCAAGTGAGAGACTTTCCAGAAGATGTGATATCCGCACTGCGTCGATCAAATGATGAGCTTTTAAAAGAGGAAGCCAGTCGTAGCGAATTAACGCAGAGCATTATTCAATCGCAAGCTGATTATCTAAAGCAGATTCGACAATGGACTGAGATCGGCGACCGAGCGTACTTAAACAATATTGCTGGCAAATAGCCTGAATAAAACGTGGACATACGCTGGTAGTACAGATGCTCAATAAAATCGAAAAAATACTGAACAGAATCCTGGATGCAACCGGGGCTCTGGCCTGCACGCTATTGATATTGCTTGTAGGAATCATCGGGTATAACGTAATTGGACGATACGTGTTTAACACATCCTCCATTGCATTAGAGGAATTGTCTTGGCATCTGTACTCCAGCGTATTTTTACTGGGTATGTCTTATGCGGTTCGTACCGAATCGCACGTAAGGGTTGATCTGGTTTTCGATAGTCGGTCTGACACTGTAAAAGCGTGGATTGACATTGTCGGTACCCTGGTTTTGCTCGTGCCGTTTTCTATTCTGATGATCTACTTTGGTTTCGACTTTGCCTATCAATCATACAGTTTTGGGCCTCACGCCGACACAATTCGCGGTTTGATTGAACAGTTCTTTACCACCGGTATTGGTGAAAAAAGCCAAGACCCCGGTGGATTAAATAATAGATTTGTTATTAAGGCAATTATTCCGTTGTCGTTTTTTCTGGTATTTCTTAGTGCAATTTCATTGATAATCAATCGAGTGAAAATACTGCATAGTAAGAATGATATACCCGAGTCTGCTAGCTAAACTAACTCTGGAAATCTAATGATTGGGGTGTGTATTTTTCTGGTAGCGTTGTCGCTACTGCTGATTGGTTATCCTGTTGCCTTTACGTTTGCAGGTGTGGGTATTTTCTTCGTTATCATGTTCGCTGAGCCCTCTCAGCTTGCGCAAATTCCTTATCGATTTTATTCAACTATGGGTGACAATGGCGAGGGTGTCGTGCTTATGGCAATACCTTTGTTCATTTTTATGGGGCTGATACTACAACGTACCGGACTGGCTGAACAATTGCTTGTTTCGATGGCTAAATTATTTGGTTCTGTACGTGGAGGCCTGGCGGTTTCAACGGTTTTAGTCGGCACGTTGCTAGCGGCGTCTACCGGTGTTGTTGGTGCAAGTGTTGTTGCGATGGGTTTGATTTCGTTACCGGTGATGCTCAGATACGGTTATGACAACAGACTATCTGCAGGGACTATATGTGCCTCTGGTACGCTTGGACAACTTATACCACCGTCCATCGTTCTAATCGTACTAAGCGACGTATTGAATGTCCCGGTCGGTGATCTGTTTGCAGCTGCATTAAAGCCGGGGTTGTTTCTTGTATTCTGTTATATCCTCTATGTTGTGATCTATTCCTTTATTCGCAAAGATGTTGCACCAGCGATGCCTGAAGAGGTGGCCGGTACCACAAAAACGAAGCTAATTATTGACGCGTTGAAGGCAATAATTCCGCCTATAGTGCTTGTTTTGGTTGTTCTTGGATCGATATTTACGGGTATCGCAACACCAACTGAATCATCAGCATTAGGGTGCATTGGCGCAGTATTATTGTCGCTGCTTTACGGAAAGTTTTCATTTAAGTTGGTTTGGAGTAGTGCCAACGAAACAGTCAAAATAACTGCGATGGTTTTCACAGTGCTATTGGGCGCATCAGTATTTTCCATGGGGTTTTCGTATACTGGTGGCGAAGAAGAGATTGAGCATTTATTGCTGTCTATACCCGGTGAAACCTGGGGATTTTTGCTCTTCACAATGTTGCTTATAATGGTGCTCGGGTTTTTTCTCGACTACATTGAAATTTCCTATATTGTGCTACCTCTGATTTATACTGTTATTGAACACTTGGAAATTAATCTTGTCTGGTTTGCAATTTTAGTTGCTATGAATTTGCAAACATCGTTTTTGACGCCACCGTTTGGATTTGCATTGTTCTATCTGAAGGGTGTAGCACCCAAGGGGTTTTCTACAGTAGATATATACAAAGGCGTGCTACCCTTTATCGCTATCCAAATTTCTGTGCTGCTGGTATTGATTCTGTATCCCGAGTTTTTCGGTCTTACCCGGCAGGCGGTTAACCTATGGTAGTCATGTTTTAACGTGGCGTGCGTATTAAGGTTGCCTGAGAAAATTGCTCAACTGATCAAATAGGTGTGCGTTTTTATAAAATGCTGAATTCTGTTAAATGGTCTGGTTTGTAAAATGAGTCTTCGTCAAAAAATAGTTTTACTAACCGTTATCCCCATGTTGGTGGGCATGCTTGTGCTCGCTTTGCTCATCAATAGTCAAACTCGACAATTATCTTCAGAATTATCTGGTGTGTTTAATAACGCGTTGCTTGACGTGAATCAGGAGGAGCTTCGCAAAGTCACAAAGATGGCCCGCTCGTCTTTAACTCCTTTAATAGATAACACCGATTTAAGCGAACGTGAAAAAAAGGAGGAGGCGAAGCGGGTAATATCGAACCTTGCTTACGCAAACGATGGCTATTTTTTCGTTTACAACGTCGATGGCGAGAATATTGTCCACCCGAAGCAGCCCTATAGAATAGGGAAAAACTGGTTAGCTTTAACAGACAGTGAAGGTAAACCAATTATTCAGGAGCTGATATCCCAAGCTCGGCTCGGTGGTGGATTCACTGAGTATCTTTGGGAGCAGCCTTCTACCGGATTAATAACTCGCAAATTAGGCTATTCTGAATTGATTCCCGAGTGGGATTGGGTTGTGGGTACCGGTGTTTACATCGATGATATCGATCTTCAGTTGGCTAATATCGATCAGGTGTTTAACGAGCAAATACAATCAACTACGTTAGGGGTTCTGGGTATTGCCTTAGCCGTTGTGGTAGCGGTTGTATTGTGCGGCTTAGCCTTGCAGATAAATGAGTTGAAGTCGGCCGACACTAAACTGCTTTCGCTCACCAAGCGAGTAATGAACACGCAAGATGAAGAGCGACGGCGCGTTTCCAGAGAGTTGCATGATGGTATTAGCCAAAGACTCGTGGCGGTAAAGTACTCTTTGGAAGAGGCGAGATTGGCCGTTGAGTCTTCACAAACGCAAAGTGCACAGCTTATTCGTGCTGGTGAAGAAAATATCGATGAAACGCTATCAGAAGTAAGAAGGATGGCGCGCGATCTTCATCCTAGTATTCTTGATGATCTCGGTTTAATGGTGGCGATAGAATCGCTAGTGGAGCAGTTTGAACACAGAACAGGTATCGATGTGACATTAAATAGGGTGCCATTTCGAAACCTGCTTGAAACAGCAGCAAAAACCGCGCTGTACAGAGTGACTCAGGAAGCGTTAAGTAATATTGAACGGCATTCGTTGGCATCGAAAGTATCAATCTCATTTGAGATTCAAAAAGAATGGTTTCAATTAACTATCGCTGACAACGGTAAAGGCTTTGAAAAAAATGCATTGTCGCGAAAGCAGCCAGCCGATTATGGTCTTGGGTTACGTAATATGGCCGAACGAATGGGGTACTTCAAGGGACGATTCGAAATAGAGTCTTCAGTATCAGGAACGATTATCCACGCAGCAATACCACGCTCATCATTATCACTCCCATCAATGGCAATTCACGCAACGTCATGAGCACAGTGAATACGTTGAATCCAATAAGAACACTGATAGTAGACGATCACCCTTTGGTGCGTGATGGCTTACGTGCGCGATTTAATCGATCGGATGAAGTGCTGGTTGTGGGTGAGGCATGTGATGGTAAACAAGCGCTGGAAAAAGTATTGGAGTTAGAACCAACCGTTGTGCTGCTTGATATCAATATGCCAACAATGAATGGAATGCAGGCGGCTGAAGCCATACTGGATGTAGCGCCCGATGTACTCATACTGGTGCTCAGTATGCATGACGACAGAGAGTATGTGGCGCAAATGCTTGAGTTGGGCGCAAGAGGGTATGTTTTAAAAAGTGCCTCTGCGGAGGAAATGTTCAATGCAATAAAAGCAATACATTCTGGCGGAATCTACTATAGCCCGTCTATCGCTTTCACCCTAGCCACTAAGCCAGCCCCGGAGACACACGGGTTATCTGACCGAGAACAGGTTATCCTTGGATTATTGGCCAATGGCTTGAGTAGTAAAGCCTGTGCTGCCAAGCTACATATCAGCCCACGCACCGTGGAGACTCATCGTCGTAACATAAAAAGAAAGCTTGGGCTAAAATCGATGCCGGCACTCATCCGATACGCGATTGATGCCGGTCTTGGGGCGGAGTAGTTGCAAAGCTTGCTAACTGGTTGATGGTGCTGGTTGTGCGGTAATTTTAGCTTTTCGCTTCAGCATACGTTTATGTTTATTAATAGTTCGCCTGGCACTGACCTTTGCACCCAACACCAATAAGCACGGCGTTAAGAACAACGTGAGTAGTGTTGTAAAAGCCAGTCCACCTGCTATTGCGCTAGCCAGTTGAGTCCACCATTGCGTTGACGGAGCACCGATTGACACTTCACGAGAAATGAAGTTGATATTCATCGATAGCACCATTGGCATCAGGCCAAGAATAGTGGTTAGCGCTGTAAGAAAAACGGGGCGGGCGCGAACAGAGCCTGTCAACATGGCAGCATCAAGTGCCGAGGAGCCTGCGTTACGAAATTTGTTGTAGGTATCGATAAGAACGATGTTGTTATTTACCACAATACCCGCCAGAGCAATTATGCCAATGCCCACCATCACAATGCCAAAAGTTTGTCCGGTAACCAATAGTCCGATTAATACCCCAGACGTTGAAAATAGAATAGCGCTGAGCACCAGTGTTGCCTGATACAAACTGTTGAATTGCGTAACCAGTATGATCATCATGAAAAAGATGGCTGAAATAAAAGCTGTGATCAAAAACACCATGGCTTCCTGTTGCTCTTGTGCTTCACCTTTGAATACCACTGATACATCCGGATCGACTGGGCCTGACAGTAATTGCTTTTCAAGCGCTTTCTTTTGCGCATCGGGCAAGAACCCTTCTGCAACGTCAGACTGAATAGTGATAACTCGCTTGCCATCAACACGGTTTATAACACCCGTTTTGGTAGCGGGGGATAACGACACAAAGTTTGAGATCGGCACCATGCCCTGATTGGTTAGCACACGTAGATCGGTAATTTGATCAAGGTTTCTCTGCTCGACAGGGTAGCGCATGCGTATATCCAGCTCATCCGTCGCATCATCTGGCCGGTAACCCGCAACGCGAATGCCGGATGTTATAAGCTGTACTGCATTACCGATGAGCGCAATGTTTGCACCATAGCGTGCGGCTTGTTCACGATTAACGTTTAAGCGCCACTCGATACCGGGTAGTGGTCGGTTGTCTTCAATACCTGAAAACCCGCCAACGCTGTCCATTTGTTCACGGATATAATCTACTGCGGCATAAAGTTTTTCGGTCGATGATGCGCTGACTTGTACGTTGATGGGTTTGCCACCACCACCTGGGCCGCCTTCGTTTTTCAAAAATTCGATTTGCACGCCAGCGATATCGGCAACCAGCTCTTCCATGTCGGCAATGAGTTCAACCGCCTTTGGTCGCTTGTTCCAGTCTTTTAGCTCGAGTGAAATGTTGCCTATAACGTCGCCGCCGACTTGTGAATCTTGTGAATCACTGCCAGTTCGCGTGTAGACAGATTTAAATGCATCGTTTCCAATAAGTAGATTTTCTACACGGGCAAGAATTTTATCCTGTTCATAGATTGAGAGATCGCCACGTGCGTGGACTTTAGCAATAAGCGATTCGGGTTCGATATCTGGGAAAAATTCAACACCTTTACCTAAAGCACCATAAACAGCGTAGCTAAGAATGGTAAACAGAAGTACTGCGACCAAAGTATATGCAGGGTAGTGCAATAGTTTATCGAGCACTTTCAGGTAAGCTGCGCGAGCACCACTGGATGCGTTGATAACATCCTGCGCGATAATTTCGCTGGTCTCTGACGAGCCGTCTGGATTCATCAGTACCCGTTTCAGTTTTGCCTGTTTAGAATTGTCTGCGTTTTCGGCGGTGGTGCTTTTTTCCGGCTCTCTGCCAATAATCTTGCCTATCACAGGAATAAAAATCAGAGCCATTGCCAATGATGCGAGCAAGCACGAAATAACCGTAATGGGCATATACCGCATGAACTGACCTATCAGGCCGGGCCAGAACAACAAAGGTGCAAATACCGCAAGCGTTGTGAACGTGGATGCAATGATTGGCCATGCCATGCGTTTCGATGCGTTCGCGTAGGCATCGGCTTTTGCCATGCCTTGAGTCAGGTTTCGATCAGCCAGTTCAGAAACGATAATAGCGCCATCAACCAGCATGCCGACAACCAGAATAAGGCTGAACAATACGATGACATTCATGGTGAACCCCATGGCGTTAATAACCATGATTCCAGCCAGAAACGAACCCGGTATGGCGAACCCAACCAGTATGGAGGAGCGTATTCCCAGCGCTGCCATGATAACGATCATAACCAGCACCACGCCTGATATCACGTTGTTCTGCAAGTCGCTGAGCATCTCTTTGGTTTGCTTCGATTTATCCTGATGAAAACCAATTTCCAGTGTGCCAGGCAATAGTTTTTGTTTCTCTTCAATGGTTGCCCGTACCGAGTCGATGGTTTCAATAATGTTCGCGCCTAATCGTTTGCTTATTTCAAGCACCAATGTTGGCTGACCATCGAGTCGTGCAAAGCTTCTGGGGTCTTTGAATGTACGGCGAATGTTGGCAACATCGCGTAAGGTCACCACGGCATTCTCGGTAACCTTGACAGGCATGTTCATGACATCGTCCATGTTTTCAATAATGCCAGGAACCTTTAGCACCATGCGTCCGGCACCGGTATCAATAGCGCCAGCTGCAACCAGTAAATTGTTATTGCTGATTAAGCTAAACAAAGAGTTGAAGTCGACTTGATAAGTTTCCATGATGTTTGGATCGACTTCTATTTCGAGCACTTCTTCGCGCTCACCTGCGATATCTGCTTCGAGCACACCCGGAAGGGCTTCAAGCGCATCTTTTAATTCTCGGGCGATTTTTACCAGCGTGCGTTCTGGTATCGGGCCGGATAAACTGATATTGAGTACTGGGAACAGGGCAATGTTAATTTCGTTTACGGTGGGTTCATCGGTTTCGGCCGGTAACTTCGACTTAGCCGCATCGACTTTTTCACGTACATCGAGAAGGGCTGTGTCGCCATCGAACCCTGCATCGAATTCCAGTAGTACGGATGCATGTCCTTCGCTGGCGGTACTGCGCATCTCCTTTATACCTGTGATGCTTTGTAGCTCTTTCTCCATTGGTCTGACCAACAGACGCTCTGCATCTTCAGGGGAAATGCCGTCGTGGTTCATTGACACATACATAATGGGAATCGGTACATCCGGTTCCGATTCTTTGGGTATGTTGTTATAGGCAACAATGCCTGCGCCGATAAGAAACACCAGCAACATTAATACGGTGCGGCTGCGGTCGAATGCTGCACTGATAAGGGCGTGCATCTAACTGGCCTCTTGCGCCACGGGTTCGCTCTTTACCGGATCGACCTTCTGGCCGGGTTTGACAAAGCCCTGACCTAGCGTAATGACACGACTGTTGTCAGGAATGCCGGTTACCCATGCACCGTTCAAGGATGAACTGATAAGCGTTATGGGGGTGAACACGACCTGTTGATTTTCATCGATGGTTTTCACGCCTAAGTCGCCGTTGTCGCCGAGGGAAAGCGCTGAAGGTGAAATAAACACGGCTTCAACCTGTTCAACCGGCACAATAAGCGATGCGCTGACGCCAGCGGCAAATTTACCATCCACGTTATCGACCTCGGCCTCAACTGAGAAACTTCGGCTGTTACTATCGGCTAGCGATGAAATAAACGTGAGTTTACCGGGTAACTCTTCACCGGTGATAAGCTTCACTTTTATGGCCTTACCAAGTTCGAGTTGGGCAAGTGTTTGCTGTGCGGCCTGTGCGGAGACAATGAAGCCGCCATTATCAACCAGCTCGGCGACAAAGGCTCCACGATCAATCATTTCACCTTCTTCAACGGGCAGTGAATTTATAACGCCCGAGAATGGCGCTACTATTTGTGTGTTTTCGATGTCGCGTTGAATGCGGTCCAGCTGGGCTCTTGCGCTGGCCAATTGTGCTTGTGTTTGTTCTAGTTGTACTTGTGACTGAAGGCCTTTTTCGCGCAAGGAAGTTGCAGCTTTTTGCTGGCTGCGTGCTGTTTGGAGCTGAGCCTGTGCTTCGCGCAAGTCGGTATCCCGGCCATCTAGCGATAGAGTGATAATAGTGTCACCCTCGTTTACACTTTGGCCTTTTGTGGCGTTGATGGTTTCGACGAAGCTACTGGTTGCCGCACGCAGTTCAAGGTGCCGGCGAGGCTCTAACTGGCCCTGCAGGGTTATGTCTCTGGATTTTGGCGTGAGTGACACGTCGATATACTCGACTTTCATTGGCGCGCTGGCTTCACTCTCCGCGCTTGCGTCTGATGCTTTTTCGTCTTCCGAATCGGAAGAGAATGCGCCACTGGCCATCCAAAGCCCAAGGGCCAGTACAAGCGCGCCCGCAGCCACATAAGAAGATTTCATAATAGTGCTGTTCGCTCCGGTAAAATCCGTTCCTGATATCAGTATATATGCCCTTTGGCGCTAAATTTGATAGTGGAACAAGTCAAATGCTTCATATGCATGTTGAATTAGATGACGTATAGGAAATTCATACCAATTATGCTCATTCCGCTAATAATCGCGGGATGTTCTACGCCTGCGTCACGGTTAGATGCTGTGGCGATGAAGCATGATTTGAAACGCAGCGTTATTAGTACAAATGGGTATGATCATTTGGTCTACAAGCAGCAATTATCTGGGTTACAAGAAACGCTCCATGTGTATCTGGAAGGTGACGGCAGCCCGTGGAAGTACCGTGTTGTCACCATGCCAGATCCGACCCCTCGTGACCCTCTGGCGCTGCGACTAATGACTCTGGATAACGGGCCAGCGGCTTATGTGGGTCGACCTTGTTACAACGGTACGTTCGCTGCTGAGGGCTGCGATGCCACCTTATGGACATCAGGGCGATACTCATCCACGGTTGTACGCAGCATGGCAGCTGCTATTGCTCAACTTGTGGAAAAGCACGGCACCAAACACGTGGTGCTGATCGGTCATAGTGGAGGTGGAGCGCTGGCCATGTTAATCGCTGCAAAAATTCGACAGGTATCGCAAGTGGTTACAATCGCTGCTAACCTCGATACCGATGCCTGGACCTCGCACCATGGTTATTCTCGTTTGTACACCTCATTGAACCCCGCCAAGCAGGCGCGATTACCAGAGCGAATTAAACAATGGCATTTAGTGGGTGGGCGGGACGGCGTCGTTCCGCCATCTATAGTCAAGGGTTACGTGCGCTCGCAAGCCAATGCGTTGGGAATTTCGGTCGATAGCTTTTCACATTCCTGTTGCTGGGAAAGGGTGTGGTCATCCATTGCACGAGGTATAAGAACGAACTCACCGGGGTATTTACCGGGGAGACGATTTAAATTACCTTTCCGATAGTGCAGGTGTGCGAACCTATCAGTTATTGGTTTGATGCTCTCCTGCGTTACCGAAGCGGCTGTAGTTACTGCTCTAGTTTATGTACTGGTTACTGTACTGGTTGCATCACTCAATGTTCAATTCATTGATTAGTTTTTGCGGGTAGTCGCTGAAAACACCGTGTACACCCATGTCGAATAACGCGTGAGCCTCTGCGCTTTTATTAACCGTAAAACAATACAGTCCCAAGCCTGCTTCGGTGATGTTTTTGGCTTGTTCTGCTGTGAGCAGTGGTGCTGCAGTGTGCAAATTTCTGCACTGCAGTAATTGTGTCTGATGCTGCCAGTCGGCTGGAACGGCACAAACGATTAAGGCACGAGCAGCACCTGGCAATGTATCACGGGCTACTGCTAACGATTCTCGACTAAAGCTTGATAGTACCAGCGGTAAATCGATAGGCCAGCTTTCGCGAATAATTTCACACACCGCTAGTGCAGTAGGTTCTTCCAGACCAGGTGTTGGTTTAATCTCTAAATTCAGACCCATTTGCAATCGAGTGAGCAAAGCAATAGCGGCTTGTAAGCGAGGCAGTGGCTCACCTTTGTATTGCTCCCAACCTGAGTCTGCGGTAAGAGAGTCAAGCTCTTCAGCAGTGTGCGCACACAGATATCCCGAGCCGCTGGTACAGCGATCAAGCGAATCATCGTGGTGGACGAAGGGTATGTTGTCTGAACTGATTGATGCATCCAGTTCAACGCAGGTTGCACCTGATTGATGAGCCAGATTGATTGCGGCCAGTGTATTCTCAGGAGCGTCACCAGACGCACCGCGATGTGCGATAACTTTAGCCAGTACTGCTGGTTCGGTCATTCTGTGTTGTCTCGTGAATTGGATGCTTGTGTTTTCTGATGAAAATCAAGCTCGAAATGTGCCGTTTCAGTGTCGATCAGAAATTCTTTACGAATCTGTGCGTATTCGAGGTATTCAAGAGAGTAGCTACGATCGCAAAATGAGTTGGGTTCATTAATTCGGCAGTCTTGCTGACGCAACACTTCGTAGGTGAGCCGCTTCACATCCACTTGTACGCAACCCTGTATTGAGGACAAGAGCAGGCCAGTGCTGAGGGCATAAAATTGCTTGAAAGACATAGGTAAAATCGATTGCTCTTCGGTTCCGGATCAGGCCCAATGAAGCGCGATTGGGTCGTGGAGTATAGGAGGCCCATTTGAGGTTTGCAGAGCAGAATTAAAGGTATTTTTGCAATAATAATTTATCGCGCAATAGTGGATTTTTGCTTGGCGCAAATGTCGCATAATCGCGTGCAATGCATCCGTTTTTGCGTCAAAGCGTTGTCTGCTTTGGCTGTTTTGTTAAACTATCGGACTGTAAAGGATATCCCGCCAAATGTTGCTACCCAAGTATTCCAAAGTAGAGATAAGCCCTGCACTAATGGAGCGTCTGGTTGCCGTCGCTCATCAGGCGGCCGATGCGGCCTCTGTGCCAAGCACAGCGAATTTTCGGCAAACCGTTGATATCGAAAACAAACTGCAAGGGCAAGGTTTCGACCCTGTCACCATCGCCGATCGACAAGCAGAAGCAGAAATCAAGACGGTCGTACAATCCGCTTTTCCAGAGCATGGTTTTTTTGGAGAGGAAAGTGAGCGTAATATAAAAACGGATCAACCCATGTGGATTGTTGATCCAATAGACGGCACACGTGCTTATATTACTGGCATGCCATTGTGGGGTACCTTAATCGCCGTTTACGACGGTAGTGATGCAGTGCTTGGCATATTGGAACAACCCATTTTGAAAGAGCGATTTGTCGGAACGTGTTTTCACTCGGGCGATTTGCACTCTCAATCGATAAAGCGTTGCGCAGAACTTATCACGCCATCGGGTACAAAGCCGTTAACAACACGCAATACACAAAACCTTGATGTGGCTATCGCCCAAACAACAACGCCTGATTTTTTCACAGACCAAGCCGATCTTAAATGCTTTCAGGCATTGAAAGACTCAGTGTCCATGGTTCGATATGGCGGAGATTGTTATTGCTATGCCTTGTTGGCTATGGGATACATCGATGTCGTCATAGAACGACTACTCGAACCATACGACATTGCCGCCCTTATCCCTATTGTTGAAGGAGCGGGCGGCAAAGTAACCGATTGGCAGGGTGGTAGCGCAGTTTCCGGTGGTGCTGTCGTTGCCAGCGCCAATGCCCAATTACACGACAAAGTATTAGCTCGATTAAACGCTAACTGATACTGCTATTCTCCGTTGGCCGTTCATCGGTTAGCGCAACGTCAACCTGAATCCATCACTGTTGATCCCGCCGTTACCATCGTTAGCAAAAACGCGAATCAGCACGCGACCTGAGTTGTTGTCATCGACCGTTCCCGAGATAATGCCATCAGGGCTAATGGTGACACCGCTGGGCAAGCCAGTTGCCGTAAAGCTCATGTTGTCATTATCTGCATCTTTAAAGAACGGCGTAATGTCGTATTTAAAATCACCCCGCACAGTGGCATTGCTTATATCGTCCGCATACGGCGCTTTGTTAACACCATTTGTGCGTACCACATTAAGATAAAAACCAGCTTCCACTGACTCGATTGCGTCAGAGGCTTGTATCTTTACAAAATAACGCCCGCTATCGAACGATGCCGGGTTACCACGAAGTTGGCCATCAGAACTGAGATAAAGGTTGTTTGATTCAGGTAGCGTACTCTCTACTGCGCTGAACAAAAGCGCGTCATTCTCAGCGTCATTAAAGTATGCGGCGAAATCGGCATAGGTCGAGTCATCGCTGTCATCCACAATATAAGAATCTATCTCGGGAAGCTCGGCGGTTTGTACTGGTGCTGTATTGAAGTTAATAATGCTGATGGTAGCGGTAGCTGAATTGGTGCTTGTGCCATCGGTCACCTGGTAGGTAAATCGATCACTAATCGAACCGTCGCTTGAGATGGGCGCGTTCGGTGAAGGTTTATATATGAATCCACCGTCGGCATACAATTCGAATACGTCGGCAAAGCGCGGTTCGGTTTCAGCAGTTGTAATCACCTGCAGCGGCTTATTCCTTATGTCCTGATCATCTTCATCGTTAGCCAATAAACTGTTCGTGCTGTCACCATCGACGGTTAATGTTGTACCTCTGATAGCGTTGTAGGGATCGTCGTGAGCGATTGGTGCATCGTTTATCGGTATAGCGCAGACCAATTGATAACGCTCCAGGTTAATGCCATCGTTTGTTCGTGCAGTAAATTTGTACTCCAATGCTGCCGGTGCACGCAACTGCGGTGTGGTCAGCTGGAATTGCGTAATGTCGTTGATGTTGGTTTCTTCAACATCCACATTACAAGCGTTGTTTGTTGCACACGATTCAGGTAACGAGTTCAATGCATTGAATTGTTCGAAGTTCGCAAATTGGCTGCAACGCTGAATGTCGGCCTGGCCATCAAGACGACTCCAGCTCCAGTTGGCTACGCGATTATCAGCGTTACTAAACACCACCGTTTTTTGGGTGTTTTCATTTATTTGAAAAGCGTCGCCGTCGCGAAGTACAACCAGAGATGGGTCGATAAGTGCGGGCAGTTCAACATCCTGTTTACCTGTTGAATCCACCCATCCACATGCGCTGAGCGACAGGATGCTTAATACTGCAACGAATCTTTGAAGAGACATAGTTTTTACCGCGGTCCACTTCTTTGGTGGACTTCTAATTTGTATGCGGACAGCTTAAATCATTGGTCAAAACTGTCTGTGTGATAGTGCACATTCCAGCGGAGTGTGAATTGGTGAGGGTTTTACGAGAGGTTGAATTGCTAAATAGTGTGGTGCGTAGGGTGTTTCGATAAGCTATCGGTTGTTTTGTTTCTCAAAAACACGCAAAATTTCAGTCTAGGTAAATTTACTTACGTTTGTCTGAACCAAGCGTATGAGAACTGTGTGCCAGCTCTGGTTGTGATTCACGGTGCTTTTTAGTTAATGAGATCGAGACATCACACATTGTTATGAATGTTCAAGGGCCACAATCAGGACTACCCAAGGTGGGTTTTGCGTGGTTTACGTTGGCTATGTCGACCTGTGCGCTAATTCTGTTATGTGTCTGGGCGCTCATAAACCAGGACAAGTTATTTGATTTCGACAAGATCAGTAGTACTCAACAAACCGATCAAACAAATACTATTACTATGGGCTTAACGCCTACCGAACAGCACGTCACTGATAGCGTGGCGCCCGCATCAATGACAAGCACCGTTGAGTCAGTTTCACAAAACAATACTGCGGCCGAGCAAACAGAGAAGCTAGCCACAAAAAAAGCTGAGTCAGAAAAACTGGCTGTCGAAAATGCCAAAATAGAAAAGTTAGCGCTAGAACAGGCAGAGGCGGTAAGGTTAGCAGCCGAGCAAGCTGAAGCAGAAAGATTAGTCGCCGAGCAGGCTGAGGCGGAAAAGGTAGCAGCCGAGCAAGCTGAAGCTGAAAGATTAGCGGCCGAGCAGGCTGAGGCGGAAAAGGTAGCAGCCGAGCAAGCTGAAGCAGAAAGATTAGCGGCCGAGCAGGCTGAGGCGGAAAGGGTAGCAGCCGAGCAAGCTGAAGCTGAAAGATTAGCCGCCGAGCAGGCTGAGGCGGAAAGGGTAGCAGCCGAGCAGGCTGAGGCGGATAGGGTAGCAGCCGAGCAAGCTGAAACTGAAAGATTAGCCGCCGAGCAAGCTGAAGCTGAAAGATTAGCCGCCGAGCAGGCCGAGGCGGAAAGATTGGCAGCCGAGCAGGCTGAGGCAGAAAGGTCAGAAACTGAGGCAGAACGATTAGCAGCTGAGAAGGCTGAAGCAGACAGGCTGGCTGCAGAAACGTTGCAGGCGGGAAGGTTATCCGCGATACCAAGTCGGGCAATTCCAGTGGTTCAGGAATTAGCGGAATCAAAGACTGTTGCGGCAGCCAGTGAATCAGCTTTCCAGAAGTTGCGCAGAGAAGAGCTTGCGAGCCTGCCCGGATTGGCTGCGCAGGTCCGTTTTGAGCCGAAAAGCATCGAGACGCGTCCGGGCTCGAGAGCATCGCTGGACCGTCTGTTTGAGCTTTTATTCTTGTATTCGGAAACCTCGGTGACGGTACAAGTGGCCAGCAATGAATACGAAATAGATAGTAATAATGAGCTAATCAGTCGAGAACGTGCACTCAGCCTGATTAACTATTTAATAGATCGAGGGTTGGACGAAGACCGCTTTCGAATACGGGTTTTGGGAAAGGAACAGCTCCCTTCTGATAGCCATCGAGTTACAGTGGTGGCAACGGTGATAGGCGAATGATGAACGCAATAACATGGCAGTTATTATTGGTTTTGCTGGCAGCAGCATTGCTTGGGTTGCTAGTGGGTATCTCCGCTTTACGTCTACATCAAGATCGTAAACGTAAAGAAGCGTACAATTCAGACAAAGGCGTCGTTGATCAACTGAAAGCTGAACATAAAGCGCTTGCGGATGAGAAACTCAATATGGGCTTGGCGCTCGAGAAAGAACAGAAGAGTGCACGTCTTGCGCGTGAGAAATGCAATCAGCTAACGGCACAGCATGAAACTCTGAAAGTGCATGCCAGCTTGCAGGATCAACGCCTTGAAAAGTTAACGACAGAGCTGCATATGTCGGAAGAGAAATGCATTCGTCTTCAACGCGATTTCGCCAGCTTTAAAGCGAACAAGTTACGTGAAGTCAGAATGCTGAAGGTGAGTTCAGACGAATGGTTAGACAACGAAGAGTTGCCGGTACTCAACAAAAAGGTGGATGAAATCGCTGCACTAGACTCAGTTGCATTGCACTCAGCTGCACTAAACGCAAGTGTAGAATCAGTTGCGTCTGATGCGGACATATTCAACGCAGATCTGGACCGCACGCAACCTATCATTGCGAGCGAGTTGGACATCCCATCGCTTTCCGAGTCTGAATTACCCGATTCCGTTGAAGAACTGGAATTCGAGCTCGCTGAACAGGACGAACCGCGCTAGCGTGGGCAAAGCGCACGAGAAGCCGATGTGGCATCAGCTGTTCAAGCTCGATGCCGAGAAACCGCAGAGCCTGCAATCGCAACTTCGTCAGGCGCTGGTTAAAGCCATCCTTGATGATCGTATTCCCATTGATGTCCCACTGCCGTCATCCCGCGAACTGTCGCGGCAGCTAGGCGTTGCTCGAAATACGGTCGTGCTGGCCTACCAACACTTAATAGATGAAAATTATTTGCTCGCCCATGAGCGCAGGGGCTACTTTGTTAATCCCGAAATCCTTGGTGGCCGGGTCGAATGGAGCAAACCAAAAACTGAATCGTCCTCAGCCGATGCTGAATTGGCAGAAGGTCCTGAGGTCACCATCGATGTGTTGTCTCAACGTAATATCCACAGGCCGTTAGACTGGGCGCAATACCCGTACCCGTTTATTTATGGTCAGGTGGATTCATCCTTATTTCCAGTCAACGATTGGCGGGAAGCCTGTCGATTGTCTTTGCGCGTTGGCGCCATTAGCCAGTGGACACACGACCGGGTTGATTCCGACGACGAACTGTTAGTCGAACAAGTGCACACGCGCGTGTTGCCA
Source organism: uncultured Granulosicoccaceae bacterium (assembly GCA_937922945.1). Lineage (GTDB taxonomy): Bacteria > Pseudomonadota > Gammaproteobacteria > Granulosicoccales > Granulosicoccaceae > Granulosicoccus. The sequence continues at coordinate 24,276 of CAKZUP010000004.1, forward strand.
CGCCGGGGCGTCTGGGCTGAACGCGATGAGATATTGATAACCAGCGGTGCTCAGAATGCGTTGTTTTTAATTGCGCAGTTGTTGTTGGATAAAAATTCCAGTTTTGGCGTTGAAGACCCGTGCTATGTCGATGCGCGAAATATTTTCGGCTTATTCGGGGGAGAGCGGGTTACGTTTCCAGTAGGTGAACACGGAGTTCAAACAGATGACAGGCTGGGCCAGTGCAAACTGATCTACGTTACTCCAAGTCATCAGTGCCCGACGACGACCACCATGCCATTAGAAGCGCGACAGAAATTGCTCGATGAAGCCAGCGCGAATAACGTGGTGATAGTGGAAGATGACTACGAAAGTGAGCTTAATTTTGTTGGTAAACCAACCCCTGCGCTGAAGAGTCTTGATACCAGACACGGGGTTATTTATGTCGGCAGTTTGTCTAAAACGCTTGCACCCGGATTGCGCATTGGTTTTATGGTGGGTCCGCCGGGTTTTATAAAGAAGGCGCGAGCCCTGCGTCGCCTCATGTATCGGCATCCGCCCACGAACACGCAACGCACGGTCGGTCATTTTCTCGCATTGGGTCACCACGACTCTGTTCTGCTGCGCCTGTCTCAGGCTTTCAAGCGTCGCTGGGAAACGATGGATCGCGCACTGGCGACGCATGCGCCTTTGTCGGCTATCGCACCAGCATTTGGTGGTTCATCCTTTTGGGTCAGGTTGCCTGAGCACGTAAACGCAAAGGCGTTGGAGGCGCGAGCCCTGGAGGCCGGGATTGTGGTCAACGCTGGCGATAACTACTTCGCTAATCGGGAAGGGCCTAAAAACTATTGCCGACTGGGTTTCTCCTCTATTCCAGAAGAGCGAATTGAGGAAGGCATAGCCAAGTTCTCGGCCCTCATCTGAAGCCCGACTTGTGATGTGCTTCGGGTTCGAGACACCGCTGGCACAGCCTTGAATTTCTATTGGTACTACTGCTGATCGGGTCTGAAGTTAAACTACACTTATAGTATTACCTTGATTGTGGGGGGGCTACCAACGGTTGCGCGCCCGCCTGACACCTCTTGATTGATTACTCTTGAATTATTAACGAAAAGCGCCGTAGTTCAGCGCTGACCAACGGAGAATAAAAAATGGCACGAATGACGCCGAGTGAAGCGTTTGTAGAAACACTGGTGGCCAACGGTGTGACGGATATTTTTGGCATTATGGGCTCTGCGTTCATGGATGCGATGGATATCTTCGCTCCTGCAGGTATTCGTCTCATCCCGGTTGTGCACGAGCAAGGCGCGGCGCACATGGCCGATGGTTACTCAAGAGCAACTGGCCGGCACGGCGTTGTCATTGGCCAGAATGGTCCTGGTATCAGTAACTGTGTCACGGCAGTTGCAGCAGCTTATTGGGCGCACAGCCCGGTTGTTATGATCACCCCTGAAACTGGCACCATGGGTATGGGGCTTGGTGGTTTTCAGGAAGCCAATCAGCTACCCATGTTTCAGGAATTTGTTAAATACCAAGGCCACGTTAATAACCCCAATCGTATGGCTGAGTACACAGCGCGTTGTTTTGATCGTGCTATTTCAGAAATCGGCCCCACCCAATTGAATATTCCACGTGACTACTTCTATGGTGATATCGATGTGGATATTCCACAGCCTATGCGTCTTGATCGTGGCCCGGGTGGAGAAAATGTGCTGGCTGAAGCGGTTGAAGTGCTGTCTAAAGCAAAATTCCCGGTCATCATCTCCGGTGGCGGTGTGGTTATGGCCGATGCGGTAGACGAGTGCGTTGCGTTTGCAGAACGTCTTGGCGCACCAGTGGTCAACAGCTACTTGCATAACGACTCCTTCCCTGCCAGCCACCCATTGTGGTGCGGACCGCTTGGTTATCAGGGATCGAAAGCAGCAATGAAACTCATGGCACAGGCCGATGTTGTGGTTGCGCTGGGCTCTCGCCTTGGACCATTCGGCACCTTACCTCAGCATGGTCTGGATTACTGGCCGAAAGATGCCAAGATTATTCAAATCGATGCCGACCACAAAATGCTGGGTCTGGTGAAGAAAATTTCTGTGGGTATCTGTGGCGATGCTGGCGCAAGTGCAAAAGCGCTAACGACCATGCTAAGTGATAAAACGCTGGCTTCGGATGCAACCAAAGCCGAGCGGGCGAAGACCATAGCCGACGAGAAGCAAGCATGGGAATCTGAGCTGGATGCCTGGAAGCATGAAACCGATGACTTCAGTCAGGATATGATTGCAGAAGCTGAGAAGGAAGATGGTAACTGGCTTGCTCCACGTCAGGTTCTGCGCGAACTGGAAAACGCGATGCCTGCAGACGTTATGGTGTCTACCGATATAGGCAACATCAACTCAGTTGCCAATAGCTATTTGCGATTTGAGCGTCCCCGCAGTTTCTTCGCTCCAATGAGTTTCGGTAATTGTGGCTATGCGTTGCCAACCATGATCGGCGCAAAGTGCGCAGCACCTGATCGTCCGGCCATTGCTTACGCTGGTGACGGCGCTTGGGCCATGAGCATGGTGGAAATCATGACTGCGGTTAGGCATAACATTCCTGTTACGGCAGTGGTATTCCATAACCGTCAATGGGGTGCAGAGAAGAAAAACCAAGTGGATTTCTACGGACGTCGCTTTGTTGCAGGCGAACTGGATAGCCCGAGCTTTGCCGAGATTGGTCGTTCAATGGGTGCAGAAGGTGTTACTGTCGATGAAATGGGCGATGTTGGCTCTGCGCTAAAGAAGGCTGTTGATGCTCAAATGAACGATGGCAAAACCACGGTTGTGGAAGTCATGTGTAACCGTGAGCTTGGCGACCCATTCCGACGTGATGCACTGTCCAAGCCTGTTCGGCATTTGGCCAAGTACAAAGATTACGTCTAATCTGCATTAACCTTAGTTAGCTCACCTTGGTAAGCTAAAAAAGCTGTCGCGTCTGCCGCGCTGATTGATCTGGTGTACCATCAGATCAATCAGCGATAAACGGATAAAAAAATGGCGATAGTTTCATTCTTGGGTCTTGGTGTAATGGGGTATCCGATGGCCGGATACCTTGCCAAAAACGGACACACCGTCCGCGTCTACAACCGCACTACTGCAAAAGCTGCCGACTGGGTTAAAGAACACGGTGGCAGCGCGCACGACACGCCTGCCGACTGTGCCGATACCGCCGATGTGGTATTTGCCTGCGTTGGAAACGATGACGATTTGCGTACCGTCACCATTGGTGAAAACGGCGCAATCGCTGCGATGAAAAAAGGTAGCGTGTTCTGCGATCACACCACCGCCTCTGCGCAAGTTGCACGAGAGCTCTATGCTGTCGCGGCTGAACAGGGTGTGGCTTTTCTCGATGCACCGATATCCGGTGGCCAGGCTGGTGCCGAGAATGGTGCTTTAACGGTGATGGTCGGTGGTGATCAGGCGGCTTACGATGCCGCGGAGCCGATTGTTCAGCATTACAGCAAATCGGTGCGCTTGATGGGCGAGAGCGGTGCCGGCCAACTCACAAAAATGGTTAATCAGATCTGCATAGCGGGGCTGGTTCAGGGCTTGGCTGAAGGCATTCACTTTGCTGAAGCTGCAGGGCTTGATGGTCGTCAGGTTATCGATGTTATTTCCAAAGGTGCCGCGCAATCCTGGCAGATGGAAAATCGCTATGAAACCATGCTCGACAGAAAATTCGACTACGGCTTTGCCGTTGACTGGATGCGTAAAGATCTAGGCATCGTGCTCGATGAGGCGAATCGGAACAACACCAGTTTGCCGGTCACGGCATTAGTAAACCAGTTCTACGCAGATGTGCAGGAACTGGGTGGTCAACGCTGGGACACCAGTAGCTTGCTCGCCAGACTCCCGGATAGACGCAAGAAATCCTGACTGAAGTCCGTTTTTTGAAGTTGCGCTCGCGATTGCGCGTACATTGCGCTTCAAACCGGTTTTCGGCGCGTTTTGGCGTGCGATAGCGCAATCAAAACGGTCGGGTAATCCACTGATTTAAGGGTTTTTGCGGGCCGAAAGAGGCAAAACGCGTTAATGACCTCTTAAGAGGCCCGAATCGGGTCGGATTTTGCTTGATTGGTGACAAATCAATCGAGCAAAATCGCCATGCGCATCGCTAAACCGCTCTGTTTCGCCTTTCTCTTTGTAGCAGTACTGCTTGCTGCTTTCCACGTTCAAGCTGTTTCGCCGCCGTCGGAGACGTGGCAGCCTTTCACTGCCGCCAATGGCAGTCCGCAGGCTAGGCACGAATCCGGTGCTGTGGTTGTCGATGGAAAAATCTATTTACTTGGCGGTCGGGGAACACCCGATGTGCAGAGCTTTGATCCGGATACGTCAACCTGGACCAGCCATGGCCAGGCACCTCTGGAGCTGCATCACTTTCAACCTGTGGCAGTGGGCGATTCGATTTACATCATTGGCAGCTTTACCTGCTGCTACCCGGATGAACCGTCAATTGCCGATATACACGTTTTCAACACAACATCACACACGTGGTCTGTTGAGGGCAGTATGCCAGCCTCCCGTGTCAGAGGTAGCGCTGGGGTAGTTGTAAGGGATGGAATAATTTATGTGTTAGGTGGCAATACAGCTGGGCATTCGGGTGGTGCGGTTGCGTGGTTTGACAGTTTTAATCCGGCAACAGGCGAATGGAACATCCTGCCGGATGCACCGAACGCACGCGATCACTTTTCAGCCGTGTTGGTCAATGATTATCTGGTTGCTGCGGCCGGACGACAAACAGCGCTACCTAACCCGTTTAAAAACGCTGTTGCTCAGACCGATGTCTATGACTTTGTTGAGCAGAACTGGTCTAGCGCTGATGACATACCAACGCTACGTGCAGGCGCGCTCGCCACGATGGCTGGTGACGATATTATTGTGGCCGGTGGGGAAATCAATACATCAACCACGGCGTTGGCAAGCGTTGAGGCGATGAATGTTTACTCACGAAAGTGGCGTTCATTACAGCCGCTTAATCTTGGCCGACACAGCGGTGGTGGTGTGGCACTCAATGGAGAGTTTCATGTGCTCGCTGGTAGCTTGAACACAGGTGGCGCACCTGAGACAAGCACACATGAAACGCTGGCACTGAACGAGCTCAAGAGCCTTGATTTTGATGCGGATGGTTTACTTAACAATGATGAGCGCATGTTCTATAAAACCGATCCCGCTCTTGCCGATACCGACTCGGATTCGCTAAATGATGGCGACGAAGTGAATACCCATAAAAGTAATCCGTTGTTATCAGACACGGACTCCGATGGCATCGCTGATGGCGATGAGGTGAATTTATGGCAAACCAATCCGATACTTAGCGACAGTGATGGAGACGGATTATCTGACAAAGTAGAAATAGTTGAACACACAACAGACCCACTAAAAGCAGATACTGATTCGGATGGCTTAAACGATGCGGCCGAATTGCAGCAATACATGACCGATCCGGCTAACGTTGATACAGATGCAGATGGCATACACGATGGTGATGAAATTCAACGTGGCCTTGACCCGTTAAATGATGATACCGATGATGATGGCATCATCGATGGTGAAGATGAAACACCAGCAGGTGGTGAACTTCCAGAACCGAACCCACCACCTACACCAACTCCAACTTCTACACCGGTAACGACTCCATCGGACGGTGAGATTACGGATAGTTCAAGCGGTAATGTTTCATTGTTGTTTCTTTGTGCACTTCTAGTCGGAAGATTGTCGCGAATAAGATTAAAACGTGTCAATGTTCCGTCGAAAACATATAATAATTAGGTTTCTTATTGAAATTATATTGGTCGCATTAGACAATTGCGGAGATAGTAGTTGAATGTAGTCAACGATACTCCGGAGCTCATCTGTGAACAGATTTTTTAATGCATTTCTTATTGGGATTAGTGCCACCGCACTTGTTTCAGCGCCTGCTTTTGCACAGCAAGCGGATAACACACAGACACTTCCGGACGCCAAGCCCGGTGAGTGTTACGCAAAAGTTATCACACCTGCACGCTTTGCAACTCGTACCGAAGAGGTCGTTGTCCAGGAAGCATCAGAGCGTATTGTTTCCGTACCTGCCAAGTTCGAAACTGCGGAAGAGTCGGTGCAGGTTAGAGAGGCCAGTCGTCGCATAACGGTTGTGCCTGCTGAATACGGCGAAGAGTTCGAGAAAATCGAAGTCAAGCCTGCTGAAAACAATTGGGTGATGAGCAGCTCACGAAATGCACCGGCAAGTCCGGGCGCACTGGAAGGCATTGTCCGTTCAGGGATAGAGCTTTCAAGCGTTGAACCGGGTTCCTGTTTCCGCGAGTATTTCACGCAAGCAGAGTACAAAACTGAAACACGACGTGTGCTCGTTAAGGCTGGCAGCGAAACTATCTCTGTTTTGCCCGCTCAATACGAATTGGCCGAGCAGCGGGTTGTTGTAAAAGAAGCCTATACCCGTACTGTCGATGTACCAGCCACTTATCGCACAGAGAGTGAGTCGGTTTTGGTTGAGCCTGCGCGTAGCGTCTGGAAAAAAGGTCGTGGGCCAATTGAGAAGATTGACAATACAACCGGCGAAATCATGTGTCTGGTCGAAGTTCCGGCTCGCTATGAAACACTCACAAAAACAGTGTTGGACAAGCCTGCTTCCACTAAATCAATCGAAGTGCCTGCAGTCTATAAGACCGTTAAGGTACGACGTTTGGTTAAGCCTGCAACCGAAACCCGCGAGACGATAGAACCCGAATATGACAATATCACCACCCAGGTAAAAGTGGCAGATGCTGGATTTTTCTGGTTGAAAAAAGGCGAATCGGCCAACGATGGTGCTCGGGCCAGTGGCAGAGAAGTATGTCTGGTTGAACAGCCAGCAGAATTTCGCACGATTAAAAAGACGGTGCTAAAGACCCCTGCCAGCACCAAGGTCGTTGAGATTCCGGCTGAGTATGAAACCGTTGAAGTAAATCGACTAGTGACACCACCAAGCGAGAATCGAACTGTCATTCCAGCTAAAACCAAGACCGTTACAAGACAAGTGCAAATTGAGCCCTCGCGTTTGGAATGGCGACAAATTCTGTGCGAAACCAATACCACGCCGAAGTTGATTACATCAATCCAACGTGCGCTAAAACGAGAAGGCTACGATCCCGGTCCGATCGATGGGGTTATTGGTCAGGATACGCTCGATGCACTTGAGAAGTTTCAGCTAAAGAATAATCTTGATCGCGGTGGTTTAACGTACGAATCACTTAAAGCGTTGAAGGTTCAGTCTTAAGAAAAATTGAACGACAAAGCTGAGCGGCAAAAGCCAATCGCTTTACTGGATTTTATCTTTTCAAAGGCGGTGCGAAAGCACCGCCTTTTTTAGTGCTCGTGTGGTTTAAATTGAGTTAAGGGGCCGGTCTTAGAAAATATTCTGGCAACAGCAGCTCGCTCCAAAGCGTTTGATTGTTCTTCCACAGCAATACAAGTTCTGTTATGGGTGGTGTCCAGAACCAGGCCACCAGCGTAATAAACAGTATCAGGCAACTCGCGGCTATTCTTTGCGTATCCAGTAACTTCAGCGCACTGCCAAACGAGCGCTTAATACGTGCGCCGATAAAATCGACGCTGAATATTTCATCGAGTGCCAGATGGATGATGACCCCCATGACAACGAAGCCTGCCAATAACCAACTAACAGCCGATGCCAGTTGTAAAACGTGTTCGCCGGTCACAGCTGTTAGCACGCCGAACATCATGGCTGCAATTAGGGAATGCAGTGCACCTCGATGTACAGTGAACTGATGAAACACGCCCCAAAGTGGGTAGCGGATTAATAAAAAAATCGCGATGGCGAACAGCCATAGCTCCAGTACGGAGAAATCGTCCAGTCGTGCAAACATCCACGCAATCGCTGCGATAGCACCAAATACTGCGAATAGAATTTTGCTCGGTACAGAGTGCTTCAGATCGATATCCGGCAGCACACCGCCAATGGTGCCGCCTACCGTTAGCAACAATGCAGTTGATACGGGCAGGCCGAGTAATTTAGTGCAAACAGTAGCGCCAAAACTGGCCGCAGCAGCGGCTGTGAATACGTGTGTGTTAAAGTCAGCCATGCAGGCACTTCCTGAAAATGTGTCGGTGCACGATATCCGTGCAAGGTCGCTCGTACTTTAGGTACAGAGTGTAGCCACAATTAACTCAATGAGGTTTTTGAACGTGCTGGTAACTTTTAAAACAACGGCCTATGCCGATATCACCATGTTTGGCGACGCTGCCGAGGCGTTGTTAAAACTAATGGGGCAAAGTGGCAACATACCCGGTGCCATCATGGGCGACCAAGTCGCTGATGCTTTGGCGAATTTGAAGCAAGCGCTAGCCGATCGGCCCGCAGATGACGTTGCCGAGACGTCAGAGGGTGACGAAGAACAAAGTAATAAGGTTGCACTTGCAACCAGAGCGGTGCCGCTAATCGAGCTGCTTGAAGCAGCTGCAGCATCCAGTGCCAACGTTATGTGGGATAGTTAGCCTAAAAACAAGTGGATTTAGTTAGCTGCGCATGATGCCTAAATCTTTTTGTGCAAAGTTAGCTAAATCAGGCAACGCCTGATTCAGTGCTGCTTCCTCTACGCCCATCCAGCGTGCCATTGTTGCGGCATATTGGTTAACCGATATTTGCGGAATGATGCGTCCTGCAAAGTTGCCATCGCGATCGCCCGCATCGTCATCATTAAATTGGGTTCCAAGGTTGGGCATTTGTCCGATTATTCGGCCACCATTGACAGCATCTCCAAAAACGAAGTTGTGTCCTCCCCAACCATGGTCGGTGCCGTTGCCGTTACTGGTTAGCGTGCGACCAAAATCGGAGGCCGTAAAGCTGGTCACCGAAGACGATTTATTTATATCATCCAGCGTAAATTGGAACGCCGATATGGCGGCATTAAATTCGCTGTACAGGGTTGGTAATCGTTCGTTCTGATCGGAGTGCGTATCCCAACCGCCCATCAACACAAAGAACACTTGCTGATTCATACCAAGCTGTTCGCGTGACGCGATGAGTCTGGCAACCAGATGCAGCTGTGATGCAAGCTTGTTTGTTCGGTCGAATTCCATTTGAGGCAAGGGGTTATCGTTCAGTGCCGTGTGCAATTCAGCAGTGGCGTTAGTCGCACGTGCAACCGCGTTAGAGACTTCGTTCAACATATCGGCATCTCTGGCTGCCTGACCTTGCGCAATTAGGCTTTCAAGGGTAGGGCCAATGCGCTGCAGGCGTGAGCCTGGAATCCACTCAGATACGTTGTCGTAACCAAACATACGTTCAACGGCTACATCTGCGTTCAGGCTGATGTAGTTATTGTTGGCAGAACTTAGCCAGTCGGTATTGCCGGCAATGGAAAACGTGGGCGCTATGGCTATGTCGCCATTGCAGTTCGCCGCATGGTCACCAATAGCGCCGCCCCAGCCAAATGAATCACTGCCACTGACAATACCGGCACCGGTTTGCCAGAGTTTTTGCTGCGTGTTGTGTGCGAACAACGACTCGGGTAGAAAGTTGGTGGCCAAGTAATCTGCACGCGTGGTTGGTCGGATTAATGTACCGGTATTGGCAACCACCGCGAGTCGGTTTTCTGTATACAGTTCTTGCAACACTGGAATTTCAGAGTTAAATCCGAACGCGCCTTGCGCCGCATCGTTAACTTCCAGTAAATCGGCTTCGGGTACGGCCAGATCGCCCCGCGTGGTGCGATAGGTTTGATAATCAGCGTTGTTGGCAGGCACGATAAAGTTAAACGAGTCTGCGCCTCCGGCAAGGAATAAACACACTAAAGACTTTCCTGCACCGCAGGTCATAGCGTGGGCTTGCTGACCACCGGCCATAAGGGAGACGCCGTTCGCCAAAGGCAGACAAGCAAGTTGCTTGAGTAATTTTCTACGGTTTGAATCTACTGTGCTACGCATGTGAGTTTCCCTTATCGCTGGATGTGCAAAGCAGGCGATACTTGAATCATAAACAAAGTATCTTGTGCACGAGCGAAGCGTCCAGCATCGGTATTTGGCAGCGTGGACATATATTGAAGTAAAGTTGCACGCATGGTGTCTGGCATCGACCCAGCAAAGAAAATCAGGTTATACCAATCGAGTAATCTGCCGGGGTTCTCGGCAAGTGTTGCCAACGGTTCAAGGTCGGTGATGCTGACTCGCGGACTGTCGTCGCTTAAATCAGCACGATTATGAAAGCGGTAAACCATATGGTGATAGTTGATGTGTGTACTGGCGATGTACGCTTCAGACATGTTCTGCATTTCGGGTGATAACAATGGCCGGCCCGGTCGCAGTTGGTTTTCAGGTCTATAAAAGTTAAACACCGACTTTGATTTCAATACGGCCTGACCACCCATTTCATCGAGTCTGTCGACGGTAAAATCGGCTGTGTTATGAATACCTTCAGCTAGTGGGCCGGGTGTTGCGTTGAGTGCGCGCCAATAATGTGCAAGTTTTATGTTGGGTTCTTTTATTTTTCCGAAATCCGGGTTTGCAGCAACACCGCGCTGAGCTTCGTCATCGAGCAATATGGCTTTTGCCACTGCGCCAAGATCACCCCTAACGCCATTGCCATTATTATTGAATACACTGGCAACGCGACCAACATACGCCGGCGAAGGATTACTCGTGGTGAGCCTTTGTATCAGCAGCTTGGAAATAAATGGCCCAACGTTATTGTGCGCGAAGATGTTATCCAGCGCTCGTTGCATGTCCTGTTCGGTGCTGAGCCCGGCGGGTACTACTGCGTTGTTCAACAGAGTTTTACTGCCAGTATCATGAAATTCTTCGTTGGGTACCATGCGACCTAAAAAGCGGTCGGCCGGTAAATTGGTATCGCCCCAATAGCGCGAGTTAGGGTAATCCCAGCCGGTGAATACGCGTGCGAACTCTTCAATGATTTTTTGAGAGTAAGACGGAATAGGGTTCGACGGATTAACCAATTCTCCCTGGTTATCCAATTCAAATAAGCCAATGGAGAACAGTTGCAGAACTTCGCGGGCAAAGTTTTCATCGGGCCGAACGTTTTCAGCCACGTTGGCCTTTTCGTTTCTGACCATACTTAAGTACACGCCCATAACCGGGTGCAGCGCAACATCTTCAAGCAGTTGTCGGTAATTGCCAAACGCATTGCGCGCAATCATGTCGTGATAGTCGGCGATACCGTATTGGTTCTGACCCAGCGCTTTGTCGAGATCGGAGACGACAAATATTTGCGTTAAAGCAAAGGTCATGCGTTGTCTTAGCTGATCGGGCTGACCAAGGGCATTGTTCCACCACTCTTCGTGGCGATCTTTACGACGACTACCGTTACTGTTGGCCTGGGTGTAGGGTAGTGTCAGCGATACCGGCAACTGTAATTGCTGATCGATCCAGGCAGATTTACTTCCAATACTTTTAAATTCGGCTATTGAACTTTCCGTTGCGCCAAACGTTGCTTGATTTAAAAATCGGGCCGCATCGATATCGGCAGGGTCGAGGTTGGATGTTGCATCGGTGGTAATCGGGTCGCCGGTTCCCGGGTTTTCAACCACGGGTGCGCCGCTGGTTGTGTCGGAGCCTGTACTGCTACTCCCGGTTGTGCCGGTGCCGGTCGTGCCAGTGCCCGTTGTACCGCCGTCCGTTGTACCGCCACCCGTTGTACCGCCACCTGTGGTTGAGGTGCCTGTTGTACTACCACCAGTTCCGCCGACGGTTCCCGAAGAGCCGCCGTCGCCAACCACCACACCACTGTCGCTGCACGAACTTAACAGCAGGGCGAGCATCATCGATAAGATTAATTTGGTCATATGCGCATTTTACGTTGAGATGCCGAATCCGAGTCGTTTGATCTGTTATTACATTGAACTGTAATCTAGCAAAAATGCGTCGATAGATACTGCTAAAAACGTTGAATTCACAAGGGTTTAGCGTGAATTTTCAGTCATCTTGTTGTCAAGCTGTGGGTTGGGTCACAAGCAATTCACAATGTGAATCCTCGCAAATTAGCCCGCTGGCATGTCTTTCGATCACTTGCCAATCATATCGGCAGGCAATTAACTGAGCTGGAGATGCCACTCAGTATCGGGTTCACATAAGTGTTGAGTACAGGGTGCGTTTAGTCAGCCTCCATCGGTAGACAACGAAACCCGATATAAGTTGTTGCCAGATGGGCTGATGCAGGGCAATAATGCGCCTCACCGACATAATCGCCATTCCATTTATTTCTGGTGGTTTTCGGTATCAATTATCAATGGGTGGTCGATGGTGAGTCAGAGAAAAAGATCGGTTTGTCCGCACGATTGTCCCAGTGTTTGTGCACTCGATGTTGAAGTTCTGGACGAAAAGACCATCGGTCGTGTTTATGGGGCGAAATCACATAGCTATACCGCTGGCGTCATCTGCGCCAAAGTATCACGCTACGCCGAGCGTGTGCATCACCCAGATCGTTTGCTTTACCCACTTAAGCGCGTCGGCAAACGTGGAGTGGGTATAAGTGAGTATGCACGTATCGGTTGGGATGAAGCGTTGGAAACCATTGCACATCGCTTCAAGCATATTGCCGATGAGTATGGTGCGCAAGCCATCTGGCCCTATCACTACGCTGGCACCATGGGGTGGATGCAGCGCGACGGACTCGATCGATTACGTCATTGTCTGGGCACGTCCCGTCAGCACTCAACGTTCTGTATAACGCTTGCCGATGCTGGATGGAAAGCGGGCACTGGAACCAAGCGAGGGTCGGATGCTCGCCTGATGCATAAGAGTGAGCTTGTGGTTATTTGGGGTGGTAATCCGGTTAGCACACAAGTGAATGTGATGCATCATGTGACCCAGGCTAAACGTGTTTCTGGTGCCAAGCTGGTTGTTATCGATCCCTATCGTACAAAAACGGCTGAAAAAGCGGATATGCATTTGATGCTGAAGCCCGGCACAGACGCAGCGCTTGCGTGTGCGGTTATTCATGTGTTGTTGGAAGAAGGTTTGGCAGATCGTGATTATCTTGCCAGACACACCGATTTTAGCGATGTCACAGAGCAGCACTTTAAAACGCGCACACCGCAATGGGCTGCTGAAATCACTGGATTAACAGAGCAGGAAATTATTGAGTTTGCGCACTTGTACGCTAGCACGCGTAAAAGCTTTCTGCGTATCGGCTACGGTTTCACTCGCTCCCGTAATGGCTCAACCAACATGCATGCGATTAGTTGCTTACCCGCGCTTACGGGTGCCTGGACAGTCGAAGGTGGAGGTGCGCTTTACAGTCAGAGTGGTATGTATGCTCTAAATACTGAGTTGCTACGAGCACTCGATGTACCCCACGAACACACACGCGTTTTTGATCAATCCCGTATCGGTCCTGTTTTATGTGGTGATGACAAAGACTTGCAGGACGGTCCACCGGTGAAAGCGCTGTTTATTCAGAACACCAACCCGGCAGTGGTAGCGCCGGATACCAATCAGGTATTGAAGGGGTTGGCACGAGAAGACTTATTCACAGTAGTGCATGAGCAGTTCATGACAGACACAGCGCGATGGGCAGACATAGTATTACCGGCTACCATGTTTTTAGAGCACGACGATATGTATACCGCTGGTGGCCATACCCATATACAGCTTGGGCCGAAGTTAATTGATGTACCGGGTGAGTGCAGAAGTAATCATGACGTGTTAAGAGGGTTGTTTAAGCAGTTGGACTTGCATCATCCCGCGAATGATATGAACGAGCGTGAGCTGATTGAAGCAACCCTGAAAGCATCGGAGCTGCTGCCCGACTTGGCTGAGCTTGAAAAAACGGGCAGTGTCGACTGCGCTTTGCCGTTTGCGTCAGCAAACTTCAAAGATGGTTTTGAAACCAAAGACAAACGCTTTCATTTTTCACCCGATTGGTCATTATGGGGACCGAACGCTGAAGGTATGCCGGCAATAGCGGATTTCTGGGATGTGATCGATCAGTCCAATGACACACATCCACTGCGGCTCGTTACCGCCCCTGCGCGGCAGTTTCTCAATACCAGCTTTACAGAAACACCAACATCGGTACGCATGGAAAAACAGCCATACCTGTTGATTCATCCAGATGATATAGATCGCTATAACTTGATCGAAGGTAAATTGGTCGTGCTTGGTAATGCCTTAGGCGAGGTGCTTATTGAAGCAAAGGCTTTCGATGGGGTTCAACGTGGCACCGTTGTAGTTGAGAGCCTGTGGCCGAATCATCGGTTTGTTGGCGGAATTGGTATCAATGCGCTGGTGAGTGCGGAGGCAGGAAAGCCGAACGGAGGTGCGGTTTATCATGATACGGCCGTGTGGATTAAGCAATACGCGGGCACAGTGCACAATAATGTGCAGAGTGAACCATCCGATGAATAGCTTCATTGAAATGGCGCATGGTAGTGGGTAGGCCACACTATCAGTGGAACTTACCGCATCGCAAATGCACTAATAAGCAAATAACGCTCTGGATGGAAAACATGCAATACGCCAACGCAGCACCGCGTCGCTACAGGCTTCTTACAAGCGCGCTATGTTTGTTATGCCTGTCTTTTTTGTCGGCTACCAGTTGGGCCGCTGAGCCAGTGTCGAAGTCCAGATTCAAAGGTGTTGCCATTGGTGGCATTGATACGGTGGCCTATCACTCATTAGAACAAGCGCCTCAAGCCAGCGCTATCAAAGGCAAGAAGGCATTTGAGGTTGAGTATAAAGGCGCTAAATGGCAGTTTGCTGATCAGGCCAGTGCCGATGCTTTCGCTGCAGAGCCAGCAAAGTACTCACCTGCTTACAACGGTCATTGTGCTAATGCGTTAAGCCTTGATAAGGGCCTATTGAAAACCGATGGTACGCACTGGGAAATCTTCGGCGACAAGTTGTATCTTTTTTATGCGGCTAAAGGCCGGGTGCGCTGGATGGATGGCAATTGGGAAGCATATAAAGTGAAAGCAGATTCAGCATGGAACCAATTGATTAATTGATGTTGATCATTTAATGTTGATTAAGGGAAGCCGAGTTGGCCATCTTTTTGATCTTCATCCGTTTTTCTTTTTCTGACGAATCTCCCGCCACCACAGTAACAGTAGCGTAATAAAGGTTAGCGGTATCACGAAGCTCAGCATTGCCGTGTGCATGAGCTCTACTGATTCCTGACTGTGTGAGGCGACGATCAGGTACGTGGTGTAAGCAATATAGAATAGAAAAAACACGAACCCTTCCCAGCGCGCTATTAAATGCCCTGTTGCAAATATGGGTAAGCAGGCAACTGTTGCAGCCAGCATCACTGGTAAATCAAATTGAATAAGTGCAGGATCAACGCTTAGGCCTGACGGTGAAAAAATCGCGGCTGCGCCTGTGACAACCAATATGTTGAACAAGCAGCTGCCAACGACATTGCCCACCGCCATATCGCGAAACCCGCGCATTGCAGCGACTACCGTTGTCGCGATTTCAGGCAGCGACGTGCCAATTGAAATAACGGTTAGGCCGATTAGCAATTCACTGACACCCAGCCAGCGCGCAATTTCCACGGCGCTTTTAACCAGCATGTCGGCACCGCCAATAAGCATGGCAAGGCCAACAATAACCAACAGTAATGAAATCCCCGGGTGCCGATTATCTGAAAATTCTTCATCGGGTGAGAATTCTTTTTCTGCAGCGGCATCACGGCGTGCGGTGAAGATGGTGAACACGGTGTATATGATGCTGCCCGCGAAAAGCACGGCGCCTTCTATGACGCTTATGCCGCCGTTATAAGCAAAGATCATCAGCAGCACCGACACGGCAATAAGGATGGGTACATCGGTACGCACGATACGACTACCCACAATAAGCGGCGTGATCATTGCGGCCAATCCAAGTATGAGCAATATGTTCAAGATATTGCTACCCACAATATTGCCCAGCGCGATATCCGGCTGGCCTGCCATTGATGACTGTATTGCAACAGCCAATTCTGGTGCACTTGTGCCAAATGCGACAACGGTTAATCCGATAACGATGGGTGGAATACCAAAGCGAGTGGCCAGCTCCGCGGCTCCTCGAACCATGATTTCGGCACCGGCAACCAGCAGAACGAAGCCCAGTAGAGTTTGCAGCAGTAGCAATACATTCATGAAGTGAGAATCGCCGTAGTGTAATCGTATTGTGTAGGCAGGGTGTTGGCCTGTGCAGTGGCTATTTTACCGCACTTATCTTACCGCACTCGTAGTGGGAAAGTGATGCAATCTGCATGGAGGAAAAGAAACGAAGACCCATATGGGCGCTGTTTTGGAACACGATTTGTATCTGATTGCCGAGGTGCTCGCGGGAATGCGAGTACCTCGGGTCTGTCTGCTATACCGAGTGTCGATATAGGCTGTTTTATCCCATTAGTCCGTTGTCATCGCGTCGAATAGCTATTACAGCAGAGCGTGGTACGGCATCGCCACCTTCCGGCCAATGACTGTTGCCGCGCTCACCAGGGTGTTGTATGCCAACGAACATGGTGCGCTTGTCGGGGCTCCAAGTCATGCCCGTAACTTCGCACTCGTTCGGTCCTACCAGGAATCGACGAAGCTCTCCGGTATTCGGATCGCCAGCCAGCATTTGATTGTTGCCATGGCCTTCAAATTGTTCGGCATTGGAATAGTTGCCGTCGGTTTGAATCCACAAGATACCATTTGAATCGAACTTCAACCCATCGGGTGAGTTGAACATATTGGCTTCTGTGACGTTGGCAGAGCCTGCGTATGCATCGCTATGAATTTTAGGATTACCGGCCATAACAAATAGATTCCAGGCAAAACCATTATTGGTGTGATCGCCACCATTAGGTTGCCAGCGAACAACTTGCCCGTAATGATTCTCCTCTCTTGGGTTAGGCCCGCTAGCGGGTGTTAAGTCGCCACCTGCATTGGGTTTGATGCCACGGTTCTTGTTGTTGGTAAGCGCACAATATACCTCTGGTGCACGTGGATTCGCCGCAACCCATTCCGGGCGGTCCATGGTGGTAGCACCTACCGTTGATGCCGCGATGCGAGCGTGTATGCAAACGTCTGCCATAGACGCCATGCCCGTTGTTTCAGGGTTCAGTTCCAGCCATTCGCCTGCGCCTGTGTCGTGAAATTTGGCCACGTAGAGTTTACCGTCGTCAAGCAGTGAATCGGTTTCAGCGCCTGGTGCAAATACGCCGTTCGAGACATATCGGTACAGGAATTCGCCACGTTCATCGTCGCCCATATAAACAACGATACGTCCGTCTCTATTGACGACAACCTCAGCATTTTCATGTTTGAATCGGCCCAGCGCCGTGCGTTTTTTCGGTGCAGCATCCGGGTTGCGTGGATCGACTTCGACTACATAACCAAATCGATTCGGCTCATTTGGATTCATCGCAACATCGAAACGATCGTCGATGGTTGCCCAACCATAACCCCAGTCTTTTGCCGATAAGCCATAACGTTTCAGTTCTGGAGATACTTTGTGTTCTTCATCTGCAGCCGAAAAATAGCCGTTGAAGTTTTCTTCGCACGCCAGATAAGTGCCCCACGGAGTTCTGCCGTTACCGCAGTTATTGAACGTGCCAAGTGGTGTTGTTCCGGCTGGGTCGGCACTGGTCTTAACCAGGTCGTGGCCAGCGGCGGGGCCGGTTAATTCCATTGGTGTGTCTGGCGTTACGCGGCGGTTGTAAGGGCTGTCTTTAACAATACCCCATTCACCGTTTTCATCTTCTGCGATTTCTACGACGGTAAGACCTTGTGCCATTTTGCCTTTGAGAACATCGTCGTCATTCGCGAACTTGCCTTCCTCGCGATTGCCCCAGATAATCTTTCGGTTGGTGTATTCATTATTCACCACCATAATGGTTTTATCGCCGTGAGCGAAAACTTCCATACCGTCAATATTATCGCCGAATGCCTTTTCCTGGCTCGCACCGTCTCCTCGCGTGGCGTGGTCGAAGTCGACGCCATCTGACCAGAGTGGGTCACCCCATCGCGTAACGACTTTTGCAGTGTAGCCATCGGGAACGGTGATATCGTCGAGGGTGTTGGCATCAATGTGTTTAAACGCGAACCGATCGGCTGCTGCAACGGCTTCTTCAGGGGATAGGGCTGCGATAGAACCCAACGTAGCGACACTGCCGACTGCCATGACACTTTTCAGCAATCCTCGGCGTGTAATGGCCACTTCCAGTATTTTATCGAAATCGTTTTCTTCTGGCTTGGGGTTGATCTGTTCATCGAAATCGTCGAACGAGATTTCATCGTACTTATCCATGCAATTCTCCTGGGTGGGTTTGTTCGTAGTGTTGTTGGGATCCTATAAGCTTTTGATGACAGTGTTATGAAAACAGAGCTTGAATCATATCGCTACGAATGGCGACAACGCAAGCACCGAACAAGGTTAGTTCAAGCAGGGAGTTAGCAGGCGCACCAGGGCTGAGCTTCAACCCGCGAAGAGGCGTAACACCACGGTAGACAAGGTGTTGGCATAGTGCAACACCTTGAATTCAATCAACCTTTGGTCGCACCTAGCGTAAGGCCTGCGATAAAGTGTTTTTGCATCAAGAAAAACATGAGTACCGGAGGCATAGCGGCTAACAGAGAGGCGGCAGATACCAGATGCCACTGTTGTACGAATTCGCCGTTCAGCGTCCGCACGCCAACCGTAATAGGCAGGCTTGAATCTTCTTGCAGCAGAACGGTCGCCCAGAAAAAGTCGTTCCAGATGAACGTGAAAATAAGCACGCAGAGTGCAGCTATGGCAGGTTTTACCAGTGGTAGTACCAGATACCAGAAAATCTTGAATTCCCCAACACCTTCCAGCCGCGCCGATTCGATGAGTTCGTACGGCAATGCTTTTATAAAGTTACGCATAAACAGCGTACAAAAACCTGTTTGGAACGCGGCGTGGAACAGTACCAGACCCGGTACAGTGTTGATGATCTCCATTTTTACCGAGATATCCACCACCGGCAGCATCAGAATTTGAAATGGGACAAAATTACCCGCTACAAACAAGAAAAACAAAGGCAAAGCCCATTTGAACCGGTATATCGCGAGTGCATAGCCCGTTAAGCAAGCCAGACCCACGGATAAAACCATGGACGGTACTGCGATTAGCAGCGTATTAATGAGATATTGCAGTGCATTGGTTTTGGCAAACACTTCACCATAATTCTGAAACAGTTGGAACGAGCTGGGAAAACCGAACACGTTACCAACGGCAATATCAGATGCAGGCCGGATGGATGTCATGAAGATGGCCAGCAAGGGTAACAGCCAGAAAAACAAAGCGATTGGAAGCGCAAGCTTGTAAGCCCATTGTTTGCCGGATGTAGATTTCTCAATTGGTGTAGGAAACATTATTTGGCCTCCTTTTCGTCTTGATACATTCGCCACAAGAAATAACTGATGTAGACCAGCATTATCAGGAATAGCACTGTGGCAATTGCAGAGCCATAACCATAACGGCCAACACCCTCGCCAACAGCCTGATCGTACATATAGTAAGCCAGTACGTTGGTTGAACCGAATGGGCCACCCTGTGTCATGGTGGCGATCATGTCAAACGAACGTAGTGCTCCAATGACAGTAACAACAACTGCAATGAACGTGGCTGGTTTTAGTTGTGGCAGTACAACATACCAAAGCATTTTCCAGCCCTTCGCACCGTCGAGTTGTCCGGCTTCAATCTGATCTGGAGAAACGTTGTTCAAGCCAGTTAGATACAGAATCATGCAGTAAGCAATTTGCGGCCATAGGCCGGCGGCAATTATTCCGTAAGTAGCGGTATGTTCATTTCCGAGTATGGAGGGTGGATCGACTGAGCAAACCCGCGTTAGATTGCCCATAATGTTTTCTTTTGTTTCGCAGAAAAACCAACTCCAGAATTCACTCAGTAACCCGAACTCCGGATTGTATGCCCAGGTAAAAATCAAGCCCACAACCACTTGAGAAATTACAAACGGGAAGAAGAACAGTGATTTATAAATTCGGATGCCTCTAACTGTCTGGTTTAAAAATAACGCGATAAAGAGGCCGATTGGAACGGCTAGCATGTACAGTACAAGCCAAAGAATATTGTTCTTTAATGAGGTATAAAAGTTCGGGTCGTCCAGTAAAATTTTATAGTTATGCAAGCCGACCCATTCACCGGTCCAGTTTCCATCAATATCGTACAAACCATCCCACTTGGTAAACGAGTAGGACATGGACTGGAATATCGGGATAATCACGTAGATCATGAACAATCCAAGCCCTAGAGCCAGGAAGAGCCACGGAGCCCATTCAACTTTGTTCCGTTTATAAACCGAAAGGCCAGTAACAAGATACAAGGCTGCACCGATAGCAATAATAACAACCACCAAACGTACAAAAAAGGTAGGGACTCGGGCATGCATACGTTGCGTGTAACCGAGTAATTCCTGCACCATCGCAGTGTTGACAACGAAATAGAGAATGAACAGACAGGTGGCCAGAATTATACCGGCTATGGCTACTTGTGTGCTGGAAGTGGCGAATCGATCGTGGCTATCAAATTCAGTCGTGGCCATGGCATCTCTAACCTAAGATTTAGTTGCTGATACTCGATACATTCTGTAGCAATGCGTGCGATAAGAGCCGGCCTGGCTGGCCGACTCCTTCGATGTCGATACAACGATGTAAAAAAACGATGTAGAAAAACGATGCCAAAAAAGCGTTCTCAAGCAAGTGTGTCTGAGAACGCCTTGGTGTCAAACGTTAGGTACCAGCTTAGTAAACTTCAGCTTGAACCTTATCGAGATTTTCAAGTACTTCGTCTAATGTTGAAGGGTCTAGCATGAATTTCTGGAAGCCTTCCATGCCAGCTTTCGCCATTGCTGCTGGAGCGTCACGATCGTAAAACTGAGCAAGACCTGCAGCTGTGGACAGAGTTTCCATGCCTTCTACAATGAACTTGTCATCGGTGTTGATTTCAGCTTCCGAGTTTGGTGGTAGCTGACCGATGGCTTTGTTCCATGCACTCTGAATACCTGGAGTTGCAATGAACGAAAGGAATTTCTTGGCGTTCTCAACGTTCTTGGCTTTTGCAGGAATGAAGAAAGCATCTGCTGGTGCTTCTTCAGCACGAGGTAATCCAGGAGTAATTTCAGGGAACTGGAAAAAGTCGATTTGGTCATCAGTTAAACCAGCTTCTTTGTACTGACCAACAGAGAAGTTGCCCATAACGTACATAGCAGCATCACCTTTTGCGAACGGTGAAATTGCTTCCTGCCAAGACATAGTTGCATGCGTGCTTACGAATGTGCAACGGTCAAGCATTTCTTCCCAGTTTGCAAACGTTGCGCGAATACGATCGTCGGTGTACTTGATTTTACCGGCAGTAAGATCGTTGTGAACTTCGTAGCCATTGGTACGCAGGTTCAGATAATCGAAAACACCTGCTGCAGTCCAAAGGAACTTTGTACCAATAGTGAAAGGCGTTACACCTGCTTCTTTAAGCTTGTCGCAGTTGCCTAGTAGCTCGTCCCAAGTTTTGGGTTCTGTAATACCGACCTTTTCATAGATGTCTGCACGGTAGTACACGCCCCACTGGTAGTAAGAGTAGGGAACACCCCATTGCTTGCCATCGCGGCTCATGGTTGGTTTGATTGCTTCGAAGTTTTTAGACAGGTTTTCATCAGATGCCCAAAGATCAGAGATATCCATGAAAAGACCAGCGTCAACAAAAGGACCCATACGGTTACCGGGATACCAGGTAATGACATCGGGTGAATCGTTCTGCAGAGCATTTCTGATGGTGCTCTTATGCGCTTCACGGTCGCCATTGTTTGCCGTTACATTGATATCTGGATTGGCGCGGGTGAAAGCTTCGACTGCTGCTTCAAATGCAAGCTTTTTATCCGGGTTGAGATCATCAAATGTGATGACCAAATCACTAGCTACTGCGGTACCCGATACAAAGGTGCCTAATGCAGCAAGTAGTGCTATTTTTTTAAAATTAAACCTCTTAACCATAGTTAGATTCTCCAATGGGAGTGATTGATTATAAGATGTCGTGCTTTATGCACGGCATGGCAGTGATTATTGGGCGGCTGCCATTGCCCTTGATCGATCCATGATCGCATCAACGGAGTTCCAGTACGTGAACGCCATAATGATCTGCTTTGACGCGCTTGTAAAGTCAGCGAGTCGTTACTTTTGGTAGCTTGTTTGCGATAACAAATAAAACCATCGCAGAAGTGTTGCACAATTGTATTTCTTTTCGCTGGCGGGTTGCGCATTAGCTTGACTTCCATGCCGCAACGTCACCAATGTGAAGCTTTTCTTGACCAATCAGAAAACCATTAGATGGCTGAAACCCAAAACGCTCCAGTATGTGGTTAGACAGTTCTGCATCACCAGGCCCATAGTTAAATGCCCAGACTAGATCACCTCGTTGAGTTAGTCGTAAACCACGGCCGAGATTAATTGGGTCCAGTTCGGCATTCGCCAGTTGCTGTGTTAGTAGCGTGAGTAGCGTGTCGCGATTCGGGCAGCCGTTAAAGTAATGCACCCGATTGTTCTGATAATGAAATCCCCAGCCGTCGTCAAAAGTTTCGTTGGCGACAATGCTGGACTCGACTCTTTCGCGCCAATTGATAATGGTATTTTGTTTGTTCGTCTGCATGGCTATATTTGCAGGCAAGGATTCCACCCGAGTGACTTTTATATCCAGAATGGATTGAAATGCACCTGGTGGCAATGGCTCAGGTATGGCGCATTCGTTGGTTTTCGACCCTGTACGTGGAAACATGACTATAAGAGCGTCGATGCTTGCCAACTTAGCTGCGAGCGCCTGATCGGAGAGCGTATTGTTGGCCAGCATAACGAGCTTGTATTGGTCGAGTTGCTTGCCCGATGCTGCCGCAGCAGATGAGATAAAGTCTACTTGCATACCAAGTTGTCGCACCACAGAGTAGATCGTTTGAATAAACACCAGAGGGTCGTAATGTTGCCCGTCTGGCTGCTGTATCCGCGCCGCCTGATCGCCGGTGTAATCGAATACAATCGCCAAGTCTGCGCTAGACGATTCATGCGGTGTGTTGATTAACTGCTGAATTTCCTTGGCAAGTATTTTTACTTCCCGGGCTGCATCGTCTTCTTCGCCATTGGGTAGGCACAAAGCAGAGTGCATTTGTTCCTGAGCTGAAGGCGCTTGTCGGTAACGGAAATAACTCACTAATTCTGCGCCATGCGCAATCGCTTCCCAACCCCAAAGACGTACCATACCGGGTAGTGGCGCCGGGTTATAGGGTGCCCAGTTAACCGGGCCGGGTTGTTGCTCCATAAGCCACATCCGGCCTTTGCCGCAAGCTCGGTAAAGGTCATGGTGAAATGATGAGGAATCGGGATGGCCTGTTCGAAGCCAGGTTTCCTGATCTGCTTCATTGGTTCCATCTCGAGTTAAAAAGCCAAGCGGGTAGTTATCCCAACTTGCAACATCCAGATCATCAGCGACATCGAAGTGATCAAACTCAACAAAGTTACCCATAAAATTATGCACGATATCGCGATTGGGTGAGTGTGTTCGAAGAATATCCACTTGCAAACGATTGAACGTCTTAACTTGTTCGGACGAAAATTTCCAATAGGCTAAACGATGCGCAGGATTCGATTCAGTCACCGTACCAACGGGCAAACCAATTTGGTCGAAGCTACTGTATTCCATGCTCCAGAACACATTACCCCATGCGTGGTTAAGCGCCTCAATACCGTTGTAATGTCTGCTACACCACGTTTGGAATGCGGTTAATGCTGCGTTGGAATAGCTGATGGTGGTGCTATGGCAACCAAACTCATTATCGGTTTGCCATGCAACAACAGCAGGGTGGTTGCCAAAACGCTCGGCCAGTTTTTCCACTATGCGCTTACATTCTTTACGATATGGTTCAGATGAAAAACAATAGTGTCGACGAGAGCCGAAATCGCGAACGCGGCCGTGTTCATCAACTGCGAGCATCTCTGGATGTTGGCGGATAAGCCAAGCTGGAGGTGTCGCGGTTGGTGTTCCAAGAATGACGTCCAAACCTGCGTTTTGTAAGGTGTCGATAGATCGTTCAAGCCAATCGAATTGGTAGTTGCCCGATTCAGGTTCAAGTTTGCTCCATGCGAACTCGCCAATTCGCACCATGGAGAGCCCCATACTCTTCATGTGCTGAGCATCTTGTTGCCAGCGCGATTCAGGCCAATGTTCGGGGTAGTAACAAACACCGATTTTCATTTTTCCGCCTCGGCCAGCTCGCGCAATACCATTGCAGCGTCTTCAGGCTTTAGCGGGTTAACAATATTATTGCTGCCCGACTCGAAGCCTGCCAGAAACTTGAGTTTTTCTTTGTCGCGCAGGGGCGGATGAAACGCCAGATGGAAACACCATTGTTGATTGTCTTTATGATCATCGCACGGAGCGTTATGCAGCAAAGTGATGTTTGGCGCCGAGCGTTGAAACAGTTTGTCGTATCGACGAACCTGCCGTTGATAACAAAGTGCAAGCTCGTGCATTTCTGCATCGGATGCGTCAGCAATCGATTTTATTGCGCGATGCGGAATTATCCATGTTTCGTAAGAAAAGCGCGCAGCATACGGAACAATTACCGACCAATACGTGTTCTTCTCAACCAACAAAGATTTTTGTACGTGCTCTGAGGCGAGCATAGCTTGAAGTAAGTTGTCTCCATTGTGCGCATTCGCATACGTCACTTGCGCGTTTCGCATTCGCTCAGCGGTATCAGTGACAAAACCGGTTGCATATATTTGCCCGTGCGGGTGTAGATTGGACACGCCGATTTCCACACCCTTATTCTCGAATATGAGCACCTGTTTTACGTCGTCCAGAGCGCTAAGCGATATATATTCATCTTTCCAAAGTTGAACGGCCGCGACTATTTTCTCTTCTGACAAAGAGGCTAATGTGTCGTTATGATTTTCAGACCAGCACAACACACGACAACGGCCGATTGCCGGTGCGAAGCTTTGCAGTATATTTTCGGTGTTTTCATCACTCGGTGCGTGAGCGGCCAAAGTTGGATAATCGTTATCAAACGCAAAGGCGCCTTTGTAATCCGGATTGGTTGTGCCAGCGGAACGCGTGACCCCTGGGCATAAGTAACAATCGGGGTCGTGCTGGGGCAGGGTGTTCTGCGTGGCCTTTTCGGTTGCACCAGACCATGGGCGAGCGGCTGTTGTTGCGGCAACAATAACCCACTGTTGAAGCAGCGGTTGCCAACGTCTTTGCCAGTGGTTACTGCCGGATGCATCGTTCATGCGCCCACCTGCCTAACGCCTGCACCCGGATGGATAATGTAGAAATCTGCCGTTAGACCAGTTTTTGCCTCATACGTGTTCCCAACGTTTCGGATAAACGCATCGCATTGGTCTTTTTCAAGCAGGTTCACGGTGCACCCGCCAAAACCTGCACCGGTTAGTCGGCTTCCAATTACACCTGGCTGGCTTCGCGCTGCGCCCACTAATTGATCAAGAGGATCGCTGGACACGTGATAAGCATCGCGCAGTGAGTCATGCGATGCGTTCATGATGTCGCCAAAGAGTTCCATTTTTCCTTGTTCAAGTGCAGGGACTGCAGCCTGAACGCGACTGTTCTCTGTTGTTACGTGTTTAGCGCGTAGATAGGCGATGTTATCGTCGTGAAACAAAGCTTTGTTTGCTTCTAAATCATCGGCACTGAGCTCGCCCAACGTATTAATGGGTAATCGTTGTTTTAACAAGTGCAAGGCGCGCTCGCATTCGGCTACGCGTTCGTTATAAGCAGATTCGTTCAACTCACGCCGCTGATTGCTGTTGGCCAACACAATGGCATAGTTGTCCAGAGACAAAGGCACTTGTCGATGTTCGAGCGTTTCGCAATGCAGAAACATGGCGTGATTCTCTTGTGCCATTGCAACAGCAAACTGGTCCATGATGCCGCATTGCATACCGACAAAATCGTTTTCCGCTGCCAGTGACATTTTGACCAGTTCAAGCAGTGATAGCTGGCAATCGAACAATTTGTTGATGGCGAATGCGGTTACCACTTCCACCGACGCGCTGGAACTTAAGCCCGCAGCGTTTGGCACGTTGCCGGAAAATAGGCAATCGATACCATCGATGTTAAATCCGCGCTGTATAAACTGATCAACTACGCCAAGCGGATAGTTAATCCAGTTATCGCCGTATTTTTGATTGATTTGCTCTTTTGGCAGTTGCGCGAACATATCGAAATTGGTTGATGCAAAACGGTACTGCTCGTCTCTTGTGCGCCTGATTAACAACAAACTGCCCGTGTCGATGCCGCAAGGAAACACATAGCCGCCCGTGTAGTCGGTGTGATCGCCCACCAGATTAACGCGGCCCGGGGCAAAGAACTGCTTCACTGGATGATCATTGTTACCGAACTTCTGATGGAAGCGTTCCAGCAACCGATCGAGATTAAAGCCTTGAAGTGCTATCGCCATCGCTAGTTTGCCTCAGCCACACAATGTACCAGTACCGCAGATTGCGGGGGCATTACCGGCAGTGGTAGTCCGATAGTCATGAGTAATTCACCTGTGCAGATAAAGTCTTCAGTGCACCATGGCGGTAGTGTGCGATTAAATGGTGCGAGTTGATCGATGTTGATGCTTGCTAGCGAAACCCAATAGCGTGTCTCGGGGTTTAGTCCCCGTAGTCGTTGACATCCCGGGCGAGTGTGACGAAGACTATCCAGTAATACGATACTGAACAGGGCTTCATGCTGGCTCTGCTCAACCTGACCACTGCCTATAAGTAATGTATCGCTTGTAGGTAGTTGCCAGTAAGTTGCGTCATTCAGCCATGCCCGATGTTTCTTGTACAACATGGTGTAATGGTGCAGCGTCGCCATTTCCTGCTCATCAAGAACGCGGGCATCGAGTTCGAATCCAAACTGCCCCTGCAAGGCGACAATAGCGCGGGTGTGCAGGTTTGTGCTTCTACCGGTTAAGTGTGCGTGCATGTGGCCAACATGCGCACCCATAATCTCTGGTGGAAAAAAGCGCGCGAAGCCTTGCTGTATGGTGGTGCGGGCAAGTGGGTCGATATTGTCTGATGTCCATACCCGTCCGGTGCATTTGAGTACACCGAAATCGCATCGAGCACCGCCGGACGAACAGCTTTCAATTTCAAGATTCGGATGCGCCTTTGTAAGGCGTTGCATGAGTGCATAGACAGCCTTTGGTTGTTCGCTTGCTCGCGGGAAAACCCCGTCACCGGCTAAAACGAGATCGCGGTTCATGTCCCATTTTATGTAGTCAATTTTATATTCAGCAACCAGATCGTTGATGCAGTTGAACAAGTAGTTACTGACATCTTCGCGCGACACATCCAACACCAACTGGTTGCGAGCCAGTGGCGTTTCAATTTGATCAAAATGTAAAGTCCACTCGGGATGTTCTCGGTAAAGGTTGCTGTTGGGATTCACCATTTCCGGTTCAAACCATAAGCCGAACTGCATACCGTGAGAGCGAACGTGCTTTACCAGTGGCTCGAGTCCGTTGGGAAAAACAGTTTGGTCTACTTGCCAGTCACCCAGGCCCGCAGTATCGTCGCGCCGACCAATAAACCAGCCATCATCAAGAACAAAACGTTCGGCGCCTATGGTTGCAGCTGCATCGACTAACGATTTCAAGTCTTCATCGTTCAAATCGAAGTACATCGCTTCCCAGCTGTTGGCGTGGATGGGCCGCGGCTTGCGCGTCCATGCGGGTAGTATGTTTTCCCGAGCGTATTGATGGAAGCGCTGCGTACATTCATTCAGGCCGTGGCCTTTGGTCAAGTGGAGCTCGGGGCAGCTAAATTCTGCGCCTGGTGCAATGACAAGTTCACCCGGTCTTAGCAGCATGCCTGCCTGAACATACGCGTTTCCATCGTTAAGACGCTCGGTGCGAAAGCTGTAATTGCCGCTCCACGCAAGGTGTAAAAACATAGCTTCACCATGGTCTTCACACAGATGTTCAGTGCTGCAGATAACGTTGGGTGCATGCTCGTGTCCGGTTCGGCCATGCCAGTTCTGAACATCCAATCGCCCAGGCCCGATAGGGCGAGTGATGCTTTGCGTTTCCAATCCCCAACGGCCATGTTGACTGGTGCAGTTGGTAAAGTGGTTTGGTAGGGGTAGCGTTCCACTGGCCAGCCAATCGACGTGATAGTCATCGGTGCCATTATTTTTCAGACTGGTTCGAATCGTTAGCACATCGCTGTTGGAATCGAGCGTGACCTGCTTTGTCAGTGTTAGTCGGCTTTGTTCATCGCTGAGTGTGACGGTGACGGTTTGCGCCGACTGCTCAATGTCTGAGAGTGTGAAGTGCGTGGTGTGGTTGGTGTTATAACGGCGACCAACAAGCGCGGGAGAGCCCATATACCCACTGGCCGCTTGCGGGAACAGGCTTAACGCCGCTCTGGCATCCAGATTCGCAAATGCATGTGCCGCGTCATCCAGATTCTCAAGCATCGAATCTGCGATGGACGAGACCAGCCTGTTACCAAACCAGGCAAGCGCGGGTATCGCGCCATGGTTCGATAGCAGTACGCTTGACGTGCGACCGTCAAGACGACAATGAGTAGGCGAATTGGACATCCGGATTCTGGTGGCCTTAAAAAATTAAGCAGTGCATTTGCACTTATCTTCAAACAATGGAACAATGTTCCAAAAGTATAAAAGCAGCAAGGTATGGGTGTCAATTCAAAACAACAGGGTAAATCCAGCCGGGTCTCTAAATCTGGAAGCGCGCCAGTGACAAAAAGACAGCCCAGCGGCCTGGTTCGGGCTATTGGTTTGCTCGATTTACTGGTTGCCGAAGGCCCGTTGCGTTTCGCAGAGCTTGAAGAAAGGTCGGGTCTGCCCAAGGCCACCTTGCACCGCATACTAAATGAATTGATCGACGAGCGCTTTGTTCAGTTAGATGAACGCGCACTGACCTACAACGCAGGCTACCGTATTCTGGAAATGGCCAATCGAGTCTGGACTCGATCGGATATTCGTATGTTAGCGCGTGATCAGCTGCTTGCACTCAATGCACTCAGTGGCGAAACAGTCCAAATAGCGGTGCATGCCGATACCCATGCAGTTGTGATTGATCATGTTGAGAGTTCGCAAAGCGTGCGTTTATCGATAAGCGTGGGTAATAAAGCGCCGGTATATTGTTCAGGCGCTGGCAAAGTCATGCTGGCTTGGTGCGATGCAGAACAACGTGAAGGCATATTTTCAAGAATTTCCTTTGCGCGCTATACCTCCAACACGTTAACCAGTTTGCCGGAGTTGCGAGCAGACTTGGCAAAAATAAGTGAGCGAGGCTACGCTCTCGATCTGGGAGAGCACTTTCTGGGTACCAATTGTATTGCTGCGCCCATCGTCGATCATGCAGGGCAGGCTATCGCAGGGATCTCTATCACCGCACCGAGTTTTCGCGTTGGTGTCGATGAGCTGGTCCAATGGAAAGAGCCGCTTATTGCAGCGGCTGCAGAAGTTTCTCGCAGGCTCGCACCGCGCACCGGCGGTCCCGCCGAGGCGTCCCACTAACACGTGCTTTAACGACTATTACTGAATAGGCTAATGCTATGGCAAATGTAGAATTTAAAAACGCAATTAAGCGCTACGGCAATATTACTGTCATCCATGGCATCGATTTAAAACTAGATTCGGGCGATTTTGTCGTTTTTGTCGGCCCCTCCGGCTGTGGCAAGTCGACCTTGTTGCGGATGGTCGCCGGTTTGGAAGATCTTTCCGAAGGTGAGGTGCATATCGGTGATAAAAACATGACTGATGTAGCTGCGGTCGATCGTGGAATCGCTATGGTGTTTCAATCTTACGCGTTGTATCCCCACATGACGGTAGCCGAGAATATGGGTTTCGGATTGCGTATGAACGGCGTCGATAAGAACATTATTAAAGAGAAAGTGGATATCGCGGCGAAAACGCTCCAACTGGAAGAGTTGCTTGATCGTAAGCCTAAAAATATGTCGGGAGGTCAGAGGCAACGGGTTGCCATTGGTCGCGCGATAGTTCGTGATCCGGATGTGTTCCTGTTTGATGAACCTTTGTCTAATCTTGATGCTGAATTGCGTGTGGAGATGCGCCTTCAAATAGCGCGTTTGCACAAACAACTTGGCGCCACCATGATCTATGTCACCCACGATCAGGTAGAGGCCATGACGATGGCTGATAAAATTGTTGTGCTACGTAGTGGAAAGGTAGAGCAAGTTGGCTCTCCGTTAGAGTTATATCATCACCCTCAAAATCTTTTTGTCGCAGGCTTCATCGGTTCACCGAGGATGAATCTGGTTAAAGGCACACTGATAGAGGGCAGTGCGAGCAGCGCCACAATAGAACTAACCGATGGTACGAAAGCGACTATTCCAGTCGATGCAGCTCGGGGTGTGGCAGGTTCGGCGGTAACACTTGGCATCAGACCAGAAGATTTAGGTAAAGATGAAGGCAGTTTTACATTGCAGATGCGCGTAGACGTTGCTGAACGACTGGGCGGGAGCACCTATCTGTATGGCGGCTGCGCTGGCCTGGATAATTTTGTTGTTCAGCGCGCCGGTTTGGATGCAACACAAAGTGGTAGCAATACCGATATTCGAATTCCGGAAAGTGATTGCCATTTATTCGACGATGCGGGTATTTACTTTCCGCGGCTAACCGATGCCGGTCGCAGCTGATACAAAAGCCACCTGCCGATATAGAAAAGGCAAACGCAGCGAACATGTTGGTCGTCTAAATTTGGGTTATCAGCGTTGAATCTGCGGAGCCTTGCAGGTGTGGAACCGTGTTGTAGTCCACCACGCACACGCCATGTCGATTAAACAGAATGTTGGTGACCGAGGCATTACGCGTTTGCCATAAGGCATGCATAGTGACATCGAAGTTAGATTGCATAACATGGGATAGAATGGTCGATATCACACCGCCTGATGTGAAAACCGCAAGGTTCGCTTGAGCCTTATCCGGATGGGCCGATCGGTGCTCGGCAACGCACTCGTTTATAGCATTCCAACCCTGGTTCGAAAAATCTTGCCAGCTCATCGTGTCTGGGTGGGCAGGCGCATCGCGCCAGCGCTCCATAATTTCAACGTATTGATCGAACGTAAAGTCTTTGCCCACATCCGATTGCACACCGTTACCATAAAGCTTGTCGATAGTGGCGTGATCATACTCATTGAGGGCGTCCAGTGTTTGCACAGTTGGGCGATTTTCAAAACTCTCAAGGGTAAGCTCAGCCGTGTGTTGTTGCCGTTCCAAACCACCGCTATAAGCTGCATCAATTTTAATACCTGATAGCTTCCAGAATTTGCCGAGCCGCAGCGCTTGCTCTTTACCGATTTCCGACAGGCGGTCGTAATTGTCTGTTCCTGCTGAGGCTTGTCCGTGTCTAATCAGGTATACGTGGGTCATTGAGGGGGCCTTGTAATCCACTTGTTTAGTCTGACAAGTGTAATCAGCTACGGCCACTTTGTGTGATTCGTCGCATACCGAGGGCTGATTTGAGAACAGTTGCGCAAGTAGGTAAAAAGTTTGGCGAATTGGTGCGTGCGATTTTCACCCCAGTTTAAGCCGGGCAATCCGACAACCGTTACACGTCTTGATAAAGGCAATTAGATGGCAACCTAGAAGAAATCGTATGGTCGCAATGATCCAACAGTCCTACTTTACGACACCCAAGACGAGCTATGTCGGGATGGGTGAGAATAAAGCAATGAAACGCATTCTGCTGGTGGATAATCAGGCGCACGTGTTGCGCGTGATGAAGTCCTCTCTCGATCGCAACGGCTACGAAGTCGATACCGCTCTGAGCGCGGACGTTGCGCTGGGGATGCTACGGGAAAATCAGTATGATGTTCTTATCACCGATAATGGTCTGGACAAATTAGACGGTCAGCAGCTCATTGACACTATCAGCGATCAATTTCAGTCCCGGGCACCGGCCATGTTTCTGGTCACCGATACTGATGACGAGGCGCTGGAGCAGTGGAGTGCGGAGCTTGATCGAATTGAGTGCCTGCAAAAACCGATTAGCCTGCGTTATCTGGTTGGTCGATTGAATGAGCTTTTCGGCAAATACGAGAAAGAGTAAGCCGGCTTTGATCGTTAAACGGGGCGCGACTCAACACGTGAGTTTCCTGCGTCTGTTGTGTGTGATTAATTCCACGACTGATTTTGCTACTTGCGCGGAGCGATAATACTGGTTGCGATATTCGCCACCAAGCTGACCAGAAACGACATTAATAGCGCGGCAACCAACGTATCCACCAACGTGTTCGATGTGACAAGCGTAGCGTCGAATCCGTCTCTTAGTATAATTCCTGCAAACGCACTCACGGCACCGATAACCGCAGCTGCCGGGTAGGCGAGCCAGCTTCGCACGAAGAGCTTGCACATTAATACGCCCACTCCAGCACCTAGTAATGCAAACAATAATGGCATGATAGTACGCATGTAAACCCCTTTTCGTATTCCGTCGTCGGTACAATGTGCATCGGCAGCTGTGCCACACTATAGCGAATAACAGGGTGTTCGGACAATGAGTTCAGATTCTCCAGCAACGGGGATATTCCGCGGAATTGGCCTCTCGCTGCTGGGTTACGCGCTGTTTAGCCTGCACGATGCGCTCATCAAGAGCATCGATGGCGTACCGGTTTTTCAAATTGTTTTCTTTGTTGTTCTTTTCAGCTTCGTGCCTTTTGTTTTCATGTTGGCGTTTAGTACAAAGGAAATATCCTTACGCCCCCAACTGCCGGGCCTGGTTGCGCTGCGTTGCGTGTTCACGGTTAGTTCGTTGTTATGTGTGTTCTATGCATTCAACAGCTTGCCGATGACGCAAGTTTATTCGTTGCTGTTTGCGGCTCCGGTGATGATTACCTTGCTCTCTATATTCGTACTTGGCGAGAAAGTGAAAGTCATTCGCTGGATCGCGATTCTACTGGGACTTGCCGGTATTATTGTGGTTCTGCAGCCCAATAATGTCGAACTTTCGCTCGGACATTTGGCAGCGTTGGCCGGTGCAGCAAGTGTGGCTTGCACATCGGTCATTACTCGCAAAATTGGTTCACGCGAACACAGTGTTACGTTGCTACTTTACCCGATGCTAGCCAATGTAGTGGTCAGTGGCGCGCTGGTCATGCTGGTTTATCAGCCCATGCCCGGTATAGCGCTGCTGAAAATGTGTGCTATTGGCCTCATTAGTGTTATGGGGCAAATGCTCATGATTAACGCCTATCGCAGTTGTGAAGCCCAGTACATCGCACCGATGCAATACAGCCAGATGCTTTGGGCCATAGTATATGGTGCGCTGGTATTTAATGAGTCTATCGATCGGAATGTGGTGCTGGGCTCGTTGATTATCGTTATCTCCGGTTTGCTGTTTATATGGCGAGAATTGGTGGTATCAGTCGCTCAACCGGTGCTGCGAACGCGTAATACGCGTGCCACTGGTGGCCCTCAGGCAGTGTCCGTAGAATCGGATAAAATGAGTGGCAATTAGCACACGGGGTCGCACAGTAGTTTGAATCAGAAAAGCGCGAACAATGAAAAATGAGTATCGATCTGGAATTTCTGTCTGAAGAAGTGCTCAAAGCCGCTGGGTTAAGGATGCCGTTTGGTAAATTTGAGGGCACCCGCCTTATCGATTTGCCCGAACCGTATGTTGTCTGGTTTAAGCAGCAGGGTTTCCCAAAGGGCCGGTTGGGAGAGCAAATGGCGCTCGTTTACGAGATCAAGGCCAATGGCCTTGAAAAGCTCATTCGGCCACTGCTGGAACCCGCTCCGGGCGCCGAAAACATTCATGGAAACGTCGGGCCCGGTACTGCGGTTGACGTATCTACGGAAGAACCTGGTACGCAAGTGAAAACAGACAGCGATCCACCTTGACCCGGAGCCACAGGGTGGTTAATCTTTACCCATGATCACACGCCAAAGACGACTGCTGCTTATTCGCCCGGCCCCTTTCAGGGAGTCGGGAGCTCGCTAATTTGCCCAATTGGTTTGTCCGTACAGGTTAACTACCCCTAATACGGCAACTAACCCGTAAAGATAAATTATTCCAGTTGGGCTCAGTCATCGTTTTCAGCGAAAAATGTCAGTGAAAAATGCCAGTTGAGGCGCAAGTCAGTAAAACCACTGGTCAGCAAATATAGCCACTGGCACCACCGTGAGATCAGCATGTTTAGGCAGTTCAGCAGTAACGAATTATTTTCGATCAACATCCTTACTTTTTTTCTCAGTTACGGGCGACGCGTCGTGCGGCTTTTCGTGCGGCTTTTCGTACGGCTTTTCGTACAGCTTTTCGTACGGAAAAGCGGACGACTTATGTGGCGACCGAACGTTTGCGTGCGTTCGGTATTCAGCCATGTCAACGCAGCCAATGCCCGATTAATAACTCAGAGTATCTAACAATGAAAATTGACCCTACAAGCAAGTATCCTGCGTTTACCCCGGTTGACTTGCCTGACAGAACCTGGCCTTCCAAGGTCATTGCCCAGCCACCCATCTGGTGTAGCGTGGATTTGCGTGATGGAAATCAAGCGCTCATCGAGCCCATGGGGAGTGAGCGCAAGCTGAGGTTGTTTAAATTGCTGGTTGCCATCGGTTTTAAAGAGATCGAGGTGGGTTTTCCAGCAGCATCGCAAACCGATTTTGATTTCGTGCGGCATTTGATTGATAACAATCTGGTTCCTGATGACGTTACCTTACAAGTGCTAACGCAATCACGCCGGGAACTGATCGAACGCACTTTCGAATCTTTGGTGGGCGCCAAAAGCGCAATTCTGCATTTGTATAACTCTACGTCTACGTTGCAAAGGCGTGTTGTGTTTAATCAGGACAAGAATGGTGTGAAGCAAATTGCTGTGGATGGCGCAGAGATTGTGGCCGAGTACGCAGAGAAATACACCGATATCAATTGGCAATTCCAGTATTCACCCGAAAGCTTTACGGGGACTGAACTGGACTACGCGGTAGAGGTGTGTGATGCAGTGAATGCGGTTTGGCAGCCAACGCCTGAGAATAAAACCATTCTTAACTTGCCTGCAACAGTTGAAATGTCCACACCGAATATTCACGCCGATCAGATAGAGTGGTTTTCACGGCATGTCAAGAACCGGGATAGTGTGACCATTAGCTTGCACCCGCACAACGATCGTGGCTGTGCGGTGGCGGCAACCGAACTCGCGTTAATGGCCGGTGGGGAGCGAGTTGAAGGCACGTTGTTTGGCAATGGCGAACGAACCGGGAATGTCGACATTGTGACCCTTGCGCTGAATATGTTCACACAAGGTGTGCAACCCAATCTGGATTTCTCAGACATCTACGATGTTATGCGAACGGTTGAACATTGTAATCAACTGCCTGTCCACCCACGCCACCCATACACTGGTGAACTGGTGTTTACCGCATTTTCCGGGTCGCATCAAGATGCGATTAAAAAAGGTTTTGCGGCGATGCGGGCCAGTAATTCGCTAACCTGGGAAGTACCCTACCTGCCAATCGACCCGGCTGACCTTGGCCGAACCTATGAAGAAGTTATTCGCGTAAACAGTCAGTCTGGCAAAGGCGGGGTGGCGTTTATTATGGAACAGGATCACGGTCTTGAACTTCCCAGACGTCTGCAAATCGAATTCAGTAAGGTTGTGCAAACCATCAGTGAAGAGACGGGCAAAGAAGTCAATTCTGCCTCTATTCACTCGGCGTTCAATTCGGCCTTTCTGGAGGCGAAGCAACCACTGGAATTTGTGCGTCACGTAAGTAGTGAAGTGGGTGCTGACGATTCGCAGCGATCGCTTGAAGCAACGGTGATATTCAATGGTGAGGAGATGACAATCTCAGGCATTGGCAATGGTCCGGTAGATGCGTTTGTTCAAGCCTTAAGTAAAACCTTCGGTGTCGATTTTCGCATTGTTGATTATCACCAGCATGCAACCGGCGTTGGTGCGGATGCGCAAAGTGCGTGTTACTTTGAAATTCAGGCTGGCAAAGGGGAGACTCGCTACGGCGCTGCATTGCATAGCAATATTGTCTCTGCATCGCTGATTGCTGTTTGCAGTGCATTGAACCGAGCAACCAGCGATGGTCTGCTTAAACCTGCGGTTGTGGCTAGTTAAACTCAATGTTGAATCGATTATTGAAGCGACTTTGTTCGAATAAAAATACGGAAAATAATTTGCATGAGTAAAAAATTCGACAAAGACGCGATCGATTATCACCGCTACCCAGTGCCGGGAAAGCTGGAGATCAACGCGACTAAAAATATGGTGAACCAGCGCGATCTTGCGCTGGCTTATTCACCTGGTGTTGCTGCGGCTTGTCGTGAAATAGTTGCCGATCCTTTGCAGGTTGGGGAACTCACTGCAAGGGCTAATTTGGTTGCGGTTATTACCAATGGCACTGCGGTGTTGGGTCTTGGTCCGATTGGCGCTTTGGCATCCAAACCAGTCATGGAAGGTAAGGCCGTGCTGTTTAAGAAGTTTGCCAATGTCGATGTGTTCGACATTGAGCTCGATACCACCGATGTCGATCGCTTTGTAGATGCAGTGTCGTTAATGGAACCCACATTTGGTGGCATTAATCTGGAAGATATCAAGGCGCCGGAGTGTTTCGAGATTGAGAAAAAACTTCGTGAACGTATGAACATTCCGGTATTTCATGACGATCAGCATGGGACCGCGATTGTTGTTGCGGCGGCTATTCGCAATGGTTTAAAGCTAGTTGGTAAAGAATTAAGTGACGTAAGCCTGGTTTGCTCTGGTGCAGGAGCTGCTGCTCTGGCGTGTTTGAATTTGTTGGTGTTCATGGGGTTGAAAAAAGATCGCGTGACTGTGTGCGACATCGACGGTGTTATTCACAGTGGTCGGTTAGACACGCTTGACGAGTATCGCGCAATCTATGCTCGTGACACAGATGCCCGAGTGCTGGACGATGTTATAAGCGACGCCGACATCTTTCTGGGTTTATCAGCGCCGAATGTATTGTCTGGCGAACAAGTGGCTCGCATGGCACCCAACCCCTTTATATTGGCTTTGGCCAATCCGGATCCTGAGATCAGTCCTGAAGAGGTTTATAAAGTGCGCGACGATGCAGTGATCGCCACTGGCCGTTCGGATTTCCCGAATCAGGTCAATAACGTTTTGTGCTTTCCGTTTCTATTCCGGGGTGCTCTCGATGTTGGTGCCACAGAAATCAATGCCGAAATGCAAGCTGCTTGCGTGGAGGCAATTGCCGATATTGCGACTAAAGAAGCCTCCGATGTTGTCTCTGCCGCTTACGGTGGTCAACCGTTTCGATTCGGACGTGAATACCTAATACCAAAACCCTTCGATCCGCGTCTAATGACAGAGATACCGCCGCGCGTTGCAAAGGCGGCGATGGACAGTGGTGTGTGCACCAGACCGATTAAAGATTTTGATGAGTACCATCGTAAACTTCGCGACTTCGTGTTCCGCTCCGGTTTAGTCATGAAGCCGGTGTTCGAGCAAGCGCAGGCGAACCTGCAAAACGTGGTGTTAGCAGAGGGCGAATCGACACGTGTATTGAATGCAGTTCAAATACTGGTCGATGACGCTATTTGTCGTCCACTGCTGATTGGTCGCGAAGATGTTATCAAAGAAAATATCGATGAGCTTGGGTTGCGTTTAAAAGTGGGCGACGGTTTCGATGTGCTTGACCCGGGCAATAACCCCAATTTTGATCGGCACGTTGATGTGTATCACCGGATGATGCAGAGACAAGGGGTATCGCCTGAGTACGCATCGAACGTTATTCGATCGCGTAATACTGCTCTAGGTGCATTACTGGTTAGCTGTTTCGAAGCAGATGCATTGGTGTGTGGAACGCAAGGCGCCTATGCGCGGCACTTGCGTTATTTGTGCGACATTATTGGTATCCGCGACGATGTATCCGATATTTCAGCGCTCATACTAATGATTTTGAATTCCGGTACGGTGTTCCTCACCGACACGCACGTCACAGTCGATCCGAGTGCTGAAGAGATTGCCGAGACCGCGGGTATGGCGGCTAACATTGTTAAGCGTTTCGGCATGGTGCCTAAAATTGGCTTACTGTCTCATTCGAATTTCGGTAGCCGAAACAATACCAGTGCCACCAAAATGCGAGAGGCGCGACGCATTATTCGCAAACAGTTTCCGAATTTAGCGGTTGAAGGTGAGATGCACGCCGATGCCGCATTGTCGCAGGAGACCCGCGACCGTATTTTCCCGAATGCAGGCTTTGAAGGTTCGGCTAACCTGCTGGTTATGCCTAATCTTGATGCTGCCAACATCGCTTATAATTTTGTGAAAACGGTGGGTGATGGATTACCTGTGGGGCCAATCTTGATGGGGTTGCGGCGGCCTGCGCACGTGGTCACCGAATCAACCACAGTCAGGGGTATTGTGAATCTATGTGCCATTGCGGCGGTCGATGCAATCGACTTTAAAAACAGTAACCCGGATGCCAAAGCGCGCCGCCAGGCTGAGATTGCAGAACTGTTTTAAACGTATGAGTGACAGTGTCGCAAGGGCCGCGTGGAAATGTATTGCACGTAGCATCACTGAGGACGTTCCAACGGGTGTGTTTGTCTACAAATGATCACACCAAAAACGCCTTGGTACTGCTAACATGGGCTATGCGAACTAAAAGCTAACTGCATATGGATCTCGAATTCTTTCTTAATCGATTGGAAACGCAGCCTGAAACGGTTGAGTTTCCCGATGCTATAGCGTTAATTAACAAGCTGTACACGTATGTGCCTACCGCCTTTCGCAACCACGATATCGTCAATGAAGCAGGGCAGAATACCGGTTCGTGTAAGCTCTTTGCGTTCGCGCGTTTACACGATTTAACTCAGGAACAAACACTGGCCTGCTTTGGCGCTTATTACCGGGCAGATGTTCTGAAAAACCCAGATGGAGATTCGCACCCGAATATTCGGCAGTTTATGCTGACCGGTTGGGACGGAATAGAATTCGAAGGCGTGCCGCTGCGGGCAAAGAATCCGCTCGATAAAGCGTAGACTTCATACAACGCAGTTCTAATAAAACGCAGAAAACAGCCCTGCAATAAGGCCAATAAGCCCACCAAACACACCGCCCCAAACCACCAGCCAACCAAGATGCTTGCGTATCATCTGTTGCATGATATCGCGAACCATTTCTGGCGTTAGCTCATCGAGCCTTGCTTGCAGTATGGCGTCAAGTCGAGTCATGAACTGGTCGCTGCTGGCCATGTTGGAAACCTGGTCGTTAACGATTTTCTGGAACCGTGGAGAGTTTGCCGCGTCTGCAAGGTATTTACCCATGCGTCGTTTAAACGGTTCACGCATACCATCAAGCGCAGATTCTCCGCCGATCATACCGAGCATGGAACCAAAGGACGACTCCATAACAGTTTCTACCAGTTGGTCGTAGGCCACATCGAGATCAACGCCGGCTATGATCGGCTGTAAATCGATGTTCATTCCACCATCCGGATTGGCGAATACTTTTTCAACGCGTTCTTTATTGAACAAATGCTCGTGCACCATGCGCAGGATGCCTTTTTTGAATTGTTCAAAATGCAAAACAATCACACCCGAGCCGTAAAGCCCTGGCACCCTTTCGAACAACATGTGCACGGCCAGCCAGTTGGTTAACGCACCCGATAGCGCAAACAAACCAGTGCTAAACACGATTGACTTGATGGGGTCGGAGAACAGAAAGCTTACGGCTATCAGCAGTAGCGCAACCAGATTCGGCAAGATGTTTTTATTGAGCATGTTTATCGGGCAAAGGGTTCATCGTTTGATGGGGCAAGTCGTGCTTGAATTATATGCTCAATTTGTGGCTTTTCAATACAGAACGCCAGCCGTGATTCGTGTCTATGTTGAAGGGAAATTGGGGTTCTGTGGTCCAAATCGACATAAATAGGGATGTGTCTGCGTTCACCGCGCAGAATATCTTTTTCAGGTGGTTATAATGTTCGGCAAGCGGCCTGTTGGCCGAATCGCTGGAAGCTAATCCGTTGGATCGATACCCAGAAACACGCGATCTGCAATTATTAATGGCATTATCGCAACGCAAACACTTCACCCGTGCTGCGGCAGACTGCGGTATTTCACAGCCCGCTTTCTCTGCGCGTATTCATCATCTTGAACAGCAATTGGGCGTGGCCATCGTTCGTCGTGGAAACAAGTTTCAGGGTTTTACAAAAGAAGGCGAGTTAGTGTTGCGTTGGGCGCACAAAATCCTGAACGACTCTGAAGGTCTGTTACAAGATATAGCGTTGGCTCAAAACGATTTACACGGTGTACTTAAAGTCGGAGTGGTTCCCACAGCACTGCCGTACGCTGCCGCTCTATCAACCGACTTACGTGAGCAATACCCGCATCTAACGATTCAAATCAAGTCTCTAACGTCCACGCAAATTTCGAACGAGCTGAATGAGTTTTCTATCGATGCTGGCATTACGTATCAAGATGAACATGAGTTGGCATCGTTGCGCTTTGAAAAAATTTATCAGGAATTTTATGTCTTGCTGAGTCCTGCACACATGGCTCCTCGTGCTGAAGGTAGTGCAAGCTGGGAGGAGGCGGCAGCCTTACCGCTTTGTTTGCTAAGCAAAGACATGCGATTTCGGCAAATTGTCGATGAAGTGTTTGAGAGTGCAGGCGTATCACCCAGTCCGGTGATGGAAACCAATGCCTTTACGGCTGCCATGGTGCAGGTGAATGCCGGTTCGGCTGCTACCATCGCACCGCAAAAACTGGTTGATAGTCTGTTTCTGGATCAGGGTGCGGTGAGTTTGGTGCTGGAAAAGCCGAGTGTGGAAAACACTATCGGGCTGGCCACGTTACATCGCGAGCCGGGCTTGCCCGTAATCGATGCACTCAGAGCCATCATCAGCGCCGATGATTAACCCGCCACGCGCGGTTATACAGACGCGATAAGCAAATCAAATTGCACCATCTGAAAATACAATTTGAGATCCCCAGCCCAATCCTGTGAAATCCGCTAGCGGAGCTGACAAAGCCTTGATCATTTCGGTCATTTTATAGCGCAGTACCGCGCCTTAGAACAGCGATGAGGAAAGTTGGGTATGGCGACAGTGCAATTCAAACCGGGTGTGTGGAAATCAGGTCGTGGCAAAGGGCGTGTGACACCCAAAGGTCGCCAGCTTGACGACACGGCACTGGCAGAAGTGCGTGCGTTACTGGGCGATAAACCCCGAAGCGCTGATTTACTCATCGAGCACCTGCATCTCATTCAAGACGCATACAAGCATTTATCGGCTGGACACCTACGAGCGTTGGCTGAAGAAATGCGCTTGTCTCAAGCAGAAGTGCACGAAGTGGCCACCTTTTATGCGCACTTTGATGTTGTTGCCGAAGGTGAAGCACCTCCGCCTCCGGTGACCATTCGTGTATGCGACTCTCTGGCGTGTGAGCTTGCAGGTGCTCAAGCACTGTTACAGAACCTGAAAGCTGGCGTTAATCCGGATGAAGTGCGTGTGGTCCGAGCACCTTGCATGGGACGTTGTGACGCCGCGCCGACCTTGGAGATCGGACATCGGCATGTTGACTTTGCAACCCCTGAACTGGTGGAAGAAGTCATTAAAAGCGGTGATGATCACGCGCGCATGCCCGACTATGAATCCTTCGAAGCCTACCAAGAGCAAGGCGGCTATCAGGAATTAGCCGAACTGCGCAACGGTAAATTGTCGGTTGATGAAGTGCAGGAGCGTGTGGGTGAATCGGGCTTACGCGGTCTGGGTGGGGCAGGGTTTCCATCCGGCAAGAAGTGGTCGTTTGTGCGATCAGCACCAGCGCCTCGCTATCTGGCTGTAAACGGCGACGAGGGCGAGCCTGGCACATTTAAAGATCGGTATTATCTTGAACGCACACCACACCTTTTTCTTGAGGGTATGCTGATTGCGGCTTGGGCTGTTGATGCAGCACGGTGCTACATTTATATGCGCGACGAATACCCCGCAGTACTCACCATACTTCACCAGGAAATTGCCAAGCTGGAACAGGCAGGTATTGTCGAACCCGGTTATATCGA
This sequence comes from uncultured Granulosicoccaceae bacterium, assembly GCA_937922945.1. Lineage (GTDB taxonomy): Bacteria > Pseudomonadota > Gammaproteobacteria > Granulosicoccales > Granulosicoccaceae > Granulosicoccus. The sequence goes on from CAKZUP010000004.1 coordinate 66,298, forward strand.
ATTGCGTCGCGGGGCTGGTGCCTATATCTGCGGTGAAGAAAGTGCGATGATCGAATCCATTGAGGGCAAGCGTGGATTGCCACGGCACCGCCCACCTTATGTGGCATCGGTGGGTATCTTTGGTCGACCAACGCTTGTGCATAATGTCGAAACACTTTACTGGATTGCCAAAGTGTGTCGCGAGGGGCCGCAGGTTCTGAACGCGACCGAAAAAAATGGCCGAGTTGGCTTACGCTCGTTTTCGATCTCCGGGCGTGTGAAAAATCCCGGCGTGCATCTACTACCTTCTGGTTCAACGATTACCGATTTAATCGATGCGTGCGGTGGCATGCTAGATGGCCATGAGTTCAAGGCGTACCAACCCGGTGGCCCATCCGCCGGTTTACTGCCGGCGAGCATGAACGATATACCAATGGACTTTGATACTTTGCAACCGCACGGCTCGTTCATTGGCTCTGCGGCCATCGTTGTGTTATCCAATCAAGACAGTGTGAAAGCCGCCGCGCTTAATATGCTTCGATTTTTTGAAGACGAAAGCTGTGGGCAGTGCACGCCTTGTCGCGTCGGTTGCGAGAAAGCGGTTAAGTTGATGGAAAAAGAGTCGTGGGACCAACCACTATTGCAGGACTTGTGCGAGGTGATGGTCGATGCCTCTATATGTGGTTTGGGTCAAGCCGCGCCTAATCCGATCTTACTCACCATGAAGCATTTTCCGGAGGAGATTTAATCATGAGCGATACCATCCGGTTCACATTAGACGGTAAAGAAGTTGAAGCCAAACGTGACGAAACTATCTGGGAGATAGCCAAACGCGAAGGCACAACATTGCCACATTTATGTCATAAAGATGCGGTTAGTTATCGACCCGATGGTAACTGTCGCGCCTGCATGGTTGAAATAGACGGCGAACGCACGCTAGCCGCCTCATGCATTCGAACGCCATCAGAAGGCATGGTGGTTCATACACAAAATGCACGGGCCACTAAAGCGCGTAAGCTGGTGGTTGAGTTGTTAGTTGCCGACCAGCCAGAGCGAGACAGAGCACATGATAAATCGTCGCATTTCTGGTATATGGCAGAGCAGCAGGGCGTTAGTGCAAGTCGCTTTCCTAAAGTGCATATCGATCATGTGCCATTGTTGGATGATTCCCACATGGCCATGAAAGTGAACTTGGATGCCTGCATACATTGCAACCTGTGTGTGCGTGCTTGCAGAGAAGTACAGGTAAACGATGTAATTGGTATGTCGGGCCGTGGGCACGATTCAAAAATAACCTTTGATTTTGATGATCCAATGGGTGTATCAACGTGTGTTGCCTGCGGTGAATGTGTTCAGGCCTGTCCTACCGGCGCCTTAATGCCATCAACTGTGCTGGATGATAAAGGTGTGGGTGATAGCCAGAGCTTTGATCGTGAAGTTAAAAGTGTGTGCCCGTATTGTGGCGTTGGCTGTCAGCTTTCGTTCAAGATAAAGGATGAGAAAATTGCCTGGGTAGACGGGGTTGAAGGCCCATCCAACGAGAATCGCCTGTGCGTTAAAGGGCGTTTCGGGTTCGATTATATTGCGCATCCGCATCGATTAACCAAGCCGTTAATTCGTCGGGACGATGCACCGGCAAAAGGTCTTAACGTTGACCCTGCGAATTTGTTTAGTCACTTCCGTGAAGCCACTTGGGATGAAGCGCTTGAAGCTGCTGCAGGTGGTATGGCGAAGTTACGCGAAGATACCGGTAAACGCGTGGCAGGATTTGGCTCGGCAAAGTGTTCCAATGAAGAAGCGTACCTGTTTCAAAAATTTATCCGGCAAGGGTTTGAACATAACAATGTGGATCATTGCACTCGCTTGTGTCACGCCTCATCGGTTGCTGCATTGTTAGAGAATGTTGGCTCAGGTGCGGTTACCGCCACGTTTAATGAAATAGAGAACGCCGATGTAGCGATTGTTATTGGTGCTAACCCCACTGAGAATCATCCGGTTGCTGCAACCTACTTCAAACAGTTTTCAAAACGTGGTGGGCAGTTGATCGTTATGGACCCACGGGGGCAGGGGTTAAAGCGCCATGCTGCTCACATGTTGCAATTCCGACCTGGTACCGATGTGGCCATGCTGAACGCGATCATGCACGTGATTGTTGAAGAAGGCTTATACGATCGGCAGTACATTGAGGGTTTTACTGAAAACTGGGAAGCCATGAAAACGCATTTGGCTGGTTTTCCACCCGAGAAAATGAGCGAACTGTGCGGGATAGATGCAGACACGTTAAGAGAAGTTGCGCGAACCTTCGCAAATGCGAAGTCTGCGATGATCTTCTGGGGTATGGGAATCTCTCAGCATATTCATGGCACGGATAACTCCCGTTGTTTAATTTCGCTAGCCCTTATGTGTGGTCAGGTTGGTCGTCCCGGTTCTGGGTTGCACCCTCTTCGCGGGCAAAACAATGTGCAAGGCGCCTCCGATGCCGGGCTTATTCCAATGTTTTTACCCGATTACCAATCGGTAGCCGACGATGGTGTGCGTAGCGCGTTTCATGATATCTGGGGTTCACAGAGTATAGACAGCGAAAAGGGCTTGACTGTTGTAGAAATTATGGATGCTGTGCACGCTGGCGATATTCGCGGTATGTACGTGTTGGGTGAAAACCCGGCTATGTCCGACCCCGATGTCGAACACGCGCGCGACGCGCTAGCCAAACTTGAACACCTTGTTGTACAGGATATTTTTCTAACTGAAACAGCAAACTATGCAGATGTTATTTTGCCTTCATCTGCATGGCCGGAGAAAACCGGTACTGTCACCAATACCAACCGGCAAGTGCAAATGGGTCGACCAGCGGTTTCTCCTCCGGGGGATGCCAAAGAAGATTGGTGGATTGTTGTTGAGCTTGCAAAGCGTATCGGTCTGGATTGGTCTTACGAACATCCGCGAGATGTGTTTGCCGAAATGAAGATGTCGATGAATTCTCTCGACAATATCACTTGGGAACGGCTGGAGAAAAGTGCGGTGACGTATCCTTCTTTATCAGCAGATGATCCCGGTCAGCCCATTGTATTTGGCGATGGTTTTCCGCGTGCCGAAGGGCGTGCGCGTTTTACACCGGCACAAGTAACGGCACCAGCGGAAACACCCGATGCGGATTATCCGATGATACTCACCACAGGTCGCCAGCTTGAACATTGGCATACCGGGTCCATGACGCGCAGAGCGTCGGTGTTGGATTGGGCAGAACCGGAAGCGAATGCATCCTTACACCCGAAAACCTTACGTGCGTTGGGTGTTGAACCGGGTGAGATGATTAGCGTGGAAACGCGCCGCGGTTCTATCGACATTATGGCGCGCGCCGACAGAGCGGTTTCTGAGGATATGATATTTATTCCGTTCGCCTACGTTGAAGCCGCTGCAAACGTGCTGACTAATCCCAGTCTCGATCCGTATGGGAAAATACCGGAATTTAAGTTTTCCGCTTGCCGCGTTGCGAAGGCTGTGGAAATGGAGCAGAGCGCTTAGGCTGAGATAACTCAGCTGTGCACGGCCAGCACTGTAGAACCCAGCACTGTAGAACATAGTGTCTCGACGATTTCTCTTTCTATTGTTCTTTCTCGCTGTGTTTCTGCAATCCGGAACCTATGGCTTGACCTTTTTGCTGCCTGATCTGTTTGTCGAATTCGGGGCTAACGAAAAAGACGTTGGAAGGATGCTGCTCGTTACGGCTGTGACGACGCTGTTTACGGTCTATTATTCAGGACACTTGTCCGATGTGCTTGGACGTTTAAAAACACTGGGCCTTTCTGGATATGCTATTACGGCCGCTTTGTTTCTGTACTCAATAGCCGAGAACATCGGGCCAGCAATATATTCTGCCAGTGCGCTAATCGGGTTTGGCTGGGGGCTGATGTATACGCTTGCGCCGGTTGTGTTGACCCGCCTAAGTGGCTCGGACGATCGCGTGCAGATGTTTTCTTTATACGCGGTGTTCTTAATGGCAGGGTTCGGGCTTTCGCCAGTCTTTGCAGCTTGGCTAGAGTCTTGGGGCTACCACCTCAGGGATGTTTTTAGAGTAGTCGCTGTTTTCTGCGCCGTTAGTGGTTCCTTGTTTTTGGTGATATCCAAATTAATTGGCAAACACGTTAACGCCAGCACACCAGACAATCGCTCTAGACTATCTCCTCAGGCTGTTAAGCGAATTTTTTGCTCACGCGCTTGGGTGCCGGTGGTGATGGTGTTTCTTGGTGCATCGGTATTTGCAGGTCTGAACAATTTCCAAACGGTGATCGCGGGGTCAGAGGGTCTGAACTACGCGGACTATTTCTTGGTCTACACGGTGACAACGGTGATTTGCCGTGTGGCATTTGCGAACTATAAAGGCGGTGCTGCTCCCTATCTAATTATAGGGCTCTTGCAGAGCATAATGAGTTTAAGCGTTTTGCTGTTTTTATTCATCGATGGTAGCCAGGTTGTTTACATCGCCTGTGCTATGTTATTTGCTATCGGTTATGGAGCGTCATATCCTATATTAGTCGCAATGGCCGCCAACGATGCCGATGAAGATTTGATCCCACAAACTTTGCAGCTATTTTCGTTAACCTATTTTATCGGGATTTTCGGTTTTCCTTTCGTTGCCGGGTGGCTCATAGTCGACTTCAGCATTTCGACCTTATTGATTCTTGTTGGTATTATCGCGGCGGTTGAAGCTTCTCTCGCATTAGCTCGTCACCGTTCGAATATAAGATTGCAGTCTTGATTGATATAGTGAATATCTGCGAAAAAGAATAAACTGGAAAACCGGCAAATCATACTTATCCGGATTTTTCCGCCATATAGGTTGTTATAAGCTTTAAGGAAACAGTCGAATGAAACACACCATCAGAGCAGCTTCGGAATCAGATGCGTTAGGTATCAACACAGTATCTAAAGGCCTTGGCTATTCCGAGTTATCTTCTGAAGAAATTCTCTTAAAGTTTCGAGGCATACTGACCTCTACACTAGATCAAGTCTATGTTGCTGAGGAGGACGATCAGGTTATCGGTTGGTTGCATATTTTTTATGCTCGCCGTCTTGCATCAGAAGATTTTTTCGAAATTGGTGGCTTAGTCGTATCCCATGAAGCTCGTGGTAAAGGTGTTGGCAGAGATTTAGTTCGATACGCGCAAGACAGCAATAATGGTAAATTCAGAGTGCGTTGCAACGAGCTTAGGCTAGGTTCGCACAGATTTTACGAAGCGATCGGGTTTAGTAGCAGTAAGGTTCAGCGTGTGTTCGAAGCGATCGCATAACAGGACGTTTCATTGCAACGAATA
>CAKZUP010000005.1 GCA_937922945.1 uncultured Granulosicoccaceae bacterium
AGCTTGCGTATATCCAATGGATCTTTATTCAATGCATAAGCGATTTCATCAATCACCGCTTCCATCGCCATCATACCCTGTGGACCGCCAAAGCCTCTAAAGGCCGTATTCGATACGGTATTCGATTTGCACCTTAAACCGGTTATTGACACATCGCTTAAATAGTAGGCGTTGTCGCAATGAAACATCGCTCTGTCGACGATGGCATCGGATAAATCCGGCGAGTGTCCACATTGGCCTGCAAGCGTGTGCTGTATACCGGTGATGAGTCCATCGTCATTAAACCCGACTTCGTATTGGTTATAGAACGGGTGGCGTTTACCCGTCATGCACATGTCGTCTCGTCGCGATAAACGGCAATTCACCGCTTTACCAAGACGACGGGCAAACAACGCAGCGAATGCTGCCATTGCCGCGCCTTGTGTTTCCTTACCACCGAAACCACCACCCATGCGTCGTGTAACGATGGCAACCTTATTCATCGGCACACCCAACACACCGGCAATAAGATGCTGGGCTTCGGTTGGATTCTGATTGGACGAGTAAACAGTCATACCGCCGTCTTCTTCCGGTACGGCAAGCGCTACTTGCCCTTCCAGATAGAAATGCTCCTGACCGCCAATGTGCTGCTCGCCGCTTATCGTGTTAACCGCAGTTGCAATGGCAGACTTGGCATCCCCGCGCTGCATACTGTGCGAAGGCCTGACGTAAATTGCTTCAGCAACGGCCTTTTCCAAGCTGAGTAACGGTGTTTTTTCGTGGTATTGAATATCAGCGAGTTTTACTGCCTGCTGAGCAAGCCGCATCGAGGTTGCGGCCACAGCAAAAATAGCTTGCCCTAAAAATGCGATGTCTTTTTCAACCAACAAGGGGTCGCCGGGGAAAACCGGGCCGATATCGGTTAAGGCCGGCAAATCAGCGAAACTCAATACGTCCACAACGCCTGCGGCCGAACGAACCGCATCGAGGTTAATCGATTGAATACTGCCATGCGCAATAGCTGAACCACCAATAGCCACGAACAACTGACCGGCAACCGGTGGCAGATCATCAACGTAGCGAGACTGCCCTGTTACGTGTTCGCGTGCACTGTCGTGTGCCTGTGAACTACCCGCCGACATAATCACTCACATGCACGGCAGCACCGACATCGTGTATGGAAAGATAACACCGCTTGAGAAGATTCTCGGCAACTTTAGCTCTGTACTCAGCACTCGCTCGCGCATCGCTGATGGGTGAGAAGTCTTTTTGCAATGCAGCCATTGCGTTGTTCAGGCAGGAATCGTCTAACGTTGCATTCTCTAACACCTTTTCCAGGTTGGTAGCGCGCGCGGGGGTTGCGGCCATGCCACCAAACGCCACGCGTGCCTGAATAACTTTATTCTGTTCCATCTGCAAGCAAAACACGGCACAAACGGCAGAGATATCATCGTCTAATCGTTTGGATACCTTGTACACAAACACCCGTGTATCCTGCTCGGGCACGGGTACGTGAACAGCGCGTAAGAACTCATTATCTGCCAATGTCGTTTGTTTATAACTGACGTAAAAGTCGTTGATGTTCACCATTCTGCGCGTATCGCCACACTGCAACTCCAGCGATGCGTTTAGCGCCATAAGTAACGGCGGCAAGTCACCGATTGGGGATGCGTTAGCAATGTTGCCACCAATGGTTCCCTGATTACGTACCTGCTCCGACCCGAATCGCAGCATCATTGCTTCAGTTGAAGGCAACATTTTTTTCAATGCCTGCATGCAACGCGTGAGTGAAACAGCCGCACCAAACTCGACATTGGATTCATTGGTTTTTATTTTTACCAGCTCTGGTACATGCTTAAGATAAATAATCTTGTCTATGTCGTTAAGCTGCTGCGTGACTTCCAGCGCCATGTCGGTACCACCTGCCAACAAACGTGCTTCAGGATACTGAATACGATACCTGCCCAACTCGGCAGCATTTGCGGGAATTAAAAAGCGCGGGTGCATTGGCAAGCGACGGTGAATATCTTTCAAGGCTTTTATGGTTTGCTTTTCAGCTGCGTCGAACGTATCCGGCTTATGCGCTTGCAGGGCTTTTATGCTCGCGCGTTTTATCGGTGCATAACCCGTACAACGACACAAATTGCCGCCAAGATACTGGTCGATTCGATGATGAAGCTTTTCGGTATCATAGCGTAACTGTTGCGCGTCTTTATTATGATAAAGCGCAAACATCGACATGATAAATCCGGGCGTGCAAAATCCGCACTGCGCGCCATGTTCATCGATCATGGCCTGTTGCACGGGGTGCAGCTTATCCCCTACTGCAAGGTCTTCTACTGTTATCAATTGTTTGCCGTGTAACGAGCCAACGAATGTGATGCAACTGTTCACCGACTCGTAACGCAATGACACTTCATCGTCTTGTCTTTGCAGCGATGCCAAAACGACCGTGCAAGCGCCGCAATCACCAGACCCGCAGCCCTCTTTGGTACCTGTCTTTTGCTGCTCCTCCCGAAGCCACGCCAGAACCGTGATATCGGCGCGCTGATTATGCAGCGCGATGGTGTCGTTATTAAAAAGAAATCGAATCATGAAGCGCTTGAGACAAATAAATCGGTTTTAGAAAACGTGGTTACATCGATTAACCCAACATCGGAGATACGCAGTGCCGGGATAACAACCAAGGCCAGCAAGGAGTGCTGCATATACGCATTGTTAAGCTGACACCCGCAATGCGCCATCGCTTCAACCATGGCATCAGCCTTGGCTGCAACCACTTCAGCTCTTTCATCCGACATTAAACCCGCGATAGGTAACTCCACCAGCGCCAGCTCTTCACCCTCACAAAATACCGTTATGCCACCGCCGACTTCAGCCAGACGATTGGCAGCCAGAGCCATATTGTCGCGATCGGTGCCAACCACAATCATATGGTGAGCATCGTGCGCCACAGTGGATGCAACGGCACAGGGCTTGTTATACCCGAACCCGGATACAAACGCATTGGTCACGCCACCGGTAGCACGATGACGCTCAACAAGCGCTATCTGACACACATCGGCGGCGCGATCGATACTCACCACGCCATTGGATACCGCAAGCTTTGCTTCCAAGGCTTGCGTGGGCGCTTGATTTTCAATAACCCCGATAACTCTTGCATTAACGCTGGTTGCGTTTGCCGGCGCTTTGATTTCAAAATCACTGGCTTGCAGAGTCTGACCCAGATGCACCGTGTTACGCGAGCTCTGTGGATACGTTGCCGGAGGTATGTCAACGCTTAGCGTGCCTTCGTTTGCCAACAGCTCGCCCCGAGCAATAACCTGCTCGATGGGCAGGCTGGCAAGGTCACTTGAAATAATTACATCGGCACGCCTGCCAGGTGTAATGGAACCAAGATCACGCTCAAGACCAAAATGTTGCGCTGTATTCAGTGTGGCCATTTGAATGGCGGTGATGGGTGGTAAGCCCTGTTCAATGGCGTGCCGAACCACGCGATTCATATGACCATCGTTTATGAGTGTGCCGGAGTGCGAATCGTCAGTGCACAGAATAAAATTGCGCGAATCCAGCCCTTGTTCGGTGATGGCTTTAATTTGCGGAGCAACGTCATACCACGCTGAACCCAGACGTAACATGGCGCGCATGCCTTGCCGCACTCGCGCCATCGCATCTTCCATTCTGGTGCCTTCGTGATCATCGGCCGGACCGCCTGCCACATAGCCATGAAACGGCACACCAAGATCAGGCGATGCGTAATGACCACCAACGGTTTTACCAGCCAGTTGTGTTGCTGCGATTTCACCCAGCATCTTTTCATCGCCTGCCGCTACGCCTGGAAAATTCATCACCTCTCCCAACCCGATAATATTCGGCCACAGCATGGCCTCTTGCACGTCTGCCACACCAAGCTCTGCACCAGCATGTTCCAGCCCGGGCGCAGAAGGCACACAACTGGGCATTTGCACGAACACATTGATGGGTAAGGCCAATGCCTCGTCGTGCATCAGACGCACACCATCAAGGCCAAGCACATTGCCAATTTCATGCGGGTCGATAAACATGGATGTGGTGCCGTGTGGAATAACGGCTCGAGCAAATTCGGTGACGGTGACCATGCCGCTTTCAACGTGCATATGGGCATCGCACAAGCCGGGCACCAGATAGCGGCCGTCGGCTTCAATAATTTGGGTGCTCTGCCCAATGGTATGGCTGGCATCGGGGCCCACATACGCAAAGCGGCCAGCGCTTATGGCAATACTGGTATCAGGAATAATTTCGCCGGAATGCACATTCACCCATTTACCGCCGCGAATAACCGTATCAGCGGGCGTGCGGCCCATAGCAACGTCAACCAGTGTTTTCGCGCTTTTCGCCCAGGAATCTATTGTGTTCATACGCCCGACCTCACCGTTATCGATGTTATTCGCGGTGCTGTTGCGCGCCGCATAGTTGCGCGAGTTTCACTAGAGTTTCGCCGGACTTTCATCCGATTTTCACCAGTCTTTGGCCATGTGGGACAGCCGTAGCATGACCACAGCGCAACTTAATCACAATCTGGCCAGATTTATGCAGTCTGCCTTTGCCTTAAGCCAGCTTTACTCCGGTATAATTGCGCGTTTAACGTCGCCCGCTTGGAACTTCCTCCAGCTTCGATCTCCATCGCGCCAAACGCTTGCGCACCAGGAATTACCCTTGATTCAGAAATTACGCAACATCGCCATCATAGCCCATGTTGACCACGGCAAAACAACATTGGTCGATAAGCTCCTACAGCAATCAGGCACGCTGGATTCCCGCCTCGCTCCCACCGAGCGAATGATGGACTCCAATGCCATTGAAAAAGAACGTGGTATCACGATTCTGGCCAAGAACACGGCGATTAAATGGAATGATTACCGAATCAATATCGTTGATACACCGGGCCACGCCGACTTCGGTGGTGAGGTTGAGCGCGTATTGAGCATGGTCGATTCAGTATTGTTGTTAGTCGATGCTGCTGAAGGGCCAATGCCACAAACCCGCTTTGTGACACAAAAGGCGTTTGATATGGGTTTTCGCCCTATCGTTGTTATCAACAAGATCGACCGCGAAGGTGCTCGACCCGATTGGGCGCTAGACCAGACTTTCGAATTGTTCGACAACCTGGGAGCGACGGATGAACAACTGGATTTTCCGGTTGTGTACGCATCGGCCATCAATGGTTTTGCAGGTCTTGAGCCGGGCGTAACCGAAGGCGATATGACACCCCTATTTGAAACCATTATCGATCAGGTTCCAGCACCGGATGTTGACGCAGAAGGTCCGCTGCAAATGCAGATTTCATCGCTCGACTACAACAGCTATGTTGGTGTTATCGGTATTGCCCGAATAAAGCGCGGCAAACTGTCACCAAACCAGAGCGTAAAAGTGATTGATCCTGAAGGCAAACAGCGTTCTGCCAAAGTGCTGCAGGTGCTCGGCTTCCACGGCCTCGAGCGGATTGAAACCAAGCAGGCGCAGGCAGGCGACATTGTTTGTATTACCGGTATCGACAAACTGCATATTTCTGACACGCTGTGCGACCCGCTGCACGTCGAGGCACTGCCTCCACTGACGGTCGATGAACCGACTATCAGCATGTTGTTTCAACCTAATTCATCACCGTTTGCCGGCAAAGAAGGTAAATACGTTACCAGCCGTAATATCTGGGATCGCTTGCAAACCGAACTACTGCATAACGTTGCGCTACGCGTTGAACGCACCGACATGAGCGAAACATTCAAAGTATCCGGGCGTGGCGAACTGCACTTATCGGTTCTGATAGAAAACATGCGTCGCGAGGGCTATGAAGTCGGTGTTGGCCGTCCTATCGTTATTACGCGCGAAGTTAACGGCAAGACTGAAGAGCCGTTCGAACAAATTACTATCGATGTTGAAGAGAAGCATCAAGGTGCCATCATGGAAAAGATGGGAGAGCGACGCGCGGAACTTAAAGACATGGTGCCCGATGGCAAAGGCCGCGTGCGCCTCGACTACATTGCACCAGCCAGAGGCATGATCGGGTTCAGAACCGAGTTTCTTACCGCAACTTCCGGCTCCGGTCTTATTTACAGCGTATTCGATCACTACGGGCCAAAGCTCGATTTCAGTGTTGGACAACGTCGTAACGGTGTGCTGATTTCAAACGGCACCGGTAAAGCACTTGGCTTCGCTTTGTGGAACCTGCAGGAACGTGGTCGACTGATCACGGCTGCCAACGATATTGTGTATGAAGGCCAGATTATCGGAATCCATTCCCGCGATAACGACCTTACGGTGAATTGCCTGAAAGGCAAGCAGCTAACCAACGTTCGCGCCTCAGGCACGGATGAAAATATCCAGCTGACCCCACCAATTAAAATGACGCTGGAACAGGCGCTTGAATTCATTGACGACGACGAACTGGTTGAAGTGACCCCCGATAATATTCGCGTACGCAAGAAACACTTGACCGAAAGTGAACGCAAGAAGCATTCGCGTACCGCCAAGGCGAGTTAAGCACGCTTAAATTGATGGGTGCATCGGATGCAAAAGCCGTTTGGTGGATAAAACGAGACTTTCGCCTCTATGATAACGAGGCTCTGGTAAGAGCCTTGGAACAGTACAACGATGTGCTGGCCCTGTTCATCATCGAGCCCAGCCTATGCCGAGCTCCTGAAACCTCTGCCCTACACTACTACGCGTGGCAGCAAGCAAGCAACGACTTGCAAGCACACATTCATGAGCTCGGCGGCCGATTTCTGGTACGTGTGGGAGAATCGGTTGATGTGCTGCAAAGCATCCATTCAAGCTTCGCATTCAGCGCCGTATTCAGTCACGAAGAAACCGGCTCCGACATCACATTCCAGCGCGATAAACAGGTTGGCAACTGGTTAAAACAGCAAACCATCGACTGGCACGAATACACTCAAAATGGCGTTATAAGAAGATTAAGTTCGCGTGACGACAGAGCACCCATTGTAAAAGCGCGCTTATTTGATACACCCTGCTTTGCATCGCCAACCCATGTTCCGTGTTCTGCAAAACTGGACAGCGACGACTGGCCGACATTTGCAAGCGTTAGTGGCAAACCAGATGATGAACGTATTCAATTCAATCGCCTGCAACGCATTTCAGAACCAGCTGCAACACAAACGCTAAACAGTTTCCTGCATACCCGCGGCTATGGCTACTCCGGTGGTATCTCTTCACCCAACAAAGCGTTTAGCGCAGGCTCAAGACTCTCAACCCATCTTGCCTGGGGAACAATAAGCTTACGCACCGTGTTTCATGAGTTACACGTAAAGCTACGCGAACTACAAACATTGAACGACCCGGAAAGTGCGCGCTGGCGAAAAAGTTTAAACGCATTTGAATCTCGCCTGCATTGGCACGATCACTTTATACAACGGTTGGAATCTGCAACCCGAATGGAAACGCATGCGCTCAACCCGGCATACCAAACACTGGAATACGGCCCGTGCGATGACATTCTTGATGCCTGGTGTAAAGGCACTACTGGCATACCCATGGTAGATGCAAGCATTCGATGTTTGGCAGCAACGGGGTTTTTAAACTTCCGTATGCGGGCGATGCTAGTGACCACTGCCTGCTTTGGTTTAGCGCAACCCTGGCAATCGGTTCTTTATCCGCTTGCTGCACTGTTTCTCGACTATGAACCAGGCATTCATATTTCACAAGTACAAATGCAAGCAGGCGTTGTCGGCATTAATACCTTACGCGTTTACAGCCCTCACAAACAACTTATCGATCAGGACCCTTACTGCCAATTCGTTAAGCGCTGGATACCAGAGCTGCGCGAATTCAGTGCTGAAGAAATCGGCGAATACGACTCGCGTACATTGGGTGACTATGCAGAACCGATTACCGACATTGCCGAGAATGCCAAAATCATGAAAGCCCGCGTGTACGCGATAAAACAGAGTGAAGAAGGAAAGCTGGCTTCAACAAAAGTGCTGGCTGAACATGGTTCGAAAAAACCGAGAACGAAGCGCGTTAAACACAGCAGCAACGGCATGGAAAAAAAGGCTAAATCGAGCTCAACTCAAATGACGTTTGAATTCGACGATTAAGTTGGCTGAACAAGTTTAACCAGTACATCTACTAAGACCGTATCGACCCAAGCAGTACGCCCGAACAGTAGAACTAATCGGCACAATCACCAGAAAATCCATATTCCTGTTGCTGACAATTAGTAGACTGACGCCAATTCTATTGCAGGTTCGCACGATGCATCAACTAGCTCGGCAATCGATTTGCTTGTTTTTTATGTTAGGCCTGACACTGAGTGCCTGTAGCAGTGGCGGCAGTTCAACAGACTTAACACCCGCAAACACCGACAGTAACAACCCATTAGTGACCGGCGATTCCGGTATCGAAGACAATAACGATTTTGATCTGCCAATATTTACCTACATCTCGACGTTCGACAACAACCCTACAGCGGGGGATCGTATAACGCTTGAGGCAGGCACCGCGTATAGATCAGATGACTTTATTTACCAATGGACTCAATTGGAAGGCCCTGTTCAATTGGAGATAAACGAACTAGACGGCAACAAGGCGACAATAGATCTGCCGCAAAGCGCAACCGCACAAGTTTTTGTCATCAGTTTAACGGTCAGCGACGAAAACGGTGATACGGGTTCTGACACGATCAGTATCGACGTTGCACCTTCCATAAACTGCCCTCAGTGCAAAGTCGACCAAAACAACTTAGTCTCTCAGAGCAAAAAATATTACACAGGACAAGGGCAAGTTGCCGTAATTGATGACAGCAAAGTCGTTCTGGCAGACCAACAACTCAACCAACTGAAAACATTCGATTTAGAAACCGGCAGCGTGGTTTCTACCGTTCAGCTGAACGGCGCGCCCGATCATCTCTACTACCAGAGAGAAACGCAAAGCGTATACACCTCATTAATCGGTGCAACAGCGATTACGCGCTACAACTTTAATACAACGGCTTTAGAAACGTTTCCGGTTTCGGCAATAATAGTTTCCATAACCGGAGGTGATGGACGTTTTCATTATGTCACTGGCAAGGACTTTACCGACTACTCGCTGTACTCGATAGACTCAATGGGCGCTGAAACCAACCACAGCATCTTGCCTGCAAACACGATCGCTTTTAATGCGGCGCGCAACGAGTTAGTGAGTGCAAACTCTGAGGGGAGCTTTCAAACGGGCGAAGTAGCTCGATACAGTATTGATGATTCAGGACAATTGAACCTTATTCAAAAAGCTGATCGGGATATCGTACCGTCAGCCAACAATATCGTATTTTCCAAAGATGGATCACGAACTATTTTCAGCCAAACCCGATTTTACTCAGGTGAAGAAGGAGTAATAAACGACATCCCCTCTGACAACTTAAACGCATCTGATGGAGCATGGTTATCCGATCAGGGTGCACTATGGGTTGCGCTGTCTGCAAACGAGAAATACCTCGCGCTGATTACTTACGAATACTTGCGCATTTACGATGCTACGACAAAAGTGAAACTGGTTGAGCTGAAGCTGCCATCCGATTGCCAGAACAGCAACGGCGTACCCAAACAAACCGGTTTTACCGCTAACAGTCAATATGTCTACGTAAAATTGACGTGCTTTACCGACACCACTGTCGATAATAAAAACGCTTACCTGTTTTACCTGCCTATGCCTGAGCTTTAATTTCCCAACTGTAGGATTTTCACGGCTTGCGGATTTAAACAGCTTGCATATTTGCACAGTTCGAATGGGTAGAAAAAGGCTACCGATTGTCGAGTTCGTTTAATACCTCGCGCTTGGTGATCAGAGCATCGATAAAGAATTTAGCTGCCCAGTTCGGAATCGCACCGTAAATGTAATCGCCCCAAAGCGGATAGGAACCGGGGATGCCGCCACGTATGCCACTGTTTTTATTCGCCATTGGTTGAACGGCTTTTACTTCGTCTATCGCTTTAAATGCCGGGTTAAGCCACGAGGGGTCCTGGTTCAATTTAAACAGTTGCATCCAGATTAATGCCATCTGCGCATTGCCCGTCAGGCAAGTGAAACTGGATTTACGACGCCAGCGCCAATCAAGCGCCCCTGGTAAGTGACCGGACAATTCCATGCGCCGGGCTACACCTGCTGCTGCCTGCGTCGCGGCTTGAGTAAGATCCTGCCGTTCCAGAATCTGACCGCAATAGAGCACACCCCAAATCGTGTACGCAATAGTATGGGTAAAGCCAATACGTTTGGCGTGTTGATGCTCATCGAATCCACACAAATCGAACCACCCTGTTTCCACAACATAGTGTGTCATTACCCAGTCCATGTGCTGACTAGCCGCATTCAAATAGCTAGGTTCATTGAGGTAGTCACCCAGTTGTGCCAGCCAACACGTAAGGTGAGCGGTGTAAGTAGCGGGTTTGTCATTGTAGGCGTACTGCGTAAACGCGCCGTTATCGTCTTGCACACTCACGAGCCAATCCGCGGCACGACGAGCACTATTCAGGGTGCGCTCACAGCCGGAAAACTGATGCCATGCGATAAGCCCGGTTATTATCTGAGCGCTGTTGAAGGGTGAAGGCTTATCGACATTGTCGCGAACCTCACCACCGGGAAAAGCGCCTGACGCCAACTGGAGATCGAGTAAAAAATCGACGCAGCGCTTGGCCCTTTCGGCATACTGCGGTTGCCCAAGGAAACTGGATAACTTGAGTAGCGTCGGTATGGAATAGCCGGTTGTTTCAGGGTAGGACGATGTCCAGCCCGTTTTTAGCTGATATCGCCCCATGATGCCGCCATCTGTTGTGGCGTCGTGGGCTGCCTCCAACCAGGCGGTTGCTGCCAGTAAATGCTCATTATCGTTGTTTTGCCCGGTATCGTTGTTGGCAGGAATAAACTGTGACAAAAGCAGGTTTGCATGCCCCGCTACCCAAGGGCGCCACTTAACCGTCCTGATTACCGATTTTAGTTTGTCACGGCCCATTTATTGTTAAGACTCTTCTTTTTTCACGGCCTATCTCCTCTCACAACTCAGCTCCTTTCACGACGTATCTACCGCATGCCCGGCAGCCAAGTATTCGGTTGTCTGCATCTCCATTAAACGGCTGGCCGACCTGACAAATTCAAACTCCAGTCGTTTACCGGTATACAGCGCATCGGGCATAGCTTCGGCCGATACAATAAGCTTTACATGGCGATCGTAAAACTCATCGATCAAATTCACGAATCGCCTGGCCGCATCGCTTTGTGCTTCCCCCATTACCGGGACATCACTCAACAAAACCGTATGGAAAGTGGTAGCAAGCTCGATGTAATCCATGGTTGATCGAGCAGTATTGCACAAGGTGTCAAAGTCTATCCATAAAATATCCCCGGCCCGAGCAATAATCGGTAACTCGCGTCCACTCACCTGCATACTGTTTTTTTGCTCGTTCTTACCACCACTTAAGCGCTCAAAATGGTGCTTCATGGCGTCCGCAGTATCACTATCGCTTTTACCATCAGTAAATTCGCTGATGATATAAATGGACTCTCTTTGCAACAACCTCAATCGATAGTCGGTATCCCCCACCATCTCCAGCACATGTGTGTGCGACTTGATTTGCTCAATTGCGGGGATGAAACGCGCGCGTTGCAACCCGTCTTTATATAAATCATCAGGGTGTCGGTTCGATGTTGTCACTAGTGTGATACCGCGTTTAAACAGCTCGGTTAGCAGCGTGCCCAGTAACATGGCATCGGTAATATCGTTAACGTGTATTTCATCGAGCAGCAGCAAGCGCGTTTGTGCGGCCCATTTATCCGCCACCAACGGAATCGGATTTTCCACCTGACCCAGCTCGCGCAAATCGTTATGAATACGCTGCATGAACCGGTGAAAATGCAATCGGGTTTTATCTTCGAATGCACACTCAGCAAAAAACAAGTCGCACAGATGGGTTTTGCCACGACCAACCCCACCCCAGAGATATAAGCCTTCTACGCCGACAATGGGCTTGGGTTTGAACAAGCGTGAGAACAAGCCCGTAGCAGGTGGTTGCCAACTGGGCCGGTTTGCCAATGCAATTGAAATAGAATCGAGCAGTACGACGACGGCACGCTGTTCATCATCGGCATTGAGTTTGCCAGATTCGAGTTCCTGCTCGTAACGAGCCAGCGGTCCCACGAGTTTTTGTTAGCTGGTTGAGGCTACGGAATCGCCACGTATCGCTCTTAGCGCCGATTTCTGCCTTGCCAGAACGTATTTATGCAGCGCATCAGTGTGTTCTTCACTGAGATCAACAAAGCGGCAGGTGAGCTCACCATCGCGAACATCAGGTAGTACGTCAACATAGCCAGACAATGGACGTCGGTAGGTGGGTAAATCCATGCTAAACGGGTATCGTCGTCCTGGTTTAGCGGCCGCTTGCGGTGCGGAGAATCCAACGGCACTTATTTCAAGTACGCGGGATAAATTACCATCGAGCTGCAATATGATTGGGTCGTCTGCATCTGGTACGACGGCGTAAGCGGTTCGCCCGCTGGATGGCGCTTGCACGGTGATCTCGTTCATGGGCTACTTTCGCAAGCCTACAGGCACAAGCATAGCGAGCCTGGAACGCAATCGTTGCATGTTGTTGTCTTCCAGAATAATGCTCGCGCTTTTATAAGCAATATCCACAACAACCAGTTCTCGCATGTGAACCGAACGCAATCGTCCAATTAACATGGTTGTGAGTATGGCTAAGCTGACACCCGAAACAAACGGCAGTACATTCACTCCAGTTAACACCTCAGCATCGGTTGAAACCATACGAACAATCGATGCAAGCGCACCAATGAGAATGGCATAAACAATGGTGAATACAAATATATCCATTGCCATTTGATGCACCATGCGCTCCGATGCCTGACTACGTGACCACGTGTGTTGAATCTCGCTTTCCAAAGCTGCATCGCCAATAAGGTGGCAAACGCGTTCAACTTCTGCAGAACTGGAGCGCACCTCGGCAACACCAAGCAAACCTTCGCGGCGACTGACATCACAGACTTTCAACATTGCTCGCGCCATTTCTTCAGGTGATGTGCCACCTCGAATTCCACGGTTTAACGCAACTTGAAGGGCATGTGAAAGTTGGGCTAACGGAAACGTGATCAACAACGCGACCAGCGTACCGCCGAACACAACAATAATAGGCTGAACCACATCAACGGCATGCTGAATGCCACTCATAAACATCGCCAACCCAATAGTTAGCAATATCGCCGCTAACAGTAGCGGGATGATTTGCCAGACTTCGATTGAATCGTGTTTATGCACTGCTAAATTGTCTGAATTGCGTAACGCCACGGTTTAAACAAGTACCCAGAAAAATATGACTTGTCAGCCACGCAAATCTGTGGTGTGGCTGTTGTTTGTTACATGAGAATAGCAGAAACATCAGCGGTGTTATGATCGATTTAACGATATCTTGCCGGTAGTCCAAGCCTGTATTTTTGCAACGTATAAGTTGAAAAAAGCGACAAACACCGTTATTTGTTGTAGTTACGCCACAGGCAGCCATGCCGTTAATGCAACACCAAGGCGCATCAACGACTCAATTTAAGTGGTTAAACGCGTGGAATATATTTTTGTTCGCCTCCTGAACGAGCGCTCGCTGCGATCAAGCACGGTGACGGGTCGAATCATACCGACGCAGCCAGTTCAAGCCACGGAGGCACCTGATGGCCCGACTCTTTGAGCAGCTGATCCAGCTCCAGCGCGTTGGGTTTCAATGCTTCCAGAAATTCCCAGAATGCCGCTGAATGATCAAGATGCCTAATATGCGCCAGCTCGTGCAGCAACACGTAATCAACCAGCTCTGGCTCAAGAAACAACAGTTTGTAGTTCAGGCTCAGCGTGCCGCTGGACGAATAACTCCCCCAGACGGTGCGCTGACCACGAATCACCAGCCGTTTGAATTGCAGTTGACTGCGAATCGAACAGCCGTCCAGCCAAGGGCCTAGCAGGTCGTACGCTGGCTCTCGCAGAGCACGAGCTATGCACTTTGCCACCAACGGTTTGTTGGTGATATCCACATCTAACAGCAGCTCCGTCGGGCTCGCCCATTTGGAATACGCCTTTGTCATTGAGCTCGCTATTCGACGATAGTGCACGTTCACCATCGAATCACGGGCCTGTAAATGCAATTGAGGCGGTGGCCACTGCCGATAAATCGCTGGGGTTTTGTTGTCCAGATCGACCAAGGCCTCAGTCAGCCAATTGCGCTGACTTTCCACCAGAGCAGGGATGCTCCGTTTCGGATAACGCCTGGGAATGGTGACTTGCAATCCCCGCCCCGGCTCCACACGCAAATACACTTGCCGCGCCTTCGCGGACACCTTTAATTCATACGGTATGGGTGTGTTGCGACCCTGCGCATCGGTTTGTGGACACAACAGGAATCCGTTCCGGTCGATTTCAACGCCTTCATATTCCTGGCCGTGCGCATTGACTGTGGCTAGCCGCGAAGGTTCTTCGGCCAGCACATCGGGACTGTCTGCGGCGCTGCAGACCCCAGCAGCTATCGACAGTGTTTCGGGCTCCCTATCAAAATTCAAAGCCAGCTGTTGTGGATTATTCAAATAGATGTTTACAACGGTGGAATCCCTGTATTCTAAACTAACCTTAGTGCTTACTACCTGTTAAAAACCAGCAACCATGTCATTACTTTCTATTACCAGTATTCTGATTACCGTATCTGCGCTGTTTGCGTGGCTGAACTATCACACTCTCAAGCTTCCGACCACCATCGGCATAATGGTGATCTCCCTACTGTTTTCACTGTTTCTGGTCATACTCGGTGCGATGGGATACGAAGATGGCGTGAACATGGCCGAGCAGCTGGTTGCGCAAATTGACTTCAACAAAGCTCTGCTAAACGGCATGCTGGGTTTTCTGCTGTTCGCTGGTGCGATGCACATCAATCTGGACGATTTAAAGAAATCCAAATGGACAATCGGTTTGCTGGCATCAGTAGGCCTGTTTATCAGTACCGCGATTGTCGGTATCGGTACCTTCCTCATTCTGAAATTGGTCGGTATCGAACTCTCGTTTGCGTACTGCTTATTGTTTGGTGCACTGATTTCACCCACCGACCCGGTGGCAGTGATGGGTATTCTAAAAACCGCTGGCGCATCGAAAGAACTGGAAACCAAGATCACCGGCGAATCGTTATTCAACGATGGCATAGCCATCGTGGTTTTTCTGGCCCTTTTCGGCATTGCCGTCAATGGCGAGAAGGTTGATTTCGAATACATCGGATTTTTGTTTTTACAGGAAGCCGTCGGTGGTGCGCTCTTCGGTTTTGTGTGCGGCTATGTTGTTCTTAAAATGCTTAAACACGTCGAGAACTATAAAGTTGAAGTGCTGCTAACCCTGGCTCTGGTCGCTGGCGGCTCAACAGCGGCCACCGGTTTGCATTTATCCGCACCAATTGCAGTGGTGGTAGCCGGGCTCATGATCGGTAATCATGGTCGCGCAAATGCCATGAGTGATGTAACCGTCCAGCATCTGGATACATTCTGGGAGCTGATCGACGAAATTCTAAACGCAGTGCTATTTTTAATCATCGGCCTGGAAGTCATGATTCTTTCCTCCGATGCACGTATCTGGGTCGTTGGTGTGGTGCTGGCGGTACTCGTTCTACTCGCTCGTCTTTCAGCGGTTACGGTGCCTGTAAAGCTCATGAGCTTACATCGGGATTTTCATCCTCATGTTATAAAAATACTGACTTGGGGCGGTTTGCGTGGCGGAATCTCAGTCGCTCTGGCGCTGGCCATACCAGCCGGACCCGAGCGAGATATCGTGGTCACTATTACTTACGTTATCGTGGTTCTATCGATCTTGCTTCAGGGTCTAACCATCGGCAAATTGGTCGAGGCAACTCGCCTGAAAAACCCGACCGATTAGCGCCGCTTACAAGCTCTGGATGCAGGAAACTCTGGTAATATCGTTGTTTCATTAAAAACCAGTCGGTAAGATAATCTTATGAGCCAGGAAATAGTGCTGCACTTCAAAACTGAGGAAGGCGAAACACGCAGCGTCGATGCGGTCATCGGCGACAGTGTTATGGAAACTGCGATAAAAAATGATATCGACGAGGTCGTTGCAGAATGTGGCGGCAGCCTAATCTGTTCCACTTGTCATGTGTACCTAGACGATGAAACCGTCGCGATTATTCCAGAGGCCGATGAAGCCGAGCTTGACATGCTTGAAGGTGTTGCATCCGAACGTAAACCTAACTCACGATTAAGCTGTCAGGTTATCGTAAGCGAAGCGATGGCCGGTCACACTATCCACACACCCAACGACCAGTAACCACGTACCAACAAGACCAACAGCCATTTAAACGCTGCAACCCGGCAGCGTTATAACTCAGTAGTTCAACACGCGGCGCAGACTCATCGCTGCCAGGTCTTCTCTATCTTCAGGATAAGCATTGCATGTCTTTGAATCAAAGTAATTTGCAAATTGTTGATGGCTTTAACCGCATGGGCGAGGAAAACGCCTTTGCCGTGCTTGCCAGAGCCAACGCGCTAGCGGCCTCAGGCAAAAGCATTATTAATCTGGGTATTGGTCAACCAGACTTCCCTACGCCTGAACATATAGTTGAAGCTGCCATCGATGCACTCAAAGCTGGCCATCATGGTTATACGCCCGCTACCGGAATACCCGAATTAAGAGAAGCGGTTGCGAACGATCTGTCCAGTCGGTACAACACAACGGTTGCTGCAGATAACGTTATTATCGTGCCCGGCGGCAAAGTAACCATGTTCTCAGCAATACTCATGTTTGGTGAGCCCGGTGCGGACATTCTGTATCCAGACCCAGGCTTTCCCATTTATAGGTCCATGATCGAATACACCGGTGCCAACCCCATTGCGATTCCTATTCGCGAAGAAAATGCTTTTGCCTTTTCTGCGGAAGAAACACTGTCACTGATAACCGATAAAACCCGCCTCATCATTCTGAACTCACCGGCAAACCCATGCGGTGGTGTCACACCCAAAAGTGAAATCGATGCACTGGTTAAAGGTCTGGAGGCGTATCCGAATATCGCTATTTTGTCAGATGAAATTTACGACCAAATGACCTACGACGATGAAAAGCACGTTAGTTTGCTGCAATACCCATCAATCCGTGATCGCCTAATACTGCTCAATGGCTGGTCGAAAACGTATGCGATGACCGGCTGGCGTCTTGGCTATAGCATCTGGCCCGATACTTTGTTTGATAACGTTCGCAAGCTGGCGGTAAATGCCTGGAGTTGCGTAAATGCTCCGGCTCAGTACGCAGCGCTTGCTGCATTAACCGGGCCACAAGATGCCG
Organism: uncultured Granulosicoccaceae bacterium; assembly: GCA_937922945.1. Taxonomy (GTDB): domain Bacteria; phylum Pseudomonadota; class Gammaproteobacteria; order Granulosicoccales; family Granulosicoccaceae; genus Granulosicoccus. The sequence continues at coordinate 17,327 of CAKZUP010000005.1, forward strand.
TGCATTCAATGATGAGCGCATTTGACGAACGCCGTAAAAGCGTTGTTGATTCGCTGAACACATTGCCAGGTGTGAGTTGTATAACGCCGAAGGGTGCTTTCTATGCATTCCCTAACATTGCAGAAACGGGTTGGCAAGCCAAACCGCTGGCCTCAGCGCTGCTGGAGCAAACCGGCGTCGCGACTATTGGCGGCCCTGATTTTGGTATCCATGGCGAGGGGTATATTCGCATTTCGTATGCTAATTCACTTGATAACATCTTAAAGGCGATGGAGCGAATCGATCAGTTTCTGCGAACCAATTCCCCCTGAAAGTCGCAAATCCCGCTATAAAGCAGTCGATCAAGTAAACCTGTCAGATAGCGGGTGTATCATTGAATAACTGGCAAACGTAGCGATTGAGGGAAACCTACACGATGATTCAAAATCCTATGCCTGACATAGCGTCCCGAGTTTATAATCATTCATTTAAGCTCGACCCCATCGTGCGCAGCTTGCTCGATACCGATATCTACAAATTACTCATGCTGCAAACCATCTGGAAAGAACATGCAGATGTGCCTGTTACTTTCTCGCTTATTAATCGCACCAAGTCAGTCAGGCTGGCAGATGAAATAGAAGAATCCGAATTGCGTGCTCAGCTCGATCATGCGCGATCAATTGGTCTTTCAAAGAAAGAACTTATCTGGCTGGCGGGTAACACCTTCTATGGCAAGCAACGTTTATTCACCGAAGAGTTTCTGAACTGGTTAAATCAATATCGTTTACCCGAATATGAGTTACGAATCGAAGATGGGCAGTATCGCATCGACTTCAAAGGCAGTTGGACTGAAGTCTCATTATGGGAGATTCCCGTACTTTCGATAATCAGCGAACTACGCTCAAGAGCCGCACTTCAGGGCGTGGGTCGGTTTGAGCTAGACGTACTGTATGCACGCGCGAAGGCCAAACTTTGGGAGAAGGTTTTACGGTTGGATAAATTACCCGATTTGGTTATCGCCGACTTCGGTACCCGCCGACGCCACAGCTTCCTTTGGCAACGTTGGTGTATCGCGGCCATGAAAGAGGGCCTGGGCGATAAATTCATTGGCACCAGCAATGTACTGATGGCCATGGATCTTGATTTAAGTGCTATCGGCACCAATGCCCATGAGCTACCCATGGTTCAGGCAGCACTGGCTAATAACGACGAGCAACTTCTGCGTTCGCCATACAACGTACTCGAGAGCTGGCAGCGCACTTACGATGGCAATCTGCTCATCGTATTGCCCGATACCTACGGCACAACCACGTTCCTGAACAATGCCCCAAAGTGGGTTGCCAAGTGGAGTGGATTCCGTATCGATTCCAAAGAACCTATTGCGGGCGGAGAAGAACTCATTGCGTGGTGGAAATCGCAAGGTCAGGATCCAAAAGACAAACTGCTGATTTTCTCTGATGGGTTAACCGTTGATGTTATCGAGCAAGTGTATGAACGTTTTGCCGGGCGTGTTCGTTTAAGTTTTGGTTGGGGCACGCATCTCACCAACGACTTCAGCGATTGCTCGACCAAACCCAACGCACAACTTAAAGCCATTTCTCTGGTCTGCAAAGTGACCGATGCAAACGGAAAGAAAACCGTAAAATTATCCGATAACTATGAAAAAGCCACTGGCCCGGATGAAGAAATTGCGCGCTACCGTTCCGTGTTCGGTCAGGACAACATGGAAAGCCAATCTGTGTTGGTATGACCTTAAAACTATTAACAGGACTCATTAAATGAAAGCTGTCGGTTACGCAAAAAACGGCCCCATCGATGCCACAGACAGTCTGGTCGACATCACAGTCGATGAACCTACGCCGCTACCAAAGGATTTACTGGTGGAAGTACACGCTATTTCAGTTAATCCCGTTGATACCAAAATCAGAACCAACGTCGCACCAGAATCCGGTTATAAAATTATTGGGTGGGATGTATCCGGAATTGTAAAAAGTGTTGGCAGCGACGTAAGCAACTTTAAAGTCGGCGACGAAGTGTTCTATGCAGGCGCTATAGATCGAGACGGCGCTAACAGTGAGCTGCACATTGTCGATGAACGTATCGTGGGCCATAAGCCCACATCGTTATCGCATGCAGAAGCGGCAGCACTCCCGCTTACCGCAATTACCGCCTGGGAACTATTATTTGACCGACTCGGTGTACCAGAAGGTGGTGGTGATGGCGATACGCTGCTTATCATCGGCGGCGCGGGTGGTGTCGGGTCTATCATGATTCAACTGGCGAATCGGTTCACTAAACTTAACGTTGTTGCCACCGCATCGAGGCAAGACACTATCGACTGGTGCAAAAAGCTCGGCGCTCACCATACGATTAATCACCATCAAGACATGAAAGCTGCACTGGATACGCTCGGCGTTACTCCACGCTATGTGGCTGGTTTAACCGCTACCGACAAACATCTGCCTGCCATTGCCGAGCTCATAGCACCACAGGGAAAGTTAGGGTTGATAGACGACCCGCAAGCCGCGGACATTGATATTCGTTGCTTGAAGCCAAAATCGATTTCGATACACTGGGAATTCATGTACACCCGATCCAAATTTCAAACACACGATATAGCAGAGCAGAGCAAATTGCTGAATCGAGTTTCAAACGCTGTTGATAGCGGCGATTTGGTCTCAACAATGAATCGCAAGCTCGGACCAATCAATGCTGCCAACCTGAAACAAGCCCATGCGCTTCAGGAGTCGGGCGCAGCCATTGGCAAAACCGTGCTTGAGGGCTTCTAATACGGCCGATTTATTTCACGTGTTTTTACAGACCAAGGCAGTTTTTTGTCTATTAGTTTTTTGTCTATTGGAGACCAGCAGCATCGGCAAACGACACGTCACCAAAGTTGGCGTTAAAGTCACTACACCAGACACTTAAACTATCGAAATCATCCAACGTTACACCGTCTGGTATATCCAGACGCAGGCTATCGTTGACCCATCGCTGCCCATTTAAGCGCGGTCCGATTATAGCGGTGTAGTTTCTGTAGTCTTTATTAACCGCAGCATAAAAGTAAACTGAAGGCCCACCTCCGTCATAATTAAAGCCGGTGACTTCAATGGTGCAATCGTCCACAACGGTGACGGTACCGCTAACGCCATGCGCAAAATTGCTTAGCTCCCGGCTCTGGCCTACATATGGGTGATTAGCCGAACATCCCGCGCTAATTAAATTATTGTCGACCAGCGTCTGACTTAAATGTGCTGTTGCGGTGTTGCTATCGACCAACATTGTTCCATCTGCAAGCACCTCGTCGAGGATAGCCTGCGCCTCAGTATCAAAATTAGCTGATGCAAAGTCTATACTGGTGTCAGCGTCTATCGCCTGAACCGCAGATGGCAACGCGATGCCGTTGTTGACGTTGCTGTCTGAATCGAGCGATTGCAACAATCGAGACAAGTTGGCAGCTCTTGTGTCATTGACATTGCTTGCGCCGAATATCGTTAATGGTGTGACAGTATTAGCGGCTTGTACAGGCGGCAGCTCCAGATCGCCAAGGCTGAAGGTAATCATTTCACCTGCGTTAAAATTGAATTCACCCGCGGCGTTGGTGGTACCGCTCATAGTCGCCGTTTCATAGCTTAAGCCTTCAACGGCAGAATCAAGAAAAACACCTGTTCTAAGAGCAGAAGCTGGCCCACTTTCATCACTTCCGCAGGCGGATACTAACGCTACTACCATGCTCAGACCAAGCGCCTGTCGCACACGAATGTTGAAAACTGGCCGAGAGGCGGCTGACTTAACTAATTGAAACATCGCTATTTTCTTCACTTTTTGTGTTCTGTTGGCTGTATTGAGACGACAATCGGTGGGATTGACCTTCAGCTTATGACCCACTGGGCTGCGATCAAGTTCCTTACCAGTGACTCAACCTGCGCATCACACCAAATAAAATACCCAGAAAAAGCAGCGGAAAAACCAACGTTTGCATGACAAACACCACAATGATGTTCACGGTGCTTTCGCCAATGGAGCCGGCGGCGGCGCGGTATCGCTCATAACGTCGCTCCAGATCGACCTTATTAACAAATTGGTTGTACATGTCGGCCGCCTTTTCCAATAAACCCGATGGCAGCTTGTTATCCGCGACAACTTCATCATTAATATCTCCGATAGCCTCGCTCGCTTGCTGAAGTTGTGCGCTGGATTCCACGTAGTTGCTCTGCAGAAAAGTGCGATACACCATTTCGTTGGCGATAGCGATTAACGGCATCATAAAACGTAACAGCAACAAAAACAGGAACAACCGGCCTAGAACGGCCTTGAGTTTTTCACTATTGAAGAACGTTTTCGCCTGAAATACATGTGCAGCCATAAGCATGACGGCCACCATCAGAATCAACAGAATCAGGCCGTGCCAGCCACTCATTTGAAGCAGTACTTTCTGCACACCAAGCGAGCTGGTGGCCAGCAACATAATCCAGGAAAAGCGCTCTATAAGATCATTGATGGGATCAAGTATTTCGCCGGGTGTGAAACTAACACCAACCCCTGCAGGTTGAATGGCCAGCTCTGTTCCTTGAGCAACCGAGATAACCCCGTTTAGACCACGGGCGATAGCGGCCGCAGCAAGCGCCCGCTTAAAGGCAGTATCGACGTGCTCGCGACCAAGATCATCGGTAATCGGTAACAACGCGAGAACCGTCGCCACCAGCACGGCCGCAACGAGCAACAGAGAAGATTTGGATCTCAGCATACAACGAGCTTAACGCACAAAAGTGCGTTTTGCATCTGCACGGACACACCAGCAATTTGCATCTGGGCTGCAAACCTTCCGACGGTGAACCTCCTTCCCAACATGACAAAGCTGTCAGCAGGCCCGAAATGCGCCCCACCCCGGCCAATAGCCCCCAACCCGGCATCAGCGGCCCACCCTCAAGCGCAAGTGATTGAATCACCTCGGCGCATTGCATGTGGCAGCAAACAGGTATTTCGTGCCGGGCTATCAATTTAGGCTGTGCAACGGCCGAAAACAATCGATGAGGATGAAGAATTCCGCCACCAAACCCGCTATTTTCGGGCAAAATGTGTGGGCTTTATCAGTGGACTTCAGAAGAGTATCAATTATGTCGAAGAACCGAATCACATTGCTTGGTGGAACCGGATTTGTAGGTACCGCGCTGAGTTGCCGACTGGCGCAACATTTCGATGAAGTGATTCTGCTAACCAGACATGCACAGCGCTCGCGCTCACTGCGTATTTTATCCAATGTCCATTTTGTTCAAACTAACATTCACGATCCGAAGCAACTCGAAGAGGCGCTCAAAGGCTCGTCTGCTGTGGTTAATCTGGTCGGTATACTCAACAGCGCCGGCAAAGACAGCAAGCATTCTTTCACCGGTGCGCATGCTGACTTAACCAAAAACGTTGTACAGGCATGCGAGAAGCTGAACATTAAACGCTACCTGCACATGAGCGCACTGAATGCTGACGCAGATAAAGGCAGTAGTGAATACCTGCGCAGCAAAGGTGTTGCCGAAATCATGGTTAAAAATGGCAAGACATTGAACTGGACTATTTTTCAGCCTTCAGTGATATTCGGCGAAGAAGATTCGTTCTTCAATCGGTTTGCAGCACTGCTTACCAGCTTACCGGTGTTTCCTCTGGCTTGCCCGGACGCAAAAATGGCGCCTGTTTACGTGGGCGATGTTGTTGATGCCATGACTGCATCAATCAAGAACCCAGACACTATTAATCAAACCATAAAACTGTGTGGCCCGGCAGAATACACGCTACAGGAATTGGTTGAATACACCGCAAAAACGGCCGGTTTAAATCGAAAAGTGATTCGACTTCCGGATGCTGTATCCCGGCTGCAAGCACGCGTTATGGAGTTTGTACCCGGCAAGCCTTTCTCCTACGACAACTATTTGTCACTGCAAACAGATGCGGTGTGTAGCGATGAATGTTCATCACAAGCCACTTCTATTGATGCCGTCGTACCAACTTACATTGGTGTGTCGAAAGGTATTAACGCACGACATCAAAGTCGAAGAGCGTTAGCACGTCGATAGCAACACACTTAGCTGTTTAGCAACAGATTTCTGTGAGTAAATGCCGAGTAAGTCAATGGGCACCGACAGCCTTGTAGTAAAACTACCCGATGAAGTTGGAGTAACATTGCAGTTATTCCACACTAATTTACAATCTCTGCTGATTGTCTTCGCTATCCAAGCTATCACCGCTTAGCTCGGTTTGTTACCATTCCAAGAGCAACAACAGTAGTAACACTGTAATTGTTCCCGCATTGGCCGCGATAGGAACCCTTAAAAAACGGATGCGACTTATCGGAGATCGCTCCTCCATTGAATATTTCTATTCGTCAGATTGAACACTTTATCGCTGTGGCTGAAGCACTGCATTTTCGCCGCGCCGCGCAATTAACCAATGTTGCACAACCCGCGCTTAGTCGCTCTGTACAAACGCTTGAAAACGAATTGGGTTTTCAGCTGCTGGCTCGCAACAACCGCAACGTGAAACTAACGGCTGCTGGAGAGGAGTTTCTTGCAGGCTCCACGCAAATTATAAAATCAATCAATGCGCTAGTAAGCAGAGCACAGCTAGCAAACCAAACCGAGTATTGTGGCCTTCGCGTTGGATATACCTACATTGCCATGGCTGGAAAGCTACGACAGTTTATCTCCAACTTCGAAGCGCAAAACTCATCGATAAAAATTAATCCACTACCTGCTAACAGCACTGAACAGCTAGAGCAATTGCACCGTGAACAGCTCGATGTTTGTTTTATCACTGGCAGTACCACACCAACAACTATCAAAGCACTCGATAGTATTGTTGTTCAGGAAAATGCATTCAGCGTGATTGTCAATGAGAACCATCCACTCGCCAACAAACAATCTATATCGGTCGATGAACTCAGAGACGAAAAAATTATGTTCTCATCGCAACAGGTCAATTCTAAATTTAACCAACACGTGAGGCTTTTTCTAAACGAGGCGCAAATAAATCCGGAAATTGAGTACGTGGAGCAAAATCACGCTGGCATTATCGGCCTCGTCAACCTTGGAAGAGGCGCCTATATTGCCACTGAAGGCTTTGGCTGCTTGTACGCAAAAGGCCTTAAAACCCTGCGTTTAACCGGCATCACAAAAAAATTACCCACCTTGATGGTCTGGCGCAAAGAAACCGAGTCAGAATCAGCAACACGGTTTCGTGATTTCGTCCTGAACAGCCTTAATCAGCCGAATTTAGCCAATGCTCCACTCGAAGCCGAGCAAGCAGAAACCGTACTCGATTAAGCTGTCACAGCGGCATAAGCCGCTGCTCTCAAGAACTTCGTGATTTGGCCGTTATCCGTTCAGACGGATAATCTAAAAGGCTCAGTGATGCAGCGCAGATGCTTAAAACTATTACTCACTATTCTATCGTTGAGCATGCCTGTTGGTGTGCAGGCACAGGCTATTGAACTGCAAGCGATCTCTGACTTTACCAATCGCGAGTCTGGCGCTGTACCTTACTACCTGGAAATTGCCGGCGGCCGCAATGCGCTGGCTATCAATGCTGCAAACCCGGATTACCGTAATAAGTTTGCGCGAGCTGAGCATGAGTTTCTCGGTCCCGATGGAATTTACGATATTACTATTCATGCTCTGGGCGAAATCGACGGTGACGGAACCTATCGATTATTAGTGAATGGTATTGTGCAAGGCGAAGCGGTCAATTCTCCTGTCACTATCGATTACACCGTTATTGAGCACACATTCGAAGGTATCGCACTAACCGCGCCCGTAGTGATCGCGGTGGAATCCATGGCGGTGTCGAATAACCGAATACCCGAAGGCGATGGTTTTGCATTTGCCAGAGGACGCTGGCAAGCGTTGACACTGGAGACACATCAAACCAACCCGATCATCGTTGAAAGCGTCGATTTAGGCATTGCCCTATCCACCGTTAATACCCTGGCCCACGAAGGCAATACCGCCCCGATTGTGGCATCGGTCATCAACCATTCCGAGCTAACGAGCGCAACCAACGGGCAAATAGAATTCGTTCTGCCCGATGGAATTGAGTTTCAAAGTAGCGCTCATTGCGTTGTGGCGATAGACGTTGTGCGTTGTGTGCTCCCGGAAGTATCACCAGGAGCAGTTGTCACCTCTCAGTTCAACGCCAACATCACAGCCAGTGGCTGGCTGAGCCTTAGCGCTTCTGTGAATAGCGACCAGGCAGATTCACATCGTCAGAACAACGTTGCAAGCCTTGCGTTTGAAGCCGACGCGGCACCCACCGCAACTGTAGATATAACACCCGAAAACCAGCCTACAGTAAACAACAGCAACACGCTCGGTTCAAACACACCAACTGACGCGACAACATCAACAACAACCAATGAACCCAATGCGGTTACTACTACAGATGGTGATCCCATGAACGCGGGCATGAGCACGAACAGCATGGCAACACAAGACGACACTGTGTCAGGTTCATTGGGTGTGTTCGGAGTTCTGGCGCTTTGCTTGGCAGGGCTGTCGAGAACAAGCCGCCGCCGTGCGTTACGCTCGTAAAAACACGCAGCAAAAAGATGTACAACCAGGGCGCAGGCTAAGTCGTGTCGCCGTGCTAGCTTAAGACGACGTTAGCGCCGAACCACGCTGCAGATAGTCAGCCATGGTTTTTCGGCGTTGTTCGCTATCTTGCTGAGCCACTTCCTTGGCAAGCGCATAAAAAGCGGGCAGATCCTGATCAACCTCATGGTACATTGCCATAAAGGCCGGGATAAATCTGCGATAGGTAGCAACCGATATTAATCGCGCATTGTTCACTTCACGCGAAAACCAGCCATCGTAGCCTGAGTACCCATCCCAACTTTCTTTTAGGGACAAATAGTTTTGTTGCATGGTGTCAAACACACCTTGCTTTCGCTTGCGCTTTACGTCATCGGGAATGTCTTCTTTATACAACGCAACCAATTCACTGCGTGTGTTTTTTAGTAGCTCATTAAATCCGGCACTACGCACGAGACGCGCGTTGTAACGTTCTATACGATCGGGCTCGCCACGAGAACGTAGCCAAATTCGCAAACCTTCTTGCTCTACAAAGCTTGCAAACGCTTCGTTGAAGTTACTGTCATCTTTAATGTAGAGCACCTGGTGAGCAAGCTCATGGAACAGAGTACCTACATAGCGAATATCGCCGCCATTGAGCATGGTATCGAGCACCGGATCGTCGAACCATCCCAGCGTGGAATAGGCCGTTGCACCACCGATGTTGACATCGAAATTTTCGTCGCTCAATTCTTTTGCATAGGCAATGGCATCTTCTTCGGCGTAATACCCTTTATAACTGACACACCCTGCCACCGGGAAGCACCAGGTTTTTGCTCGCAGCGAGAACTCCTCTGCCGCAACCACATTCCACGTAACAAAGCGGCGGCCTGTCGCGGCATAGGTGCTGTAGCTGTCGTTATCGGGTAGCTTTAGGGTCTCAGCGGCAAATTTACGTGCATCTATCAGCGTTTGTAATTTGGCTTTGAGCTCAGCGTCGGTAGATTCGCTGCTAAGCAGTTCATCGATGGGTTCCCGCGCCGACATGAGTTTCAAATGACCGCTAACGGCCTGCGAATAGTAGCTGACTGTGCTGCACCCGGTTAGCAGAAAAACCACAAAAAGGGCGGTTATCAGAGCTTTAAGTCGATGATGTTGCATGCCTTACAGTGTAACATCCGAGGGCATGAAAACTTATCTGGTTGGCGGAGCTGTAAGGGACAAGCTACTCGGGTTGCCGATCATCGATCGCGACTGGGTTGTGGTAGGCGAAACACCCGATGCCATGCGAAAGGCAGGGTTTATTGCAGTCGGTAAAGACTTCCCGGTATTTTTGCATCCGGAAACGCACGAAGAGTACGCGCTGGCCCGCAAAGAACGCAAGACCGGCCCTGGCTATCATGGCTTTGAATTCGACACAGCCGCAACTGTGACGCTTGAAGAGGACTTATCTCGCAGAGACCTAACCGTAAACGCCATCGCTGAAGATGATCAGGGCAACTTGATTGATCCATTCAATGGCGTTAAGGACTTAAACGCCAGAACTTTCCGTCATGTATCGCCGGCCTTTGCTGAAGATCCTGTGCGGGTGCTGCGCGTAGCCAAATTCATGGCGCGTTTTTCCCACTACAATTTTAATGTTGCCGAGGACACTACCAAACTCATTCGCAGCATGGTGGCGTCGGGTGAAGTGGATAACCTGGTGGCCGAACGCGTGTGGAAAGAGCTCGAAGCTGCCCTTAAGACGAAAAAACCAAGCGCTTTTTTCGTCACGCTCTTACACACCAATGCCCTCGCCCGAATATTGCCTGAATTTTTGGTGCTACCTGAACAAATGCAACCCGGTAACAACACAGCGGAAGCGACGCGCTCTATTGACGCTTTCCTGACAACGGCCCACCAGCAGGCACTGGAAAAAGCCTGCGCGCTAAGCACCGAATCGCAGGTACGTTTCGCCGCCATGTGCGCAAACTTCCGACCAGAAGGAGTACCGCAACTCGAGGCCATGTGTGAACGCCTCAGAGTGTCGAAAACCCACACAGAACTTGCTGTTTTAGCCGCCCGCTACACAGAAACAGCCCAGCTCGCTGTAACCCTGACAGCCGATCAAATGCACACGTTGCTTAAAGCGCTGGATGTTTCGCGCCGACCAGAACGATTAGACGCATTCCTGCTTGCGGTGAAAGCCAATGATCAGAGTACAAGTGATCGATCGGCTGCGCTGCTGCAATTGTGCGCTCAAGCCATGCGCAACGTTAATGCTGGAAAGCTCGCGCAGGCACAGACAGATAAATCCCAAATCCCTAAGGTGATAAAGCAGCATGAACTAGCCGCAATAGAGGTTTGCCTGCAACAAACAGTGGGTTGATGTTGTGCGATTGATCGCTCAGGATTAATCGTGGGCTGTTAAAAACTCAGAAGCTTAGAAACTCAGAAGCCTAGAAACTCAGAAGCTTAAAAATTTAGGCGCTCAAAAAGCTTCGGCGCTGCGCTGACCGAACACGAACTTTTCTACCCGCCAAAGAATGGTACCAACCCAAGTATAAGCGAGCGCCCAGGCGAGAATCACACCACTGGTGTTGGCTATCATATCCAGCACTTCAAAGTTTCGAGTGGGTGTTGCTGCTTGAATGAACTCAATGCCAATGCCCATCGCACTAAGCAATATGACGAAAATGATACGCGTAAGATCGTGCTGAAATATTTGCGAAAACCACCCCATTAAGCAAGCGTACACAGCCACATGGGTCAGCTTATCGTTATACACCAATGAGGTTACCTGAGCGGGGACGCTTGCTATCGACGCATACGTAACGCCACTAATGAGCAGCAAGCCAAACGCCAGCCACAAACGTTTAAAACGCAAATGACGTACGCGTAGCAGCCCTTTTGTTGAGAAATCGAAGGTCATTGGCACACCCTTCATTGGCCCAGTCTTATCAGACACTCCTTTACGACTTATTGTGGACGAAGCGAAGCTGTGTTTGTGTGAATCAGTTGGCATTATCGGTTGAGTCCGATTTATTGTTATCGTGTTGACTCTTTTTATCGTCCGAGCCGATCCTCAGATGAAGCCGGTAATTATGGCTTTGCAGCAATAAATACGGAAACAGTAAGCAATACCGCCAACACGATATGCATCCAGCTGGACAATATTAATACGTGATAACGGGCGGCGCCTTTCCAACGCGCATAGAGCAGTACGAGCACCCCGTAGGCAATAATTCCCGCACCAGTCCAACTCGCTACAGAAGGCGCTTCAACCGACCAATTAAATTTTTCGCGGCCATCTACCACCCAGCCAGCAATGGCGTACACCAGAAAAAAACAGGTCATAACCACGGGTGAGAGCAACAGCACAAACTGGGTGACTGGCGATATGCGTTTTACGGAATTTTGCTTCATGGTTGTTGTCAAAACAGTGATAGATGCTGATAAATACCTGTGTCTGGCAATGTCGCGGTAGACTTACTACCACACATAGCGTCTATTCGGCGCAGTGTATCAGTGTAACTTAAAGAAGAGGCTCGACTCCCATGAAATTAATACGTGTTCTTTCTCTGCAAGGATTACTCTTTACAATAGCATTAGGGTGGGCAAGCATCCCGGCTATCGCTGGCGAAGTTGATGTTATCGATGTCACTATAGAGTCACTGGGCGGAGGCAATTTTCGCATTAACGCGACTCTTGAACATGAAGATACCGGCTGGGACCACTACGCAGATCGTTGGGATGTTATCGATGAGTCGGGTAACGTGCTTGGCAGTCGCGAGCTGGCACACCCACATGTTAACGAGCAACCGTTTACACGCTCGTTGCGTTTGAGTATTCCTGCAACAGTCAAAAACGTGATCATTCAAGCCAACGACTCGGTACACGAAACCGGTGGCAAGAGTTTCAGCCTGGCGGTACCACATCCAGAGTAACCGCCCAAGACCATGGTGCTAACAATGCTTTGCTATGCAAAGCGCTATAGGAACACAAACAATAAAAATGCACCCAACAGCAAGCGGTAAATAACAAAGGGCAGCATGCCAATGCGATTTATCCAGGCTAAAAAGAAATGGATACAGGCGAATGCGCTGATGGCCGCCAGCACGGTTCCCAGCAGCAACGCTGTCCAATCGACCGGCTCAGTGCTTGAGATTAAGTCACTGGTTACACCTAGCCCCGATAAAACTATGATGGGTATGGATAACAGGAATGAATAGCGCGCCGCCGCCTGTCTTGTCAGGCCTAGCAACAAGCCGGCAGTAATGGTAATTCCGGAACGGGATGTTCCTGGTATCAAAGCCATTGCCTGTGCGCCACCAATAACGAGAAAATCCTGCCACGACAACGTGAGTTCATCGCGCTCTAACTTTGCCCGTTTATCAGCAAACCAAAGCAGAAGACCGAAGATAATGGTGGTGGCCGCTATAACCAAAGGCGAGCGCAAATACGTTTCTATATGGTCTTTGAACAACAAGCCCACCAGACCTGCGGGTATGGTGCCAACAATTACACCCCATGCCAGTCGCGCCTCTGGCGACATGCCTTTGCCACTGATCGAACCTATCCAAGCCAAAAAAAGCGTGATGATGTCTTTACGAAAAAAGCTTACCACTGCTATCAGCGTGCCCAGATGTACCGCAACATCGAATGCCAGACCCTGATCGGGCCAGCCAAGCACTTTGGGCACCAATATAAGATGAGCCGAACTCGATACGGGCAGAAACTCGGTTAACCCCTGTATCAGAGCAAGCCAAATAATATGTGCAGTTTCCATAGCTAAATGTCAGTTTGTAATCGTTATAGTCTGTACGACAAATCTTGTGAGGCAAAGCCTGTCAATGATGATGCATAGTTCTTGCCTAACGCCATGAATTGGAATCGCTCCCCCATTTCGCCGGGTAGCGTCAGGGTTTTTATTTGCCTTGAAAGCGTTATTTGCTCTTGCTCCGACGCGCAAGCCTGCATGTGTTCCGCTGCTATGGAGCCAATGCCACAATCAAGCAAAAAGCCGGTTTGCGAAGTGTAGCCGAGCAATGAGAAACCTGCCGCGCTACCAGCTTCAATAACCCGGGTGAAATCCACATGAGCAGTAATGTCCTGAAGACCCGGATAAAAAAACACATCGTCGTGAAAATGATGCTGGTAATAGCACGCTAATGTGCCCTCGTGTCGCTCTTGCAAATAGTACTCACGGCGTGGATAACCATAATCAGAAAGCAACAAAACGCCTTTTTTAATGGTCTTTGCTAACGATGCTATCCAAGGCGACAGTAGGGTACAAACCTCAGAGCGATAACCCGCCTCAAACGGCGCGCCCAGCTCTGACTCCATCTCATCAACCAACGCGTGCAAGTCGTTGGGCGCTGTCTGCTTCACGAAACACAACTCGCCGTCTGCTGACGTTTGTACACACATTTGATATACGGCATCGTTGTCGCGCTTAAAAAGCTCCACGGGCAACGCATCCATGACCTCGTTAGCAATGCAAACCCCGACAAAATCAGTCGGCAAAGCATCCAACCAAACTACCCGCTCAAACAACGCAGGCGCCAGTTCCGCTTGTAACAAGTCTGCTTGACGCCGTTGCAATTCGGCGCTGGGTTCTAAAATTAAATACTGTGCTGGCGGCTTATCACTCAAAGCGCTGAGCACGCTCAACGCAAGCTTTCCGCTACCTGCGCCCAGCTCCAACACACTCGCTGTGCCCAGTGCATCGAGCACCTCCCGACATTGCACAGCCATGCATTGTCCGAACAAACCAGAAACTTCAGGCGCGGTAACGAAATCACCACTGACCCCAAACTTCTGCGCGCCTGCCATGTAGTAACCCAGGCCGGGTTCATACAACGCCATATGCATATAGTCAGCAAAAGTAAGCGCACCCTGTTTCATCCTGTTATCGATACAGGAACGCAGCTGGACCGAGTGCGCAATAGCCAGCTCATCTGGCTCTGGCAAAGACAATTCGTTAGACTTTCGCACGGGGCTTAAGCCAAAAATCCAGGACGGTGCTGATTCTGCTTACGGGCACGGGTAATCTCAACACCAACATTGGTATCGCCAGCCAATGCATTCGGCTTGAATAAAGTCAGACGCAGCCACTGTACCTGATACTCGTTGAGGATAATTTGGGCGACGGACTCGGCAAGCGTTTCAATCAGTTGAAACTGGCTATTGCCGACGTATTCTGTCAACTGATCTGACAACGTTTTGTAATTCAACGCATCGTCAATACTTTCTGATTTGGCGGCAAGTTCAATGTCCCATGCCATTTCAATATCGAACACCACCGGTTGCTTCTCGGTGCGTTCAAAATCATAGATACCAATAATGGCATCAACTTCCAATTGCTTAATAAAAACTTTGTCCATCACAACGTCCAGTGATATTTGCCTGTGCAAAACGCTCAGGCGCAAAATAGTAAGTACAAAAAAGAGGCACAAAAAAACCCGATAAAAATCGGGTTTTAACTAACAGATGAGTGCTTGACTATCACTAACCCATTGCAATGCCTTCGAGTTCAGAGGTTACGCGACCAATCGATGCACACAACAGAAAGCGTATAGACGATCTGATGTGCTCTGGTTACAACGTCAGCGCTTTTATCTGGCTTGCTTCAACT
The DNA here is from genome assembly GCA_937922945.1 of uncultured Granulosicoccaceae bacterium. Taxonomy (GTDB): domain Bacteria; phylum Pseudomonadota; class Gammaproteobacteria; order Granulosicoccales; family Granulosicoccaceae; genus Granulosicoccus. The sequence continues at coordinate 32,474 of CAKZUP010000005.1, forward strand.
AAGCTGATTTCTACCAAGCTGATTTTTACTAAACTGGTTTTACCAAGCTAACTCTAGCCAAGCCAGCTTCATGGAAGCTAGCTGAGCGGAAAACGATTTACTTGATCTTTGATTCTTTGTACATCACGTGCTTACGCACTTTAGGATCAAACTTCTTCATCTCAAGCTTTTCGGTCATGGTGCGCTTGTTCTTTGTGGTCGTGTAGAAATGACCTGTACCCGCACTCGATACCATTTTGATTTTGTCTCGCATAATTCTTTCCTGCTCTTGTCTACAACTTGCCCGGGAAGTTGCCCGGGTGTGGCCTGCGCGTACTAGGCAGCTTTACCAGCGCGGATATCTTTGAGCACGGCGTCTATACCGCGCTTATCGATGATGCGCATGCCTTTCGAAGACAACCGCAATGTCACGAAACGATTCTCGCTGGCTACCCAAAACCGGTGGGTGTGTAAATTTGGCAAAAAACGCCGACGCCGCCGGTTCTTGGCGTGTGACACGTTGTTGCCGGACATTGGCGCTTTGCCGGTGACTTGGCACACTCTAGACATCGAAAACTCCGAAATATTCATTTACTAACGCTTAGCCGGAGAAGGATAGCGAATTGTCTGCCAAGGCTCAAGCGATATCGGCAATATTGGGCAATTAATTT
>CAKZUP010000006.1 GCA_937922945.1 uncultured Granulosicoccaceae bacterium
ACACGAGCGTGTGAATTAATACGCTGATTCATAGACAGATTCCCACTGATTTACTGCATTTTCACCAACATGGGCGCCGATGACAAACCGAATATACTGCTTTATAGTTTAATTAATTTAAACCATAATAGCGCTCATGAAGCATCACCTACCACCACTTGATGGCCTCAAAGCCTTTGAAGCAGCCGCCCGGCACTTAAGCTTCAGCCACGCGGCTGATGAACTGTGTATCACCAAGGGTGCTATCAGCTACCAGATTCGAAAACTCGAAGCTCATTTGCAGTGTGATTTGTTCAAAAGAACCGTACGGCAGGTGTACCTGACCGATAATGGACAAATGTTGCTGCAAACCACGCAAAGCCTGTTTCGCGACCTCAATGAAACGTTATTGCGAATAGAGGACGATACTGCACAAACGGGTGTTACCGTGGCAGCCACAACTTACGTTGCTGCACGATGGTTATCAAAGCACATCAGCGCGTTTAATGAACAGTTCCCCGACGTACAAGTAATGCTGCAGCACTCGGTGAATTCGGCCGACTTTACTCTCAACGACGTTGATCTTGCGATACGTTGGGGTGCCTGTGGGTCAGCGCTGTCGCGTCATCAGTTCGGACAAATTCCGATGGCTTTGTTTCCCGTTGCAAGCCCCGAGCTACTTAGCCGCTACCATATCGAAAACGCAACTCACCCATTTGCACAAAGCAACTCTGCATTAACATTTTCAGACGTACCGTTATTGTGTGAAGACCGGCAACAGGATTTATGGCAGGAATGGATTAACGCCAGTATCGACGCCAGTCCTTATAAACTCGATGCACCGCAGCTATCCAACCCCCGACGCGTTATCAGCGATGCTAATGTGCGCGTGCAAGCGGCCATCGACGGTCAGGGCTTTATCCTCGCAGATGCTATGATGAACAACGAAATCAATAGCGGGTTACTGGTAGCGCCCTACCATAATAAACTGCACGGCTATGGCTACACGTTTCTGCAATCCGGTAACCGAATTCAGAACCAGCATGCGCAAACATTAAAGCAGTGGTTAGCGAAATACGTAACACCGACAAACGCGACAGAATGAGAATCGGGTAACAACTTAATGACTAGTGCACTGGAAAAGAGTAGCGCATTGGAGCAGGCCAGAACGTTTCTGAAAAACAACCCTGATCTTGACACCATAGAAGTTTTCCTGACCGATTTAAACGGTGTGTTGCGCGGTAAATGGATTCGCCCAAACGAATTGGAGTCGCTGTTTCAAAACGGTGAATTTAAAATGCCGCTTACCAGTGTAACGCCTGACATCTGGGGACGTGATGTGGCATCACTTTGCGCTAAAACCAACGACGGCGACGGTATATGCACCCCAATAATTCAAAGCCTTCGACGCCTACCCTGGCTTAAACGCCCCACAGCACAATTGTGTATGCAGCTACAGGATACTGATAACACACCCTGGGGTGCAGACCCTCGAGTTGTGTTGAAAAAAATCGTTGCGCAGTATCAGGCGCGTGGCTTACAACCCGTTAGCGCGCCGGAATTAGAGTTTCATCTTTTTACAGAAGATCTGGACAATCAGGGCGTGCCGGTGTTACCGAATACTCGCGGCAACGGACGCTTGCACACCGGTGGCCAGCTGTTCGGTGTTGATGCGATGCAGGAGCAAGCAGCACTCATTTATGAAATCCGCGACACTGCAGATGCTATGCAACTCCCACTCGATGGTATCGTTAAAGAACTGAGCCCCGGTCAATACGAGGCTAACTTGGCGCACTTAAACGACCCGGTTCAAGTTGCGGACAGCACACAGCTCATTAAACGGGTGATAAAAGGCGTTGCTCAAAAACATGGCTATATCGCATCGTTTATGGCTAAGCCGTTTGCCGAGCACGATGGCAATGGATTACACATCCATACCAGTTTATTGGATGAGGCAGGCCATAATATTTTTGACAACGGCACTGAGCTTGGAACAGATCAACTACGTCACGCCATTGCAGGGCTTGCGACAACTTTGCCCGAGTGCATGCTCATGTTCGCTCCACACAGAAACTCTTATCGACGATTTATAGCCGGTAGTCATGCACCAGTAACACCAAGCTGGGGTTACGAGAACCGGTATGTCGCACTACGCATTCCCAATGGTGCGCCCAAAGCACGGCGAATAGAACACCGGGTTGCCGGTGCAGACGCAAACCCATATTTGGTCCAGGCTGCTATTCTCGGCGGCATGCTATTCGGACTGGACAACCAACTTACCCCGGCAGATCCAACCACGGAAACCAGCCAACATAGCAAACGCACTTTGCCTGCAACGTGGCAGGAATCATTAGCATCGTTCGAGCAATCTGAATTTGTACAATCTTATTTTGGCGAATTATTTCAAACCGCATTCTCGGCCATTAAGCATGCTGAACAACAGGAATTTGAACGGCAAATTAGTGCGTTTGAATACGAGACTTACTGGGTTACGGCCTAGCTTTATGGGTTTGCGACTAAGGCTCAGTTTCCAATTTCTCAACACGTATTGTCACGCTGTGCTTATCTGACGCCAATAGCAGTTGATCGTCGTCGATATTGCACTGTAAATCCATTTTACGATCAATTAACGCTTCGCACCCTTCGGCGTGTAAATGATAAACACTCAAATTAGTGTAACGACTCAGCTTTGATTTGTTTTGTTCCCACCAAACACTCGACTTTCGTTGACTATAAGTATACAGCCTGACTGCTTTCGCCTTGCCACACGCCTTGCGAATGCGTTTCTCATCCACCTGACCAAAATCGACCCATAGCTCAATTTCATCGGATAATGATTTTTGCCACAGCTCAGGCTCATCATCGGTGTTTAAACCTTTTGTAAAGCTAAGTTTCTCATTGGCATTTAATGCGAATGCAACTAAACGCACAACAAATCGAAAATCGTTTTCCGATGGATGTTGAGCAACAGTAAGATCATGCTGTTGGTAATAGTGGCGATTCATATCAGCAATATTCATTGCGACTTTATAAATCGTTGAACCTATGGCCATAAGGGTTGAATATCTAGTTTACGAAAAACGCAAGAAGACAAAGTGCTTTGAATCGGATGACGTAGTGATTCTGAGACTATAAAATGCGAAAATTATAAATCTATTAGTTAGCGTATGAATTGATCCACGAAGTCTTCACCCAAACCAACGGCGGTATAGTGCGCACGACACATATCAATTTTGGTGAACACATCTTCATAACCCAGAACCTTACCCCACGGGTCGACATAGCACATAACACCATTAACCTGAAAATAAGTAATCATTTCGTCAACACCTTCAGGCACAACCAACGTGTGCGTTTCCCCCGGCGGTTCATAGACATAAGAACCTTCTTCGGCCATCCAATCGTGCTCCAGATAGTGCCATCGTCCTTTAAGCACCCAACCGTGCACTGGCTGCGGGTGTCGATGGCGCGAAAGTACACCAGACTTGGTGACCTTTAACAGATTCATCCAGTACCCTTGCGAGCGATTAAGGCACAGTGGCCGTAACCAGACATTCTCTGCCTGCGGAACCCACAAGCGATCGTCATCTGGAATGGCATTGGGGATAACAATTTCAGTTTGTGCCTCTTTTGGAAAAGGCAACTGATAAGGGGTACGTTCGTCGTATTCTTTGTTCTCGCTCATCGTTTTACCAGTATGTTTAACGCGATAGGTTCAAGATAGCAGTCAGAGTACCTTATGCCCACCATCGACAAGGAAAATGGACCCGGTCAACAAAGCTTGCATCTGACGATTGCAACCATTTAACCACGTTTTTTCACATCTTCTGGCTTTCCCCAGCGTTTTATGCCTGATTATTCTTTACCACAATGAGCCGAGACGA
>CAKZUP010000007.1 GCA_937922945.1 uncultured Granulosicoccaceae bacterium
GTGAGTCCGTTATGGAAGCAACTCGACCCATTGCCGATAGTCAATGCATCGAACAAGGCATTAGCTGCTCAGGAAAAGCATGATAACGAAGTGGAAGAACTGTTTGAGCGGTAGAACCAGACTCTGGCTCTTCGTTTTAAAAGATGGTGGGGCGTGCAGGATTCGAACCTGCGACCACCTGATTAAAAGTCAGATGCTCTACCAACTGAGCTAACGCCCCTACTTTGATTTGCCAGCTCAATGTAGCCATTGAACCTTACTGATACAGCGTGCATCGGGTCGACACACACTTAATTAACCAAGCGCCGAATAATACAACAAACCGGCCGCCTAGTGGCGCAACTTTTCCTCGTTTATTGACCTTCTCTGGTCATTTGCTGTAATCGTTTGCGCGCAAGCACTGCTGCAGAGCGACCGGGGTAGTCATTCGTGACGCCGGTTAACACCTGTTTTGCCTCACCATAGCGTTGTTGCTCATAAAGAGCATAGCCAATTTTCAGCCTGGAATCAGGCACTTTGGGGCTATTTGGAAAAAACTCGACCACCACCGAAAAATTGTACAACGCGTTGTCGAAGGCACGATCGGCGTACTTTGCCTCGCCTTGCCAATACCACGCATTGTCGGAGAACGGCCCATCCGGATAATCGCGTAAAAATTGATCAAAGAGCTTCACGGCTTCAGCATTGTTGCCTTTGGCTAGCAAGTCGTATGCTTTGGTGTAGCTGGCTTTTTCAGCTGCACTGGCAGCGCGGGTGTTCGCACCAACCGGGGATACTGGCGGTGCAGGCCCACTGGACCCGGAGTTAGCCCTTGGCTGAGGAATGGCCGGGGTTTCCGCGACGAACACGGGTTGGTCGTCTATGGGCTGAATGGGTTCTTCAGCAAGCTCATCGTCCAGTGCAGGCAACTCGGAGCTGGAGCCCACCGATTCCAAATCGGAAATACGTCTATCCGTATCGTTATAAAGATCTCGGTTACGCTTTTGAAGCGTGGCAATATCGTTGTTCAGATTTTCAATTTCGCCACGCAGTACCCTGACCTCACCCTGCAAACCTTCAATCTGTTGCAATAAATTCAGTAATGATTGATCGAGTACTTTTTCAACTCGTTGCAATCGGGCATCAACATCGGATAGTCTCGCACGTCCTTGCGCATAGGCATCGGTTGTACCCAACACACAAAACGCGAGCACTAGCGCAACAATTTGCTTTACCGATAAGTTGCTTGACGACGTTAAACGCATACTCAGTTTTGCACCTCAACTTCATAGATAATGTTCACGCGGCGGTTTTTCGACCACGCCGATTCATTGTGCGCTTCGTCCACAGGTAGCTCTTCGCCATAGCTCACTGCGCGGGTTTGCGCAGAGCTCACACCTTGTAACTGCAGCATCCTGGCAATCGTCTTTGCTCGTGCTTCGCCCAGTGCAATATTGTATTCACGTGTTCCGCGTTCGTCGGTATGCCCTTCCAATCGCGCCCGACCCGTCGGGTTTTGCGCCAAGTAACGACCATGCTGGGTAATGATGTCCAGGTATTCAGGTCGTATCTCCGATTTATTGAAATCGAAAAATATCACCCGCTCCTTTGGCGCTTTGCCCGCAATGGAATCCGGATCGATCTGGCTGCCATCATCGATGCCATCAATGGTCACCGGGTTGACGGTAGCTTGTTGAACGGTGGCATTACCGTTATTTGAGCGTGATGGATTGGTGCCGCATGCGCCCAGCAACATGCTAACGAGGATGGTGCATGTAATCGCTGCTGTTTTTTTCATTCCTGACTCCGAGGCATTAACACTGACCATGAGTTTAGTTGGTGAATGGTGACCATGCAGGCTCACGCACGCCACCAGTATCTAAAGACAAACTCTGAACAACACTACCATCAAGTGATACAGCGCCGAGCGTGCCTCGACCACCTTTTTCCGTGGCGTAAATTATCATTTGTCCATTCGGTGCGAAGCTTGGAGATTCGTCCAGAGTTCCATCAGTCAGCGTTTGAAACAAACCGGATTCTCTGTCGAGCGCACCGATTTGATAGCCAATTTCACTGCCGTGTACGAAAGCGATGTTCATTCCATCGGACGAAACGGTTGCGCTCGCATTGTAATTACCTTCAAACGTAATTCGCTCAGCACGACCACCAGACGCAGACACTTCATAAAGCTGCGGCCCACCACTGCGATCGGATGTAAAAATGAGTGTTTGATCGTCGGCCCAGACGGCTTCAGTATCAATAGCTGGGCTGGTGGTAATCCGACGCGTTTGACCACCATCAACGTTCAACACATATATGTCGGGGTTACCCTCAAACGATAATGTCACCGCCAGTCGTTTGCCATCGGGTGACCAACTGGGCGCACCATTGATGCCTGCTTTGGATATCACTTTCTTGCGACTGCCCCGTTGACGGTCCTGTACGTATATGGCCGATTGGTTGCGATTCTCGAATGAGACATAAGCAATACGTACTCCATCGGGTGCCCACGATGGCGATAAAATGGGACGCGGTGATGTCAACATGGCTTGTGGATTTTGACCGTCAGCATCAGCGAGTTGCAGTTTGTAGCTTTTCTGGCGTGCCTCACCCTCAACAGACACAAACGCTATTTGCGTGTTAAAAGCGCCTCTTATACCCAGCACTTCTTCAAAGACTTCATCAGCAATTTGATGCGCGGCATTACGCAAGGTTTGATCGGTTACTTTGAAATTGAAGCCGGTAAGTAAGCGCTGCTGGCTCACATCGAATAACTGAAATTCCACACTGTAGTTAGAACCACTTTTACCAACTGATCCGATCAACAAAAACTCTGCGCCAGCAAGTCGCCAGTTACCGTAACGAGGTATGTCGCCACTCACCGGCGAGCCAATAAGATCTTCGCGATTCAACGGAGAAAAAGTGCCACTGCGTTGCAAGTCGGCGCTGATAATCCCGGCAATATCTTCCGGTGGCTGACCGGCCTGGTTCCAGCCAAATGGAACTATGGCTATGGGAATAGCACTTTCACCACCTTGCGTAATTTCAATCTCTATAACCGCGTGCACATTGGAAACAGCCACAACCCAGAGGCACAACACGGCAAACAAAGAGCAGGTTACTTTGCTGATGAAATGAAACTGTTTTCTATTACCCATGATTCTATTACTCATGCGATCTCTGATAGCACACCCATTCTGGTTCATCGTAGCTGTACATCGAAAGCTGAACACCGCCTGAAAAGCGATTGTTATCAACCACCTCATCGACGTTGTCGGCCATTTTTAGCCGCGCGGATTGAAGCGAAATTTCAACCGATTATCAAACAGACTAGGTCTGGGCGCTGCAGGCAACGGGTTGGCAGCCCAAACCGCGTTCTCAACTGATTTTCTTAACGCTCGGTTGTTTGGTGTACAGGATGTCACTTCAACATCGTTAATTTCACCGCTCGGCAATTGGATTACGCTTACATCACACACCACATTGCCGCCAATACCTTTCGGACGTCGCCATTTTCCTTCAACACGGCTTCGAATGGCACCGTGATATCTTCTTCGTAATTGTGCCTCTTCCGTTCGGCGGCGTTTCGCCAACGCAGATTCTTCTTCTCGCTGCTGCGCTAAAGCCGCTAATCGGGCTTCTTCGGCTTTTTTCTCTGCGGCTGCTTGCGCTCGTCTTTGTGCTGCCACACGTTCTCTTTCAGCTTGCGCTCGTTGCTCTTCTGCAATGCGAGCCTGTCTGGCTGCTTCTTCCTGTCGCTGTTGCTCTTCAAGCTCTGCCTGTTTGCGCGCAGCTTCCAGCCGTTGTTGCTCTGCTAACTCCGCTTGCTTGCGGGCTTCTTCCTGTCGACGTTGCTCTTCTAATTCAGCTTGCTGACGTGCCTCTTCCTGACGACGTTGTTCTTCCAGTTCAGCTTGCTGGCGTGCTTCTTCCTGACGCTGCTGTTCTTCTAATTCAGCTTGCTGGCGCAACGCTTCCTGGCGCTGTTGCTCGGCAAGTTGAGCTTCCAGTCGTTCCTGCTCAATACGCAAACGCTCGGCTTCAGCACGGGCTTGTTCCAGTCGTATTTGCTCTTCAAGTTCTGCCAAACGTTGTTCTTCTGCAATCCGCTTTTGCTCGGCTTCTTCAGCCAATCGCTGTTTTTCTGCCAAAGCCTCTTGCTGTTGCTGCTCAGCAGCTAAACGCAATTGTTCAGCTTCCTGCTCGGCTGCAAGTGCACGCTCCAAAGCCAACGCGGCCGCAGCGGCTTGGGCAGCTTCTTTGGCCTCGAGCTCCTCTACGCGGATACGTTCCTGCTCGGCAAGAATTTTCGCCTCTTCGGCAACGCGTTGCTTTTCTGCTTCTGCAGCGGCGAGTTCTTCGGCTAAACGCGCCCGTTCCAATTCGGCCAGACGGCGTTCTTCAATGGCCTGTTGTTCCAAGCGGAGACGCTCTTCCTCTGCCAGAATTTGCTGACGTTCGCGTTCCAATTCAGCTAAACGACGCTCTTCCTCTGCCTGTTCTTTTAAGCGCGCTTCCTCAGCTTCCCGTTGCTCTTCTAAAACGCGCTGACGCTCACGTTCAGCTTCTTCTTTTTCAGCCAGTGCTTTTTCGCGTTCGAGCTCAGCCTGACGCTTCTGTTCGAGTATCAGCAAGCGTTCCTGCTCGGCGCGCTCGTTCTCTTCCAACAAGCGCTGCCGGTTGGCTTCTGCTGCTTTGGCTTGTTCTTCGAGTCGGGCTTTTTCTTCAGCGGCTCTGGCTTTTTCAGCCTCGACTTGTGCAGCTTCTGCCTGCAATTCTCGGTTGCGTTGTTCGGCTTCACGTTGTTCCTGTAAAGCACGTTGTCTGTCCAGTTCCGCCTGTTCGCGCGCTGATTCTATGCGTTGCGTTTCCAGTTCAACTCGTTCCTGCGCAGCCTTGATACGATCTTCTTCGCGTAAACGCTCCTGTTTCAAGCGCTCAAGTTCAGCTTCACGTTCCGCAACTTGCTGCGCTGTTAAACTTTTTTCTTGTTCACGTAAGGCTTGCGCTCGCGCCTGCTCAGCTGCCGCTTTGGATTCCTGTATTTGTCGCTGCTGTTCTAAAGCGAGTGCTTCAGATTGCAACTCCTCTATGCGTTGTTTTTCAGCTTCAGATGCTTCACGCTGTTGTGCTGTCAGCTCTTCCGCTTCGGCGAGTCGTTGCTCAGCAGCCTCTCTTGCTTGCTCCAGTGCTGCTAACGTTTCGGCCGCTGCTGCTTGTTCTGCCGCACGTTCATCAGCAACGGCTTGTTCGGCGGCTTCAAGCTTTTCAAGGTTGGCTTGAATGTCTTCGGCACTGACCACAACCGCGCTAATGGGCGCCGGTTCCTGTGCACCGACCGATGGTTGGCGATGCTCAGCAACTTTGAACAACAACGCAGCAATCAATCCACCGTGTAACAACACAGAGAATACGCTAGCAATCGGGTGTTTTTTAAGTAGCGCAAACATGGCGTTAGCGCGGTGGTTCCGACATCAGGCCAACTTCCGGGGCACCGGCCAGTTGCAGCGCAACCATAGCTTGCATAACATCGCCGTACTCAACGGCTGTGTCACCTGCAACCAGTACACGTCTATCGGGGTTTTGAATTAACGCGGCAGCCGCCAACGCTTGCACCGCGGCCGGTTCCATACTGGCTTCGGGATCGTCGCCGATATTCAAGTACCACGCACCATCTTTATCAACAGTGAGCACTAACGGTTCACTCGCTTCTCCGTCGTTAGCAATGGGCGAGGCATCGGCATCCGGCAAATCGATATCAACACCTGTGCGTAACAGAGGCGCGGTAATCATGAATATCACCAGCAGCACCAGCATAACGTCGATGTACGGCACGACGTTTATCTCTGCCATTTGTCGTCGCTTACGACGAACTGGACGAACCTGTCTCATCTGTTAGCCACCAACCGGGTGCGTAATGCATTCAACTCATGCGCTATTAGGGTATAAAACGATACAACTTGTAAAACGGGGTTAATCACAGTTCGTCCTGATCCTGGCGCGAACGACGAATAGCCTGCCGCTGCAGCACGGTGGAAAACTCTTCGCTGAAATTTTCATAACGATTCAGCAGGCGATCTATCTCGGTTGCAAAACGGTTGTAAAAAATAACCGCGGGTATTGCCGCAAACAAACCGATTGCCGTTGCTATCAGTGCTTCTGCTATGCCGGGTGCAACCATGGCAAGCGTTGCCTGCTGAACATTTCCGAGCGCCGTGAACGAATTCATAATGCCCCACACCGTGCCGAACAGTCCAATATAAGGACTGACAGAGCCGACTGATGCCAAAAACGGCAAATGTTGCTCAACAATATCGGCCTCTCTGGACACCGCAATTCGCATCGCCCTGCCAGAACCATCCATAATGACCTCATCGTTCGAGGTTTTACGTCGAAGCCTGCCAAATTCGGAAAATCCGGCTTCAAATATGCGTTCGAGCCCGTCCAGCGTACCCCGACGCATGGTTAATTGCGAATAAGTACCAGAGATATCTGACGAACCCCAGAAATCTTCCTCGAATTCTTCAGCCAGCAAGCGCGCTCTGCGCAACTGCCGGCTCTTGCCAATGATCAATGCCCACGACATTACAGATGCCAATAACAATATGACCATCACACCCTGCACAACCAGACTCGCGTTCGCGACCAGTTGCAGAATTGACATATCATTGTTCACGAGTCATCGCCTCTCTGATTGGTTTCGGTATGGCTGTAGGCGTGAGCGTATCCGCATCTACACACGCCAGCTTTACGGTTGACGATATCAATAGTTGATCATTTCTGAACACAGGTTGTTCCATCACGATACTCGCGGGTCTTAAGGTCACGATATTTGCGTCCACCATCAATTGATCATCGTAGCGTGCAGGCATGTGGTAATCGACCACCACTGAGCGCACAACAAACAGGCGTCTATGCTGCCGGTGCCATAGATCAAGATCGACTCCGGCATGGCGCAGGCTTTCCGTTCTCGCCCTCTCCATATACCGCAGGTAGTTAGCGTAATAAACGATACCACCCGCGTCCGTATCTTCGATATAGATACGTACCGGTAATGAGAATTGACGCATGCGCAAGTATTACAGAGAAATGTTATGAAATACAGTAAGTAAGGCCCTTACCATGAGGAAATTTCTCAGTTTTTAACGCCATAGGACCATTGGCGAGCAAAACTGTCCTGTCACAACGTTTTTTCCTCAGGCACTTCCAACCCGAATATACGGTAAGCATTGGCCGTGACCACGCGACCGCGTGGGGTTCGCATGATCAATCCCTGTTGTATCAAATAGGGCTCAATGACCTCTTCGATGGTACCGGGCTCTTCACTTAATGCAGCCCCAAGGTTATCCACGCCCACAGGCCCACCATCGAATTTGTTAATAATGGCATGCAAGAGCTTTCTATCCATACCATCAAGCCCTAACCGGTCGACTTTCAACAAGTTTAATGCAGCATCTGCTACTTCTGCATTGATATGGCCGTCGGCCCTGATATCTGCGAAATCACGGACTCGGCGCAGCAACCGATTCGCTATGCGCGGCGTGCCGCGTGCCCGACGCGCAATTTCACCGCAACCACCTTCATCTATTTTGGCCCCGAGTAACCCGGCAGAACGTGAAACGATACCAGCCAAATCTTTGGCGGCATAGAATTCCAGACGCTGCACGATGCCAAAACGGTCTCTCAAAGGCGCAGTTAACAAACCCGCCCGAGTGGTTGCGCCAACCAGTGTAAACGGCGGCAAATCGATTTTGAACGAACGAGCCGATACACCCTCACCGGTCATAATATCGATTTGGTAATCCTCCATTGCCGGATACAACACCTCTTCTACCAGCGGCGTCATGCGATGAATTTCATCGATGAACAGCACATCATTGGGCTCAAGATTGGTCAAAATAGCAGCAAGATCGCCAGGGCGTTCCAACACTGGGCCAGAGGTGTGCAACATTCGCACATCGAGTTCGTTCGCGATAATGTTGGCCAGTGTGGTTTTACCCAAGCCGGGCGGACCGAACAGCAATACATGGTCGAGTGCCTCAGATCGCAGTTTTGCCGCCTCAATAAAAAGCGACATTTGCTCTGTGACCGCATCCTGTCCACGATAGTCGGCCAATTGTTTTGGCCGCATCGCGCGCTCTTGCGCGTCATCGCTTTTTGATGCTGCTGAGATAAGACGATCAGCTTCGGTTAAATCACTCATTAAGCGTTGTCTGTTGGTTTGAGCTGCCGTTTTTTAACGTAGCTCATGTATTGTGTTTTTGGTCGAGTCTGTGATTGCATCGGTGAACGCTTGTCGGCCAATCGCTTAAGACGATGCACCTCGAAGTGCCGCGCGGATCATTTCTTCAACACTCTGCCCATCCACCGCCGTTTTGTCCAGTAAGCGTTTGGTTTCTGTGACTTTATAACCCAGCGCCATAAGCGCATCACCAGCCTGTTCTCGCGCACTGGTCTCAAGCTCTACGGGTAAACCCGCCTGAACCGAACCACCTGCCAAAGCGTCGACTTTATCCTGCATTTCAACCAGCAAACGTTCAGCGGTTTTTTTGCCAATACCGGGAACACGGGTTAATGCAACAGCATCTTTGGATGCAACGCATTGGAAAAATTCTTCTGCTGTCATGCCCGACAAGATTGAAAGCGCGACTTTCGCACCCACGCCATTAACTTTAAGCAAAGCTCTGAAAAGTGCTCGTTCATGTTTGCTGGCAAAACCGAAAAGCAGCTGAGCATCTTCACGCACAACGAAATGGGTATGTAATTCGATCGGTTCACCCACATTGGGTAAGCCGTAAAAAGTCGACATGGGAACATCGACTTCATAGCCAACACCTTGCACGCTAACCAACAACGCAGGTGGATTTTTTTCGAGCAGCGTACCGTTTAATCGCCCGATCATATCAATCTTCCAATCATAACCGCAGACCTCTGCCGCGCTGTCGACGCCGTGGCGCAGGTTGGCCTTTAAGGGCATTTAATCCAGAGTGTGCATGGCAGATCGCAATCGCCAAGCCATCAGCCGCATCGACTTGCACCGGACGATTAAGACCCAGCAGCGACTTAACCATAATTTGTACTTGTTCTTTGGCTGAACTGCCTGTTCCGGTTACCACTTGTTTGACTGAACGTGCCGCGTATTCACTCACCGGTAATCCTCTGGTAACCAAAGCGGTAATCGCTGCACCGCGTGCCTGACCAAGCTTTAACGCCGACATGGGGTTATTGCTTAGAAACACCTGCTCAATGGCCGATTGTTCCGGGTGCCACTGGTCTATCACGTCGATTAATTCACTGTGAATATGGCCCAGCTTATCGGGAAAGGAATCGCCTTTAACACGGATGTGGCCATGCGCTACGTATACGCTGCGGGCGCCGTTGGAATCGATGATGCCGTAACCGGTGATGGTGGAACCAGGATCAATACCCAGGACCCGAACCGTTCGTTTTTCGGTTGGGCTCAAGCGTAAGCCTCAGGTGGAATGTCTGCGTTGGTATACACATCTTGTACATCGTCAAGATCTTCTAACACATCGATAAGTTTCAATAGTTTTTGCGCTTGCTCAACATCCAGCTCAACATCGGTTGAAGCTTTCATGGTCACCTCTGAGTGCTCGGGTTCAAAACCTGCAGCTGTCATGGCTTCTTTGACATCAACAAAAGCCTCTTCGCTGGTGGTGACTTCTATGGAACCATCTTCATCGGTTAGCACATCTTCTGCACCGGCTTCCAAAGCGGCTTCCATAATGGCATCTTCGTCAGAACCCTCTGGGTAATTCAGCGTGCCAACTTTACTGAACAGATACGCCACCGACCCCACGGCACCAAGATTTCCGCCATGCTTTGTAAACGCATGCTTCACCTCCGATACAGTGCGATTACCATTGTCTGTCATGGTGTCAACCATAATGGCAACGCCATTCACGCCATAACCTTCGTAACGGTTTTCTTCGTAATTAACCCCTTCAAGCTCACCCGCACCTTTTTTAATGGCACGTTCAATGGTGTCTTTGGTCATGTTGCCGCCAAGAGCTTTATCAACAGCCAGACGCAGGCGCGGATTGGAAGCCAGGTCGGAGCCACCCATGCGCGCCGCGACATTGATTTCACGGATGAGCTTGGTGAACAATTTGCCACGCTTGGCATCCTGCGCATTCTTTCGATGCTGAATATTGGCCCATTTACTGTGTCCGGCCATAACTACCTCGTTTACCTGTGTTTAAAATTTGAGCAGCTCAACCGACACAACCCACTTATGCTGCTGTGCCTATGACTGATTCGCGTGTTTCTTTGTGAGCTTATCGGGTATACACCCGAATCGGGCCTATCCGCTATTTTGCAACAAAACGGCCGTGTTGCAGAAATTGTAGTGTCAAATCGGTGCTGAGTTTGGAAAATAGCATTAATGCGTGGGATTGTGGGATGCAAACCGAGTCTTTGGCCTGATCCAATCTGGTCTCTGAGAGCATGACCAGACCATCGTTGGTTTCCGTTGGTTTATACACGAGTGCTGCAAGCCCGCGCGGCGATGAGCCACATATAACACCTGTGTCTCTGTGGTTGAGTTCATCCGGAGATGGCCCTAGAAGTCCGTCTTTTACGCTACGACCCAGAATCCACCCAACCATCGGTCGCGCTACGAGTTTTCGGGCCAACGCATTGCCACGCACCGGACTGCCAATTAGCACAACCTTACCGCCAGCAAATTGGTCCGCTGGAGGCGCATCCGCATTCAATTTCAATGCGTGCAAAATTACCACGCCACCGAGGCTGTGACCAACCAGATGGATGGTATCGCCCGGCGTGGCTTTTAAAAAAGCGACTAGTCTTTGGCCATTTTGAAGTGGTGTTCGCAATAAGTAGCGATTCGAAAACACAAGTGTTTTGTAACCGTGCTTGCGTAGCCTACTCGCCAAGGGTTGCATCGTGAGTCTTGGCGAGTACATGCCGGGTACCAATACGACGGTTTCGGTGCGACGCTGGTTCATTTGAGCTGCTTCATTTGCGCTTGTTTATGTGGGCGGAAAGGTTTAGTCGCGGCCACATAGGCCAAAACCGCATTGTAAACCCACCAACAGAGCGCGTGTTAGTGTTCGCACTCTTGTAGCCTTTGATTCTCTCGACCGTTACAAAAAACAAATCCTTCAATGCTTTTCAGGAAAACAGATTCGTACATTCAATACAGATCAACGCTTATGGTCAACTCGCTGTTCGCTCAACCAATCGCTCACCGCAGGCCAGAGCACACGCCCCTCGCGTTTCTTGAAAAAACCGAAGTGCCCTATTTTTTTTAACCCAACCTCGCCGGGGTTTATGTACCGATAATCCAATGCCGCACTGGCATAGGCATCATGCAACCAACGCGCTCCCGCTTCTTGCAGCAATTCGTCATCTGTAAAGAACAGGCTCAACACAGGGCAATTGACACTGGCATAAGCAGCTTTTACGTCTGGCTCACAGGCCAGCAAGTATTCCGGGTTTAAACACCAACGCTTCCATTGATTTAATGCGTTACGCGGAATATCACCCATAACGCCTATGCGAGACCCCGGAAAATAACCAAAGATTGCACAACACGCCGGTGCAAGCACGTGCCACAAAAAAGGTGAGGAGCGTTGTAGCCGTGGCGTTAAATACTGCTTGGCACCACTGCCCACCGAGATATTAACAATGCCACTAATCCTATCTGCAGAACGCAACAATGGCGCGACCAAGCCACCCAAACTATGCCCCACAACAAAAAGTGGTAGATGATCAGTCCCCGATGTAGCGTGATCAGATGTCGCGTGATTCAAAACAGCAGCAAAATCATTCTCAACCCAACTGGTGATGTCTGCTGTACACGCACGCTTGGGTCCCTGCCAGGACGCACCAATACCATGGTAATCGAAAGTCCACACGCGATAACCTTGCTCTGCCAGATAGCATGCGAACGCTGCGTAAAACGATTGTTTGACCGCCATGGCCGGGGCTATAACCACGTCGCCAAGCATACCGACGTTGGGTTCATATACGTTTGCAGTAAGACTATGGCCCTTCGTTGTATCAATAGTTAGAGCGCGGGTTTTAACCGGTAATGCAGTGTCATCCATACTCACGCTCTTTGTGATAGTCCGTATAGCCTGCAAACGAAAGCACAAGTTTACCGAGCCATAGGCTTTTGCACGATTTCTTCAATAGCCCGTTTATTGGTCGGTGATGTTGCGCGTTCTTTCGCTTGCTCTGCAGGCAACCAAACGAAATCGATATGTTCGTGCTCGTTTAAATCCGGCTTAACCGGTTCGAGCAGCTGAACGCTGAAAATATGTTCACGATTATGAGTATGCTCGGGGCTATACCGTTTACGCCAGACGCCCGAAATTTCAAATAGCGAGCTGCGTTGGTGATCGATCAACTCAGCGCCATGCTGTTCCGGACAAATTCCGGTTTCCTCTTTTAACTCGCGTCTGGCTGCAGCGATCGCAGACTCTTCGTGCTCAAGTCCACCGGTTATTGATTGCCAGAACTCAGCTGTATCTGCTCGCTGAACCAGCAACACATCACCCTTGCCTGTATAAACCAAAACCAGAACAGACTCAGGCCGCCTATCGCGAACTGAGTCTGTCATGCTTTATTGAGTGACAGGAATACAAAAAAGCCCAGCACCCGACACACCTCCGCTATTCAGGCTGAGGGCGTTGGCGCGGACGCAAATGAAGCTCTTTCATTTGCTGATCGGATACTTCACTCGGTGCACTGGTTAGCAAGCAACTGGCCGATTGGGTTTTAGGAAAAGCCATAACGTCGCGAATGGATGTTGCACCACTCATTAACATAATCAATCGATCGAGACCAAATGCAATGCCACCATGCGGAGGTGCACCGTACTTCAACGCATCGAGCAGAAAGCCGAACTTATCGCGCGCTTCCTCTTCACCAATGCCAAGAACATCGAGCGCCTTTTGCTGCATGTCGGTACTGTGGATACGAATGGAACCACCACCCAGTTCGGTACCGTTCAGCACCATATCGTAGGCGCGTGATAAGACATTGCCGGGGTTCTCATCAAGCTGCTTCAACCACTCATCGAGTGATTCAGCACTGGGTGCGGTGAACGGATGATGCAGTGCATGCCAGCGTTTACCACCCTCGTCCCACTCGAACATTGGAAAATCAACGACCCACAATGGGCGCCATTCATCGGCAACCATACCCATATCTTGTCCAACTTGAACGCGCAACGCACCCAGTGCATCAGCAACCACGGTGGCTTTATCGGCACCGAAGAAAATCAGATCGCCATCGGCTGCACCCGTGCGCTCGACAATGGCAGCGAGCACATCATCGGGGAAGAATTTGATAATCGGTGATTGCAAGCCTTCTCGGCCTTTCGCAACTTCGTTGCACTTTATATACGCAAGCCCTTTCGCACCGTAACGGGATACAAATTCGGTATACACGTCGATTTCCTTACGGCTTAGCTTGCCGCCACCGGGCACATGCAACGCAGCAACGCGACCATCATCGTTCTTTGCAGGCTCCGAGAATACTTTGAACTCGACGTTCGCCATTAAGTCTGAAAGCTCAGTGAGCTTCAGTGGTATGCGTAAATCTGGCTTGTCTGAACCATAGTCACGCATGGCTTCCGCATAGCTCATATGCGGAAATTCATCGGGCAGTTTTACATCCAGGACTTTGGCGAACAGGTTACGCACCATCGATTCGGTCATGTTCATGATGGTTGACTCATCGATAAACGACATTTCTATATCGAGCTGCGAGAATTCAGGCTGGCGATCGGCGCGTAAGTCTTCATCACGGAAACAGCGCGCAATTTGATAGTAGCGATCCATACCGCTCATCATGAGCAGCTGTTTGAACAGCTGTGGCGATTGCGGGAGCGCGAAAAAACTACCCGGGTGGGTTCGGCTTGGCACCAGATAGTCGCGAGCACCCTCCGGCGTTGCCCGAGTGAGCGTCGGGGTTTCGATTTCAATGAATTGCTGCGCATCGAGAAAACGACGAAGCTCACTGGTTACCTGAGCTCTCATTCTTAAACGATCTTGCATGATGGGCCTGCGCAAATCGATATACCGATGGCGCAGTCGATTCTCTTCAGACACATCGTTGTCGTCGAGCTGGAACGGCGGCGTATCGGCTCTATTCAGAATTTCAAGCTCCAGCCCTAGCACTTCTACTTCGCCTGTTGGCATGTCCGGATTAACCGTGCCTTCCGGTCTTGAACGCACCCGCCCAACAATTTTGAGCACAAATTCGTTTCGGACCTGTTCGGCCCGCGCGAAAACCTCTGCTCTGTCAGGGTCGAAGACCACCTGCACCAGACCTGTGTGATCGCGTAAATCGACGAAAATGACCCCGCCGTGGTCGCGGCGCCGATGAGCCCAACCACAGAAAGTGACTTCTGTTTCCAGATGCTCTGTATTGACCGCGCCGCAGTAGTGACTACGCATGAAAACCTCTGTTGGCGAAAACTTTCAATTGTAGATAGGTTTCCGGCCCATAACTAGCGATAATGTGCGACTAACACTTTCACAGGAGCCGAAATGGCCGAATATGACGTTTACGGAGTGGGCAATGCACTCGTTGATATGGAATTTGAAGTTTCCGATGACACGCTGGCGACACTTTCCGTCGAAAAGAGCCTAATGACCCTCATTGATGAGGATCGTCATCATGAGCTTCTGGCAAGCCTCAGCAATCTGCAGGATAAGCGCTGCAGCGGTGGCTCAGCTGCCAACACCGTCATCGGCTGCGCGCAACTGGGTGGTAAAACATTCTACTCATGCAAAGTGGCGGACGATGACACGGGCACGTTTTATATGAACGACTTAAAAGATTGCGGCGTCAGCAGCAATCTGGGGTTGGATAATCGCGAACCCGGTGTAACGGGTAAATGCATCGTATTAATTACACCAGATGCGCAGCGCAGCATGAACACTTTCCTTGGTATCACCCAGCGAATCAGCGTTCGGGAAGTCGATAAAAAAGCGATTGCCGCGTCTAAAATAGCGTATATAGAGGGCTATCTGGTGCCCGAAATTGCGGCAAGAAACGCAGCGATAGAAGTGAGAAAAACCGCCGTTGAAGCAGGTGTCAAAACCTCACTCACCTTGTCAGATGTCAACATGGTGAAATTCTTCAAAGACGGTTTACTGGAAATCGTTGGTGATGGTCTGGATATGGCGTTCGCCAACGTTGAAGAAGCGCAAGCCATGTTCGAGACAGACTCTATTGCCGACTGCATTAATGGCATGAAAGGCATTGCCAGACAATTTGCTATAACCCGCGGTGCAGAGGGTGCAATCTTGTTCGATGGCGAAAAAACCATCGATATCCCAGCGGCGAAAGTCACGCCTGTGGACACTAACGGTGCTGGCGATATCTATGCTGGTAGCTTTCTTTATGGCATGACACACGGCTTCTCTTTTGAACAATGTGGAGAGCTGGCAGGAGCAGCTGCTACCAAACTCGTCACGCAGTTTGGCGCACGTCTGGAGCCTGAGCAAATGCAGGCAATCGGAAAACAGTACTCGATCTGATAACTGGTTCCCGTTACCGGCGCATTAAGTAACTTTATGACAAAATTCAGATGGGCTGATTGGCTGAAATTATGCACAACTTTGGTGCTACTCTCTCCAATCAGCTCAATGGACCAGCCGGACAATGTCAGCAAAACAGTCAGAAACGCTCAAGGGCATAGACCCCAACCTTGAGACACTGCTGGAGGCAGTGATAAAGGCAACACCAAGCAACATCGCGAACCACCGGCGTGACGACTTTATTGCTTTTCTGCCACCCTATTTCAATTCGTCGCATGTGAGCGATCTTGAGCTGCTAAACGCAGAAGATCTTAATGGTCTGGCGCTGTCACATTGGCAGTTGTTATTGGCACATAAGGACAATTCAACCAGCCTGCGCATTCTGAATCCAGTCATCGCCAGCGATGGTTGGCAGTCACCCAACACGATCATTGAACTGATAACAACCGATCAACCTCATCTGGTTGCCAGTATCCGCAGCGCGCTACTCTCCAGCGGGCACTCAATTAACCTGATTATTCATCCTGTACTACATGTTGGTTTCGATGCAACAGGTTCGTTTGCAAGCGTTAACGAGCTTTCAGAACAGACTTCCAAAAACGGGCAAAGCCTGTCTGTCATGCATGTACAGATAAGTCATATTGGCAACGATCAATTAAAAGACATCGAACAGACTCTACGGCATACGCTTGCCACACTGAGCGCGGTAAAAAGCGACAACGACGCCATGCATCAGCGCCTTGACGCACTGAGCGAGCAATATGAGATTGAGGAACCTGCCGCTTTTCTAAACTGGCTATCTGAAAAACAATTCACAACCTTCGGCATTGCCGATGTCAACCTTAATGGCACAAGATCTGATCTGCCTCCGCTTGGCCTGTTCAGCGACTTCAATGCAGAACTTAAATGGGATGCCGAATCACTTATCCCTACAGGCACGAAAAACGCGCTTGCCAAACTCGATCATAATCTCATTCTGTGTAAAACCGATGAACGATCTCCGATTATTCGGTCGGATTATGCCGACCTGATATTGTTACTACATAGAAAGTCTTCGGGCGATATTGTCCGGATCAGCTGCATCGTCGGTTTATTTGTAAGTGCACTACAAGATGAAGCACCCGATTCCATCCCGCTGGTCAGAGAGCGCATAGAGAAGGTTATTGATAACTCCCACTTTGCTCCGGAGTCACATGACGGCAAAGCATTGTCAGGTGTTTTGCGCGGTTTCCCACGAGATATGCTGCTGCAAACCCCGACCGACAATTTACTGAAAATGGCCGAACGCATTGTGTCCTTGCACGAGCGTCAACAAATACGCCTGTTCCATTCAGTCGATCCGATGGGGCGTTTTTGCAATTGCCTTGTGTATATTCCAAGGGACAAATACAGTCGCGAACTTCGACTCGATATTGAATCGATACTCACCAGCATTATCGACGGTAAAAGCACCCAGTTTCATACCGAGTTCTCGTCAGAATCTGCGCTGGCGCGATTGCATTTTGTGGTTCAGAAAAATCTTCCGCTGGAACGCGAGATCGATTGGAAGAATATCGAATCACGCATTCAACACGCTGCCATTACATGGGATGATCGGCTACTGGTCTCGCTTCGGGAAAAACATCAGGAACCGGAGGCGCTGGACTTATACCGTCGGTACAGTGGCGCGTTTCCCGCAGCTTACCTCGAAGATTACTCAGCTCGCATTGCCGTCTCGGATATCGCATTCATACAAAACCACGTTACACCCAATGCGCCGGTTATGAGTTTCTACCGGCACATTGTCGCTGACACTGGCACCATCAACTTCAAACTGTTCGCATACACTAATCCGGTTACGCTCTCTGATGTTATGCCCATTATTGAAAATATGGGATTACGCGTAGAAGCCGAGCATCCTTTCGAAGTCAAGGCCAAAAACGCAGCACCTATCTGGATACACGAATTCACGGTAGAACAGATTGGCCAAAGCAAACTGGATCCCAGACAATCTGCCGAGCACATTCAACAGGCTTTCACCGAAATATGGAACGGCAATGTTGAAAACGATGGATTTAACCGACTCATTCTTGCCGCAGGCCTTACTTGGAGACAAGTGGTTGTGCTTCGCAGTTACTGCAAATACCTGCTCCAGATTGGCGTACCCTTTTCACAGGCGTACATGATTGATTCGCTGGTTGCCAATGATGAAATAGCGGCCGATATCGTCGAGCTGTTTGAACAACGCTTTAACCCGGAACTTACCCATCGCGCAACTGAACCTGTTGAACAACGCATTCTTGGCGCATTGGACGCCGTTGCCAGTCTTGACGAAGATCGTATTCTGCGCGCCTACCTGAACCTTATACAGTCGACCATGCGAACCAACGTGTATCGCAACGATAGCAACGGTGACAAGCATAGCTACTTGTCATTTAAATTCGATTCCAGTCAAATCGGCGACTTACCCCTGCCCCACCCGATGGCCGAGATTTTTGTGTACTCACCGCATTTTGAAGGCATACACCTGCGTGGTGGAAAAGTGGCTCGTGGCGGTTTGAGATGGTCTGACAGACGCGAAGATTTCCGCACCGAAGTGCTGGGTTTGATGAAGGCCCAAATGGTGAAAAACGCCGTTATCGTTCCAGTTGGATCTAAAGGTGGTTTTTACGTCAAGCGTTCACTCTCTACCGAACGGGAAGAGATGATGCAGCAGGTTGTCGGGTGTTATCAAAACTTCCTGCGCGGTTTGCTCGATATAACTGACAACATTGTTCAGGAGAAAATTGTGGCTCCCGTGAGCGTTGTGCGTTACGACGAAGACGACCCCTATCTGGTGGTAGCTGCCGACAAAGGTACAGCCACTTTTTCAGATTTTGCCAACGAAGTTTCTGCCGAATACCACTTCTGGCTGGGTGATGCATTCGCATCGGGTGGGTCTGTTGGTTACGATCATAAAAAAATGGGTATCACTGCTCGCGGTGCGTGGGAATCGGTAAAACGCCACTTTCGCGAGTTGGGCCACGATACGCAAACCCAGCCGTTCACGGTCGCAGGCATTGGTGATATGGCAGGTGATGTGTTTGGCAACGGTATGTTGTTATCAGAGCACATACAGTTGGTTGCAGCGTTTAACCACATGCATATTTTTATCGACCCAACCCCGGACACCAGCAGCAGCTTTAAGGAACGCCAGCGGTTATTCGATTTACCCCGATCAAGCTGGACCGATTACGACACAGCACTGTTATCAACAGGCGGCGGGGTATATTCGCGCACCGACAAAAGCATCACGCTCTCACCTGAAGCGTGTGCGGCATTAGGCGTGGAACAAAACACATACACCCCGACTCAACTTATCAGCGTGATACTGCGCGCACCGGTTGATCTACTCTGGAATGGTGGCATCGGAACCTACATGAAAGCTTCCACCGAATCACACAGCGATGCCGCCGATCGTGCTAACGACAACCTGCGCGTGAACGCAAGCGAACTGCGCTGCCGGGTATTCGGTGAAGGTGGCAACCTGGGATGTACGCAACTTGGCAGAATTGAGTTCGCCAGAGCTGGCGGCATGATTTATACAGACGCTATTGATAACTCTGCAGGCGTTGACTGTTCAGATCATGAGGTCAACATAAAAATACTCGTTAACTCGGTTGTCGCCAACGATGACATGACGTTAAAGCAACGCGACAGTTTGTTAGCCGATATGACCGAAGAAGTAGGCTTGCTGGTGTTGCGCGATAATTACTTACAGACACAATGCATTAATCAGTGCATTGGCACAGGTGGTGTTTCACTGGATGAAGCGCAACGTTTTATGCAACACCTTGAATCGATCGACCGATTGAATCGTAGCATTGAATTTCTCCCTGAGAACGAAGAACTCGCGGATAGAATGGCGGCAGAGCAAGGGCTAAGCCGACCTGAAATTGCCGTGCTGGTGTCGTACAGTAAAATGGTTATGTACGACGACTTATTGGCTAGTGATTTTGCGCAAGAGCCTGCGCTTCAACAGGAGCTGATGGATTATTTCCCATTGGTTCTGGCTCAACAACACGGCGAACGAATTGCCACTCATCGGCTGCGCTCTGAAATTATTTGCACCGTGGTGACCAACGAACTGGTGAATCGCCTCGGCCCTACCTTCGCGTTTCGCATGCAACACGAACTCGGAGCCAGTCCCGCACAGGTGGCAGAAGCCTTTGTTGCTGTTCGCGCCATTTTTCATTTGCCAGAGCTATGGCAATCGATTGAGTCGCTGGATAATAAAGCCAGTGCTGAAATTCAAAACCAGATGCAGCTACTGGTACGTGGCTTGGCTGAACGTTCTACGCATTGGTTGCTGCGTTCGCGTCGGGCATCGCAAAGCATAGAGGCGATAATAGCCAATTTCGAACCCGGTATTGCAGAACTGACTACCAGCATGCCCGATTGCCTGGCCATACCAAACCGGGAAACGCTGGAACAACGCATGCGCTTTTTTGTTAATGCAGATGTTCCCGAAGCCACCGCCAAAGCGGTTGCGCAAGTGGTTCCATTGTCTTCATCGCTTGATATCATCGAAATCGCAAGCTCGTCTAACACACCAGTGTCAGTGAGTGCCAAAGTGTATTTCGAACTCGGTGATCAGCTGGAGCTTCAATGGTTGCGGGAACAAATCGGCGAACTTCAGGTTCGAAGTCATTGGCATACTTTGTCCAAGTCAGAACTGCGCAGTGACCTGCACTATCAGCAACGCCACCTGACTGCTGAAGTAATCAGCTCTGTTGATGAAGCAATCAGCGCAGAAGAGATGGTTCAACGTTGGGCGAAAACCAATTTTGCGGCAGTCAACAAATACAGCGACCTGATTATGGAAATGAAAGCGAGCAACGTGATCGACTTTGCGATGTTGTCGTTAGCCGTTAATGAAGTTCATAAGTTACTCAGCTCAGATCGACCACTGGCAGCGACTTAGCATTAGGCGACTTGGCATTAAGTGCGTAGTGAGTTACCGATAGGCCAGTAAGGACGCAGCACCCGGTTGTTATATCGGGTGGCAAACGCGTTGATCACTTGTTGGTAACGTACTCGCGAAAACCAACGTAAAGTCCACTGGATACCACAATAATTGCACCAACGACCTGGTGCAATGATAAGACTTCGCCAAACACAAGGTATCCCAACACAATCGCCCACACCAGAATAAAATAATTAAACGGCTGAAGCACCACAGCACTGGTTACTTCCAACGCTTTTATCAAGAGCATATGGGCGCACACAGACGTAAAACAGATACCTGCCAGTAGCCATGTGGTTTCACTGTCCGGCGTTTGCCAACGGCCATAAACCGCAATGATCGATGCGGCAAGTCCAACCAGACCAAAATACACCAGGGATGTTTCAAAGGAATCGTGCTTGGATACTTTACGCGTCAAAATGTTGTAGAACGAATACATCACTACACAGACCAATGCCAGCAACGCCGCTGGATTAAATACACCTGAACCGGGTTGAATGATGATCAACGTGCCGACAAACCCGATTAACACGGCTACCCAACGACGCCAGCCAACCTTCTCACCTAACATCGGAACGGAAAGGGCTGTGATGATGAGCGGGAAACAGGAAAAAATCGCATGTATTTCTGCAATACCGAGAAATTTTACGGCATAGGCAAACAGCCCTATCTCAGTGCACATAAGCAAACAACGCACAAACTGCATCGACGCCACTGACGATTGCAGCGCTCGTGTCAGGCCGATTTTGCGATGGGCATACACCAGCGCAAACACCGAGAACCCAACAAATCGCACCAGCATAATCTGCGTAACCGACACGGACTCGGTGAGCTGCTTGGTAATAACGTCCTGAGCCGCAAAAAGCACCGTTGCAACCAACAATAAACTGATGCCGAGCAAAGGCGTATCTTCTCGCACCGCGGCGACATTTTTGTGTGACATTGCTGATTCTCAAGCAGGCAAGTGACGAAAAGCCGCTCGACGATAGCCGAGATTGCGTATTTTTAACAAGGAAATTGTGGAATTTTGAACAATGACCACATTCACACCCCTACTGGTCTGCTTCAATCAAGTATCCTAGACTCAGCACGTATCACCCTTTAATGGACCGGAGAAAACCTTGCCCATACCAGAACTTATGCTCATGTTGCTCATCGGTATCATCTTTGGCGGTGTTGCTGCGGTATTTCTGCGCGGTAGCCGCACGGTGTTTATCATCAATATATTGCTGGGAATCATCGGTGCATCGCTGGGCGCTTTTTTTCCGGTCATGATGGGCCAGACCGCGCTTGTTGATGTTAGCTCATTCGACTACTTGCTAAGGGCGCTGATGGGTGCTTTCCTGTTGGTGTTGGTAGCCAGTCTGTTCCGTTCTGCCAGACCACCCAGCATTCACTAAAACGCTCTCAATAATCCTCTGCAGATTTCGTTGCGATAGACTGAACAACAACCCCCTATAGAGCCCTGCAATTATGTCGTCGACAAACAACCTTGTTGAACTGGTGGAAGACAACGGCGTCGCGTGGATAACACTGAACCGTCCCGATAAGCTAAACAGCCTCACGGCCGATATGTTGCACGCGCTGCAAGAACACGTTTCGCGTGTGAGTACTTCAGACACCATTCGCGCCATGGTGCTCACTGGCTCTGGTCGGGCTTTTTGCGCTGGCCAAGATCTGGCTGATGTTGAAGGCGTCGATTTAGGTGATGTGCTTGATCAGCACTACAACCCACTAATCAGGGCTATTAAAGGACTCAATCTGCCCGTTATTGCTTGCGTCAACGGCGTCGCTGCGGGTGCGGGTGCCAATCTGGCATTATCGTGCGACCTGGTGCTGGCCGGCGCTTCAGCAAAATTTATTCAATCTTTTTCATTGCTTGGGCTTGTGCCCGATGCCGGTGGCACTTGGGCCTTACCGAAACTTATTGGCCTACCCCGCGCGATGGGTCTGTGCCTCAGCGCTGAACCACTCAGCGCCAGCAAGGCGGAAGACTGGGGGCTTATCTGGCGATGCATTGATGATGACAAGCTGATGGAAGAAACGACAGCTCTGGCTACACATCTGGCAAGCCAGCCCACCACCGGTCTGGCTTTCACTAAGCAATTACTCAATAGTAGCAGTACGCGCTCGCTCGATGAGCAGCTCGACATGGAACGGGATTTTCAAAGCGCTGCGTGCCAGACGAAAGATTACAAAGAAGGCCTGAATGCGTTTCTGGGTAAGCGCAAGCCAGAATTCACTGGGAAGTAGCCCTGTTGCCAGAACAGTAAATTAGTGCCATAAACTCAGCCGTGCCAGGTGTGCTGTTGCAAAGGGTTGCATATTCACCATGGACGCAAGATGTGACCAGTGTCCATCATACCTGTGTGAGTCAGTGGCCAGAATAGGTTATGGTGTCGCTTTTAACTGTAGTTAGAGTCGTACCAGTGGCAAATTGTGTTTCTTTACAGGCATGACACTCGTTACTATTCCACATAACTCGTGTTCGACCGCGAACGCACAATAAGAAAGCTACAATAGTGGCTCAACAGAGGCTTTGAACCGAAATGACAGACGAAGAAAACTTCGACGATGAAGAGGACATTATCCTCTCTGAGCTAAATGACGAAGAGCTGGTCGAGCAGATGCACGACGATCTCTACAACGGCTTGAAAGAGGAAATTGAAGAAGGGACTAACATTCTGCTAGAGCGCAAATGGTCCCCGGACAAGGTCCTGAACGATGCGCTGGTTGAAGGTATGCGTATTGTCGGTATCGACTTCCGTGATGGCATCCTGTTCGTACCAGAAGTGCTAATGGCAGCCAATGCCATGAAGGGTGGAATGGGTATTCTACGGCCCCTGCTCGCCGAGACCGGCGCAGAGCCTATCGGCAAGGTGGTCATCGGCACGGTAAAGGGCGATATTCACGATATCGGTAAAAACCTGGTTGGCATGATGCTCGAAGGGGCAGGCTTTGAAGTTATCGATCTGGGGATTAACAACCCGGTAGAAGATTACATTGCTGCTTTGGAAGAGCACAAGCCCGAGATTCTCGGTATGTCTGCGCTACTTACTACTACCATGCCCTATATGAAAGTCGTTATCGATACATTAAAAGAACAGGGTATGCGCGATGACTTTATCGTTCTGGTTGGTGGAGCACCATTAAATGAAGAGTTCGGTGAAGCTGTGGGCGCTGATGCTTATTGTCGTGATGCCGCTGTTGCGGTTGAAACAGCCAAAGCATTAGTGGCCGAGCGGCGAAAGGCCAGCTAGCAGCTAACCACATGAGTCGCACACTGCTTATCGCTTGCGGCGCACTAGCGCATGAACTGGTTGAGGTGCTGCAAGCGAACCAGTGGTCACATGTTGAAGTTCAGTGTTTACCGGCCGAATGGCACAATACGCCAGACAAAATTGCTCCCGGTGTAGAAGCAAAAATACTTCAGAATCAGGATAAATTCGAACACATACTGTGTGGCTACGGCGATTGCGGAACCGGTGGCCATCTCGATACCGTTTTGCAACGACACAACGTAGAGCGCCTCCCCGGTGCGCACTGCTATGCATTTTTTACAGGTCAACACACCTTCACCACGTTAGCAGAAGAAGAACTGGGAACCTTTTTTCTTACCGACTACCTGGCCTGGCATTTCGATCGACTCATCCTCGATACACTCGGGATTCGTAAACACCCCGAGCTGCGCGATATGTATTTCGGGAACTACACTCGGATGCTGTATTTGGCGCAAACAGATAACCCTGAGCGCCTGGCACAAGCACAGCAAGCAGCCGATTCGATTAATCTACCACTGGAAGTTCACTACACCGGTCTTGAGCCGCTGCAGCAGTCACTGCAGAATATACGGGTTGCAGTTGAATAGTGACAGCTGTATGAGGACACATTATATGTGGTCACATTAATTGTTAAGTTAATCATAAATACAGTTGTAAAGCACACAACCCAACATCGCAACGCTCTTACCGGTGTTGTACTTAGGAGAGAACCATGGCAGAACTTATAAAAATCTATTGGCGTGATATACCTTCACAGGTAACCGTTAAAAAAGGTCGTAAAACTGCCAAGGTCGCTTTGCCAGACCGGTTTCAGCAAGCGATAGATCGAGCCGCGATGCGCGCAGGCAAAGGTACCAGCGAAGCGTATATGGAAGATTGGAAGCGTGAACGCTCCAAGTGCAGCGACGACCTGCAGGCTGAAGCTGAAAAAGCGGCCGAAGAATTAATTGCAGCCTTCAGCGACGAGCATCTGGAAGCCGTGGTGAAAGCCAAAGGCATATCAGCTGATGCTAAAACCAGCTAGTGCAACTTAACCCCAGCCGGTGCGGGAACTCAACTTCCGACATTGACCTTAACGAACCACGAACAACTGCAACACAACAGGCAACGATGTAACGCCGCGACGTTGTCCCGAGAATAGGCATGTATAGAGTCAGACTTTGGTCCACAAGACACGCTCGTGCAATGGAGCTACTTTACGCAGGGCTTGAGAAAACCCTCGTCTTCTTTGCTCCTGTTCTCGAACTTATTGGTTATGAGCGACTGGAAAAGCCAGTGGCAAGTATCGAAAAAACCGTTAAGGGCTTATTGTTCGATTGTCAGATGTGTGGCCAGTGT
Source organism: uncultured Granulosicoccaceae bacterium (assembly GCA_937922945.1). Classification (GTDB taxonomy): domain Bacteria; phylum Pseudomonadota; class Gammaproteobacteria; order Granulosicoccales; family Granulosicoccaceae; genus Granulosicoccus. Next base: position 25,122 of record CAKZUP010000007.1, read on the forward strand.
GCGCTGAGTAAAACTGGCATGTCTTGCCCAATGAACTGCCCTAAATCGATTCGCAATGGCCCCTGTGGTGGCGTTAGAAGCGATGGTTACTGCGAAGTAAAACCGAGTATGCGCTGCGTATGGGTGGAAGCCTGGGATGGTAGCCAGCGCATGAAACACGGTGGCGACATCAGCATTGTGCAAGTACCGGTAGACCACCGGTTAAAGGGCAGCTCTTCATGGTTACGCGAGGTTCGACGTATTCAGCATGAACGCGAGTTGGCGCAACCATCTGACACGTCCGGGCAGAATTCACCATGATCTATGAAGATGAACCCATACCGGGTTACCCGCTACCGATACGCCACGGGCACAGCTCACCTGGTCGGCTGGAACGCATTCTGCGCGACGGACACTTTGCTGTCACAAGCGAGCTTGCACCACCTGATTCAGCTGACCCGAATGCGGTTTATGAACGAGCCAAGCTGTTCGATGGATACGTTGATGCCATAAACGCAACTGATGGCAGTGGCGCGCATTGCCACATGGGCAGTCTTGCTGTTTGCGCTCTACTAACTCGAATGGGTTATGCGCTTATTATGCAAATCTCTTGTCGCGACAAAAACCGCATTGCCATTCAGGGCGATATCCTCGGTGGCGCAGCAATGGGTGTTTGCAACATGTTATGCCTGTCGGGCGATGGTGTTCAAACCGGCGACCACCCAGACGCCAAACCCGTGTTCGATCTTGATTGCATGTCGTTATTGAACATCGCTCGCACCATGCGCGATGAACAAACCTTTCAAAGTGGGCGCAAGCTTGAGCACCCACCCAGGGTATTTCTGGGCGCCGCTGCCAACCCGTTTGTTGAACCATTCGATTGGCGGCCTTTGCGTTTGGCAAAGAAAGTTGAAGCAGGAGCACAATTCATCCAAACCCAATACTGCTACGATGTAGAACGCTTAAAGTCGTATATGCAAACCATCCGGGATATGGGATTGCACGAAAAGGTGTTTTTATTGATTGGCGTTGGCCCACTAGCCTCTGCCAGAACGGCGGAATGGATGCGTAAAAACGTTCCTGGTGTTCACATTCCCGATGCTGTTATCAAGCGACTAAAAGGCGCTGACGATCAGAAAAAGGAAGGCGTTAACTTATGCGTCGACCTTATACAGGAAATAAAAGAAATTGAAGGCGTCAATGGTGTTCACATAATGGCCTACCGGCAAGAACACAATGTGCCTGAAATTGTTGAGCGCTCTGGCGTTCTTAATAACCGGACTCCGTGGCATCCAAAATCCTACACCGGCGATGCCAATATTCAAACTCAAATGGATCAATACCATGACTGACACCATCGTAAGCTCTGCCACCCGCGAGCACATTATCGGTGATGATCGACCGTTCACCATTATCGGTGAACGGATAAACCCAACCGGCCGAAAAATTCTGGCAGAAGAAATGAAAGCCGGGGATTTCAGTCGTGTGGAAGCAGACGCATTGGCACAGGTTGCCGCTGGTGCTCAAATGCTTGATGTTAACGCGGGTATACCCTTGGCCGATGAGCCTGCCCTGCTCGCAAAGGCTATCCAGCTGGTGCAATCGATTACCGACGTGCCTATCGCTATCGACTCCTCGATTATTGAAGCATTAGAAGCTGGGTTGGCGGTATATCAAGGCAAGGCCTTAGTGAATTCCGTGACCGGTGAAGATGAAAATCTGGAGCGCGTGTTGCCGCTTGTGGCCAAACATGGCGCTGCCGTGGTTGCCATCTCGAATGATGAAACCGGTATTTCCGAAGACCCAAACGTTCGCTTCGACGTTGCCAAAAAAATCGTTGAGCGCGCCGCCGATCACGGCATACCCGCATCCGATATCGTTGTTGACCCGCTAGTCATGCCTATCGGCGCCATGCGTTATGCAGGCCGTCAGGTGTTCGACATACTTGGACGCATACGCAAAGAACTCAAGTGCAATACCACGTGTGGCGCCTCGAATATCAGCTTTGGATTACCGCAACGCGATGGCATCAACGGTGCGTTTTTAAGCATGGCCATGAGTGCTGGCATGACATCGGCTATTACTAACCCAACACACGAAGAGGTTATGCGTTCAGTTATGGCAGCTGATGTTCTGATGGGCAACGATGCCGACTGTCTGAACTGGATTAAAAAATACCGTGAGCCACAAGCAGAAGGTGCTGCCGGAGCCAGAGGCCGGCGGGTAACCAAGCGACGCCGAAAATAAGCGCCAGCTAAACACCCGATAAAATCTCACATTGACACACGGCTTAAGGCAAACCACGAAATTCACAAACAATGCGTATTCTTCATGAGCAGAGACTATGACAAACACCAATGAAGAAGCGCTGGTGGTATTCACCCCCAGCGGCAAGCGTGGCCATTTTCCGATAGGTACATCGATTCTGTCTGCCGCTCGCACACTCGGTGTCGATCTGGATACCGTTTGCGGTGGCCGCGGCCTTTGTGGTCGTTGTCAGGTGCAATGTCCTGAAGGTGAATTTCCGAAGCACAATATTGTTTCGCGTGCAGAACACCTGAGTGAATCAACCAAAGTGGAAGCACGATACCAACGCATCAACGGTGCGTTTGCCGAAGGGCGACGGCTGGGTTGTCAGGCTAATGTACTCGGCGATATGGTGGTGGATGTGCCGCCGGAAAGTCAGGTCCACCGACAGGTTATCCGTAAAGAAGCCGATCATGCCAACATCACCCTGAATTCTGCCATCAGCCTGCACGTTGTTGAAGTACAACAGCCCGACATGCACGACCCATCTGGCGATCTTCGACGCTTAAAACAAGCACTGGAGACAGAATGGCAGCTCAGCGGTCTCACCACCGACCTGTCGCTACTGCATACATTGCAGGCAGCGCTGAGATCGGAGAATTGGCAGGTAACCGCCGCAGTACACAGCGACGGGCGCATTCTTGGCGTATGGCCAGGCTTTAAAGAACGTATTTGTGGTGTTGCCATCGATGTCGGCTCAACCACTATTGCTGCGCACTTATGTGATCTTGTTACTGGCGAAGTACTCGGTAGTAGCGGTGCGATGAACCCACAAATTCGTTTCGGTGAAGATCTCATGAGCCGGGTGTCTTACGTCATGATGAACCCGGGCGGTGATGCAGAGATGACTAGCGCTGTGCGTGACGCCATCAATCAATTGCTCGTTGATGTTGCTAACGAAGCCAGCATCGACATAACCGATATTCTTGAACTTACCTTTGTTGCAAATCCGGTTATGCACCATTTGCTCTTGGGCATTAATCCGGTTGAATTGGGCGGCGCACCATTCGCACTTACCACCGATGAAGCTTTGAATCTCGATGCTGCAAGCCTTGATATAAAAGCCCACCCAAAAGCACAAGCCTATTTTCTGCCTTGTATTGCAGGACATGTGGGCGCCGATACGGCGGGCGTTATTCTGTGTGAGCAACCGAACAAGCTCACAGACATCACACTGTTGGTTGATGTGGGTACTAACGCTGAAATTGTGCTCGGGAACAATGAACGGCTGTTGGCTTGCTCAAGCCCCACGGGGCCTGCATTTGAGGGCGCACAAATCAGCGGTGGTCAACGTGCAGCACCAGGCGCAATAGAGCGCGTGCGTATCGATCCTGAAACACTCGAACCCCGGTTCAGCATCATCGGTTGCGAAACCTGGTCTGACCAACCCGACTTCAAAGATCAACTCGACACACTACCGGTTACTGGTATTTGTGGATCGGGCATTATTGAAGTGGTTGCAGAGATGTTTCTGGTTGGCATCATCGATACCGATGGCGTTATCCAGGGCAATCTGGCTGAGAAAAACCCGCGCATTGCACAAGACGGCAGAACCTTTTCGTATCTGCTGCACGAAGGTGATGTCACCATTCGTATAACCCAAAACGATGTCAGGCAAATACAACTGGCAAAAGCGGCCCTCTATGCTGGCGTTCGGTTGTTGATGGATCATCTGGCCATTGAAAAGGTCGATCGCATACGACTCGCAGGTGCGTTCGGTAGCCACATTGATGTCAAATACGCGATGATTCTCGGTCTCATTCCTGACTGCACGCTCGATAACGTCGCCTCAGCAGGCAATGCTGCTGGTACAGGTGCCCGCATAGCACTGCTCGATCAAAACTCACGTGCGCAAATAGAAGAGATTGTGCGAGGCGTTGAAAAAATCGAAACGGCAGTTGAACCGAAGTTTCAGGAACACTTTGTTGAAGCAATGGCATTCCCGCATAAGAGTGCGACGTTCACAGAGCTTTCAAAAGTTGTGACACTACCAACACCGACTGTTTCGCAAAGTGATTCAGCCGGGGTGCAACGGGGGCGAAGTGCACGACGTAGAGCAAGGCGATCGGCCAGGCCTGAATAGTGTGCATGATTAGCCAACGCTAAGCAATGCGTACTAACGCGCCCAGCCCAGCCGCATGATGCTCAAGCACATGACAATGAAAAAGCCATTCGCCCGGGTTATCCGCAACAAACGCAAACTCCATTGTTTGTCTTGGCATTAACAACGGACTATCAACCCAATAAGGATTAGATAGCGCATTGCCATCTACAGACAACAACTTCATATGATGACCATGTAAATGCATTGGGTGCGGAAACGCTGTTTCGTTGCGGATAGTGAGTATGACGCTGGTATCTTTTTTCGTGTCAATAAGCGGTGGCATAGCAGGCTTATGACCAACCACATCGTTAATCGCCCAAACGTAACCTTGCTGTGCAATCTCTCGAAGGCTTAACCATTTGCCATCGAGTTTTGCTTGCTGAAGGCCACCCATAGCTCCACCCGCAATAACCACTTCCTGCTTTATCGCATTAGACAAATCGGGCTCCGGAATAGTAGCCGCAGCCAAACCAATGGGGCCATCAAGAACATGATGCCTGAGCGGCGTTTTTTCATAAACGAATTTTGTTAAGTCGAATGCGTCACTATAAAAACTGTCTACCACCGCCATGCTGGAGCCGGGTTCGCCCTGCATATCAATAATGAGATCGACACGCCCGGCCGCACCGATGGTGATAGAGTCGGAGGCTGTGTACGGTTTTATCGCCTGCCCATCGATTGCTATAACGGTTGGCATAAGCTCTCCAAACGACAACGCGAAATTGCGCGCGTTGGATGCGTTAATCACTCGTAAACGGATACGTTCGCCGGTACGCACTTTAACAATATCGCGGAAACGCCCATTCACCGTAGGTACATTGCCGATACGACCGGCGTGAGACACATCGTGCCCCGCCGCAAAGTCGTTGCGAATCGATGCGTCTTCAAGTAAGCGCCAGTCGTCAATCATCCAGACCAGATCACGATCAACCTGAGGCGACTCAGCCTCCTCGATAATCAATGGGCCATATAAACCACGGCCAACCTGCTCATACGCGTTAACGTGTGAGTGGTACCAATAGGTCCCCGCATCCGGCGGTGTAAATTCATACTGAAAAGACTCGCCTGGCTGTATTGCAGGCTGAGTTAATCCGGCGACCCCATCCATCGCATTCGGTAAACGGATACCATGCCAATGAACCGCGGTAGGCACATCAAGCGCATTGTTCACGGTCGCCTTCAGAGTTTGACCATGCTGCAGACGAATGGCGGTGCCCGGTACCTGACCATTGAAGCCCCATACGTCAGTGGCGGGAAAATCCGGACCAACGATATTCACCTTACCCGGCTTTGTCGTCAGGTTAATGGCCCTGTAGCTGTCGCTTGGGGTGGTGGTGTTTGTGTTTACTGATGCCGCGGCTACGTTTTTTGCTGCGCCAGACACTGGAAAGGCAGAACCAATTGCAGTTAGTCCACCCCAGGCTAGAAAGGCTCGACGATGCATAATGACCTCAGTTGAGATAGTCCCTCAATTTGCCTAGCATACCCACTATTCGTTGAGAATAGTATGTAAAGTTCACCGATTGCAGCTCGGCATCGGCATAGCTATTTTTATACTCGTAATCACCTTTGAGTAAATCAATACGGCTTATCCCGACATCAATCGCTTGCTTAATCGCGTAGGTCATCAACACGTGGCCCGGACTAAGCTGCTCATACGCCGGGTCGAACCCGGTTTGAAAAAACATCAACGTGTTTTTATGTACATACGTGTACTCAACCGCGATTACCTTGTCACCATCACTTAAGGTAATTAACCAGACTTGCTGTTGCTTTGCCAGCTCGGTAATAAGCTCCTGGTGAAATTGACAGTAAGCATCGGTGCTGAACGCACCTGTTTGCGATTTGGCTTGCCACCGCAAACGGTGTAATCGCACCAACGCATGAAACGCCATATCGCAATCAATAACTGATTCACACAAATGAAAGCGTATAGTCCCGGCTGCATCCAGACGATTTTGTCTGCGCTTAATCTGCTTATGGGTGTTTCGGCTTATCTGCGCTCGAAAGCCCGCCCAATCGTGTGGCAGCGCTGCGCATCGACGGGTTTGCACAATGGGTTTGGACACATAGCCCGGTGCATCGCTTAAACGTTGTAATCCAATCTTGTAAAAATCGGAAAACAGCGGCACGTCTGAACACATGATTCGATCGAACTTTGCATCCAGTAAGTGGTCCCAAACACTGTTAGCCACCTGCAAACGACATTCAGGCAAGGCGATAATATTGACATCGTCGGGGGATGTATCCCCTCCGGTGCCAATGAATCGAACCGTTCGTTGCTTGAACAATCGCATGGCAATACTGTTATTTGAATACAGTGGTGCAATACCCACAAGATCGGTACCGCGATAAACCAGCAGCACATACAACTCGCCCAAATGCCTATAATGCTTCCACCACAGACTGTTCCAATGCCAATCGTTGAAAATGGTGGCGTGCTCATCCTGAGACGCCAACTGTTGCCAGTGATGAGCAAGTTCGGCAAATTCATGTTCTGCCGTAACCACTTTAGTGTGCAAATTACTCACTTTTATATAGGTTTGAATATAGGATTATTGCGTTGGCTATATTGATAGAATGGGTTTTACAACCACTTGGGCTCGTTACCGGCGCACTGATGCTTACACTACTGAGCTGGTGCGTCAATGGTGCAAAACCACGCATACCGTTTGTCCTTTTTTGCCTCAGCGCAGCGATGCTAATCGCATTCAGCATGCCATCCATTTCCAATGCACTGGTTTGGCGTGTTGAAAATGCACGAACCAATTCGTCAGAATGTATCTCATCGCCACCACCCTCCATGGTCGTACTCGGTGGAGGCATCGATCTCTATGTACCCGATAACAGCCCCTACGAAGTACTGAACAGCGATTCTCTGATTCGCACATCGCGAGCACCCGAGTTTGCCTCGGCAAACTCTCACTACTATTTACTCGGCGGAGGCAATAGCGAACGAACGCTAGCAAAGTCGATGCAACAGGTACTGGTAGCCCAAGGGATTCATCCTGATAATATAACCACCGAAAACAAAAGCACGTCCACACATGAAAATGCACAGGCCTTAACCACCCTGCTACCGCCAAGTGACACACCCAGAATCAATCTTTTGACATCGATGCTGCATGTTAAACGTGCGGCTGCAACCTTTGAAAAGAACGGCTATACGGTTTGCCATATCGGCGTTGATACTCTCTATTCGGTACCTAAAATGCCGGTGAGCCTGCTTCCCTACTTGGCCGGCTTAAATAAATCTACGCTGGTCTTCCATGAGTGGCTCGCACTCACTGTTTATCGTATAAAAGGATACCTCTAACGCCACTCTTAATATAACTGCGCTCTTAAGATAACTGCGCTCTTAATAACGTCGTTCGATAACAGCGTTCTCTGTGCCTGCTCTATCTATTTCTGTTCTATCTCTATACCTTTTCTTACAGATCACGCTTACAGATCACGCTCACTGGTTAATGATTCGCGCTTGAAAACGATGCCAGTCGTTCTTCGGGCAGTTTGCGCAAACCCTGCTCCCCGTTTGGATCGACCTGTAAATCGGTTACGTAGGTGGCTGATCGGTCTGTGCGCTTGAATGGTTTTACTTTATTGATAGCGCGATATGAAAACCGTTTTAGCGCAGGCACCACACCATCTTCCTGCATACCTCGTCGCTTCAGCCCAAGACCTCGCAATACAAACCGATTGGCAAGCTGCACATATTGTCGCTTGTACACTATCGGTGTGTAGTAGCTGGTTGCCAGCGAGACGTTCATATCTAAATTCACAATTCTATGAGGTCCATTGTGCGGCCACGATGCAACATCTCCGGGTGACAACAAATACTCTGTTGCAGAATGATCAAACGCCGGGTCGTAGGGAATATTTTCATCTATCTCACCAGCGTAAATATCTTCCAGATAGTTTTGCGGCACAAAGTCTGTGTCCATGGCCGGATAAACCCAGATTTTCTTTTGCCCGCGCAAATGCCAGAGCATGTTGGGCTCAGCATCCAGATGATAATAAACCTGTGCCTTTGGTGAGCTGATTAATAACGTGCTGTAGTTCGCAGATGGGTTTTGTAAATGCGGGCAGCGTTCACCCAGCTGCGCATACATACCTTCAATAATCGCAGCGAAGTCGCTCGAATACTTTTCGATGTGCGTGATGTTGTACCAAAGCTTGCCATTTTGCACCGCATTCCACAAATCTTCACCTGTGGAAGATTCATTGATATCCACACACTTCCAATCACTGCTGTCTGCTGGGTCGTCGCCCATAGTAAACGCCTGTAACCATTTACGCGGGTAGTTATCCAACAGCTCAATAAGCGCGTCGTCCTCAAACAAGGGCATGGTGTGGTACCGGTGCTTGTTCACCTGAGCGATAAGCCCGAAGGATGCATACTCTTCCGGCGTCCATTGAAACGCTTCAGATTGAATCGAATTTAATGCGGCTGACATGAGGTGTGAACCCTGCAGAAATTTGACTCGCCGAGTATATCAATATGCTCCACGCATTTATCTGCGTAGATTCACTTACGCTGGAAATTAGCATGATTCAAACGAAAGTTGTGAGTTGGCTCCACATGAAAAAGGTTGATTCGATTAAGCTTGCGCTCTCAAAGGTTTCCTATGTATCAGCGTCTACCGTCGAGTTATCTGTGAATTTGTTGTATGTCAGTGTTATTGTCGATGCAGTAACCCCCCAGGAATGGATAGTGAAGACGCTGGAAAAACTCGACCAGCACCCAAATATCCAAATTTCGCGCATTATATTGCAAAATGTAGAAGGCGCTATTGATGCCTCCAGCGCTGAGACGCAAAAAAGCGTTTCACTGCTTCAGCGCATGTGTATTGGATTGAGTCGATATATTGACCAAGCCCGCTTTCCCGACAATCCATTGGAACCCCGGCCACTTCCTGACTCACTGCAGGCTTTATTAAGCCATGCCACACAGGGGCCTGCGTACCACGCCGAACAATCCAGCACAGCACAGACCGATGTCGTATTGCATTGTGGCGACCTTGACTCTGCGTTACCAAAGAACACACCAACAGCCAAAGAAGGCATCTGGTTTATCGATAGGAATGGCTTACCAGAGCAACTGGAACACAGCATGCTTACGCGACCCTCGCTCATCTGGATACATTTGTGGCGTTGGACAGATCAGCAACAACAAAGCACAGAGCGAGTCGCGTCTCACGCGCTCCCACTTCAGAGCTTTTCGATTTCAGATGTTAGAAACTACGGTTTTGCTTGTCTGCCAAATTTTATTGTGTCGCGGCTCAATTGGCTTGCCAACGGCATCGACCCGATTGAGCATGAGAAAAACCAGATAGCATCGCACCTCGTTACAGAAGATGCATTCCCAACAAGCTACCAAGCTAAAAAAAAGCCCGGCCGCTATTTTTGCTTAAGAACCGTACTGTTATTTTTGGCTTACACGAAACAGCGAATACGTAATCGCTTACAACAGGAACAATGGCAACTTGGCTTTATTCACAGTCAAGACCATGGGTCAAAACATCAAGTCGATGAGTTTCAAGCGATAGCACCGCCTGATGGAACGATATGGGCCGACCCACACTTAATTCAAAAAGACGGTAACACACACGTATTCTTTGAAGAACTTCACTTAAAAGAAAACAAGGGCAGAATTGCCAGCGCGGTACTAACCTCGAACGGCTTTGAACAGGCGCCTGTTACTGTACTGGAGGAGTCGCACCATCTGTCTTACCCGTTCGTGTTCGAGCACGAAAATACGGTTTACATGATTCCAGAAACAGCATCGATGCGCACTATCAGTTTATACAAAGCAAGCGTATTTCCAACCGCTTGGGAATATATGGGCAACCTGATGGAGAACATAGATGCAGCCGATAGCACGCTGTATAAGCACAACGGGGTATGGTGGCTGTTCACTAACGGTATGTCGCACCCGAATGTCGATGAGCGCGACCAGCTTCTGTTGTTTTATTCCGACGATTTACTCGGTGCCCAGTGGCATGCGCACCCACTAAACCCTGTGGTAACAGGCGTTGATCGTGCACGTATGGCAGGTAACCTATACACGCGGCAAGGCGAGTTATTCAGACCAAGTCAGTATGGCGCTAACCGATACGGCTTTGGCGTAAATATTTCCAGAATCACGCAATTGAGCAAAACCGACTACCAAGAAACCGCCATAGAACGGCTTGTGCCATCATCGAATACAAAATGGATCGGCTGTCACTCTGCAGTGCACAGCAATGAGCTTATTGTTATAGATCGACTTAAGCGCGTTCTAAACTTCACTAACTTCCAGTAGGCCAATTAGGACTTGTTGGCCAGAATGTCAGGCATTGTAAGCGCTTCCGATAAGGTAATAATTATCGACCGTCAAGATCGTCGGCTTCATCGGTAACAATCTGACCGGTGGCCCGGCGCCACAATATAGCTCCCGACAAGCCAATTCCCAGAAACGCGCTGTACAGTATCAAGGCTAACCACTGAAGAGAATTGTTGTCATTGGTTGAAGCCCAGCCCTCTTGCAAGGCCAGATAAACCAAGGAGGCAAACAGAATCAAGACAATGACCGTACCGATTTTACCCAGTGCTTTCCAGGCTGCAATGAGCAGCACAATGTTGATCAAAATGGCCACAATCGCTCCGAGCACAACCCACGCATCTGGCATATCGCCATCTAAGTGGCTCTTCACCCAATGGAAAATCGATGAACCCGTCGGGTTATAGGAAGAAAAAACCACCACGGCCGCGATGAGCATTCGAACCACCAGAACGCCCGGCGATGAGCCTTTTAGTGCATTGATCATGTTCTTATCCCGAAAATTTGCTTTAAACAGAAGCTATCCCTGTAAGGCTAGCAAATATCATCCGCTTGAACAGTCATTCTTGTTATTTTGATCACGAATCGGCCAGCATGCGGCAAATGTGAACCAATAACACATTACCCCACACCGACGTGTCTGGTTAACAATAACGTGATGCAGCTTTAGACCTTGAACACAATGCAATGGATATTCTCTGTCCGGACAGCCACGCACGCATTACTATGAGTCCCATGAAGACCAAATACGAAGCACACAGCGCCGCTCAGGTAACCACGTTACAGAGCCAGACAGCCAATCCAGCATCTCGTGGTGCACAAAGCGCAGGAAATGCTGACAAAGACTGGAGCCCAATGCCGCGCGAGAACCGTGAATGGGACGGTGCTGAACGTCGAGAGAACAGCGATCGACGCCGTTACACTATAAAAACACTGATTGAATGCGTGCGTTCGCCTCGCCGATTCAATGGCCGCCGAAGTTCAGACAGACGCTTTGCCATACTCGACAGATTCGAAAGTGGCCTGGCTTTTTTGGCCATCGGGCTGGTTATTCTATCGATCCTGGATTCAGTTTTTACCCTCACGCTCATTGCGCACGGGGGCACCGAAGTGAACCCTTTTATGAACTGGTTGCTACAACAGAGCGTTAGCGCATTTATTGGTGTGAAAATGTTCTTAACCGCCGTTCCAGCGTTGCTGCTGGTGGCTACCGGGAACCTGAAAGTATTCGGCCGCATCCGCGCTCGATCGATTCTCGCCGCCGCCTTAGGTTTATACTGCGGACTGATTGTCTATGAACTGGGTTTACTGAGCCTTATATAAGCGCACTTAAACTGCACCGCTTAAACTGCACCGCTTAAATTAAACGCTTGTCCCTCACCGTTTAACTGACACGGGTGGCTTTTGCCACTGACGAGACATCAAGCAAACCAGCTGCACGACGGCGCTCATCTCTGGGTGGAATGGAAAACGTATCCCTGTAGCATTTTGAAAAATGCGGCGCTGATATGAATCCACAGGCTAAGGCGATATCAACAATGGGCATACTGGTTTGCAACAATAACTGTCGCGCTCTTTCTAAACGCAGTTCCAGGTAATATCGGGTAGGCACGCACTTCAAATAGCGTTGAAACAAACGCTCGAGCTGTCGTCTTGATAATCCCACATGAAACGATAACTCATCGAGTGTCATTGGCTCTTCTATATTCGCTTCCATCAAGGAAACAGCTTCGGCTAGCTTCGGTTGACTGGCACCAATACGTTGCGTTAACGGAACTCGTTGGCGATCGTTCTGATCGCGTATACGCTCGCACATGAATTGCTCCGATATTCGCGATGCGAGCTCGACACCGTGTTTATCGCGTATTTCACACAGCATCATATCCATTGGTGCAGTACCACCGGCGCACGTATAGCGATCATGATCAATTTCAAACAACTCAGGAGAGATAACCAAATGAGGAAATTGCTCGCGGGTACTGGCCAGATTCTCCCAGTGAATGGTACAGCGACGCTCGTTGAGTAAATCAGCACGAGCGAGTAGATGGGTGCCGGTACACACTGCGCCTAGAACCGTTCCCACTTTGTCTAATTGTTTGAGCCACAAGATACCAGCTTCATCGTCAATGCGATGAATATTGACACCACTGCAAACGAAAACAGCATCGAAGCGCTCTCGCGTCCCTGCGGCAAAATCAGCACTTAATTCAATACCATTACTGCACTGGACAGGCTGCCCATCGGTGCTGATGAGACTCCAATGATAGTGCTTGATGCCAGTTAGCTGATTCGCCATGCGTAAGGGCTCAACTGCACTGGAAAACGCAATCATTGAAAAATGGGGGATAACATAAAAACCGATATGCGCGGTGGCGTTCGCTTTACCAATCATGAGCAGCTCTTCAATACGCTAGTGCTAGCAGTAAGCCTAATCTGCTAGCACTCAGGCACTCACGACCAGGTTGTGAGCACTATTTAGTAATTAGCGTCTGGAAACGACGCCTTTCTGTCTTCGACGTATTGTAACAGCGCTTGATCAACAGATTCATCAATTGTTGGTGCCACATAGCTATCTAAATTGGACTTCCATCGCTCATTTGCGCGCTGCGCCGCATCCTTGGCGCCTTCTGCCTCCCATTGCTCGAAACTGTTGTTGTCGGCCATATCAGATCGATAGAACGCAGTCTCAAAATTAGCCTGAGTATGAGCACAGCCAAGGAAATGCTGCCCCGGTCCAACCTCCCGTAGCGCATCGAGCGCCTGCCCGGCTTCGGACAGATCGACCCCGCCGAGTAACACGCCAATCATGCCAGCCTGATCGGCATCCATCATAAATTTTTCGTAACTCATCACAAGACCACCTTCGAGCCACCCCGCGGTGTGCAGCATGAAATTAACACCGGCCATAGCAGCAGCCTGCAACGTGTTAGATGCTTCTAGCGCGGCTTGCGCATCGGGAAGTTTGGAGGCACATAAGCCACCGCCACTGCGAAACGGCACTTTCAAACGACGCGCTAGAGCTGCGCAGATATACATAACCTGCGTCGGTTCTGGCGTGCCAAAGGTAGGCGCACCGGATTGCATGGACACAGAGCTTGCAAACGTGCCAAACACCACTGGCGCGCCCGGCCTGATCAGTTGCACAAAAGCCATACCTGCTAATGCTTCAGCCAGAATTTGTGCAGCGGTACCTGCAACGGTTACCGGCGACATCGCGCCAGCCAGAATAAACGGTGAGATAACACAAGCTTGGTTTGCGCGCGCATAGACCTTCGCAGCACCCAGCATGGTTTCATCGAACGTCATTGGTGAGTTGGCGTTAATCAGATTAATGACAACCGTTTTTTCAACACCGGTATCGGCGTCGATAAAGTCATCGCCGAATAAAATTTTCGCCATGGCGATCGTGTCTTCCGCTCTTTCAGGAGCGGTTACCGATCCCATAAACGGCTTGTCGCTATAGCGCATGTGTGCATAGATCATGTCGAAGTGACGCTTGTTAACAGGCAGATCTACCGGTTCGCATACGGTGCCACCGGAATGATGCAGGTGCGGACTCATGTAAGCCAGCTTCACAAAGTTTTCGAAATCTTTGATGGTCGCGTAGCGTCGTCCGTTATCGAGGTCCCGAACAAACGGTGGGCCGTACGCGGGAACCATTACCGTGTTGTTGCCACCGATCATGACGTTGTTATCCGGGTTTCGCGCATGCTGGATAAATTGCGCCGGCGCGGAGTCCATAATGAGTTGCCGGCACAAGCCAACCGGAAATCGAACACGTTCTCCCTGCACATCAGCACCGGCATCTCGCCATATTTGCAGGGCTTCCTCATCGTCACGAAATTCAATACCAATTTCGTTCAGGATGATTTCTGCATTCTTTTCAATAAGCGAAAGACCTGACTCATCAAGAACGTCGAACACCGGAATATTACGTTTGAAATAGGGAGCTGATCGGGTTACTGAGTTTTCACGGGCCAGGCGTTTGGCGGCTCTACCGCCGGCCCTTCTTCTTCTGGGTGCATCAGACATGCGCATTTCCAACTTAAAAGTCGCTGTAGCGCTCAGTGTGCCCAATTCGTGGTAGTAACAACATTCAGTAACCGACTGCGAGCTAATGGGTCGCGCCTTCCAAGCGCCAAAAGACAGTGGAAAAAGGAATTGTCAGACTAAAGGGCGAATCTGGCGCACAAATTGAGCCTGACGCTTAGTTTGAATTCTGCGACGATTAGGTTCGCGGACCGCAGCAATCGCCTCCTCGTTATCCATGCCCATCTCAACCAGCAGCCGAGCTCCGATCATACCGGTGCGGCCCAATCCGGCATAGCAGTGCAGCGCGACCCGCTCACCAATCCGCAATGCATGACGAATACGTTCACCTTCCACCGCCCATGCATCTTCAAATTGTTGATCTGGAATTTCCATATCGATGATGGGTAGATGTATCCACCAAATACCTGCCTCTGCGAACAGCTTCGGTAAATCTTCCACTTTATTCATTTTAAATTCGTGCGCCTCGATAAAAGAGACGACGCCATTAACACCCCAGTTTTTGAGTTCATCGATGTCGGCCAGCATATGCTTCCGCCCAACACCTGTTACCTGATGAACCCTAACACCCGGGCAGGCAACTAACCCCATAGCACCGGCACCACCAGGGACGCTGATGGTGTCTATTCTGTTAGGTTCAGGAGCTCGCCCGATTCCGAATACCATGTGCTAAGCAATTCCAGATTGAAAACGAAGATTGGTCATATTAGCCTTGTCACTTCAACTATGATCGCGATATACCGGCGCGACTGAGTGCGCGCACCAATGCTCTTCGCGCGGCTTTTACCGCATTGAACCTGAGCATGTGTGACCGAGAGCAAAACAAAAAAGTCGTGATCATTTTTGTGGTTTCGCAGCCAAAGTCTTCTTTATAGGTTGGCGGCTCGGCTCGCATCAAATCGTAGTAACGTTTTCCGTTTGCTCTATTGCGTTGCATTTCAGCCAGATGGGCAAACGTTAACGGCATGTACTTGTTGGCCGTGCGTTTGGTAAAACCACTTTGATAGTAATAACAGGTATCTTCGTCATAGAAACAGTAAATCACTGCCAATAGTGTATGGTTCAACTTAAACTGATGTATGTTAACCAGACCTTTATCAAAAATAAGTTCGAACAAGCTACGATGGAATAGATTGAACTTATCCGACACAAAAACGCTTTTTCTGCGCTTATGAGCTTGCCGCTCATGATTCAGTTCGGCCAACTGAGTAAAGGCAGAACCGAGCTCCGCCATACCAGCAACAGAATATTGTTCCAACCCACCGTCTCTTTGCAATGCACGTCGACTGCGTTCAAGACGCTTCTTCCGGCTGTTGCCAAGCCCTTCCAGATGCTGCTCTTCGTTAAGCGCCAGATCCGCGCGGTACCGGTACCCAACGCCTCGCTCTACCACAAATAAATTGGATTGTGCGCGATACGCTTTCACAAGCCTCGCA
Source organism: uncultured Granulosicoccaceae bacterium (assembly GCA_937922945.1). Lineage (GTDB taxonomy): Bacteria > Pseudomonadota > Gammaproteobacteria > Granulosicoccales > Granulosicoccaceae > Granulosicoccus. Next base: position 41,317 of record CAKZUP010000007.1, read on the forward strand.
TCATCTAACATGAAGCGTAGCTCTACTTTACTCCAGCTTTCACAGCTGGACAGCCACTGCACCGCGCTATCTGCAATGGCGCCGGTAAAACCCGGGTGGGCGATAACATCGAGATACTCAGTGGCAACTTCATCTGTACGTGCCTCTCCGGTGCCCAGAAACAGCAGAGTAGAACCACGGCCAAGACCTTCAGCACGGGTATACATGGGTAGTAGCCCCACTAATTCGCCGTTAATCGTAAAGCGCACAAGATAAAGTCTGTCTTTTGGCGTCGCATAAACCTGCCACCACGTATAATGCCACTCCCAACTCAAAAAGAAGCTGGCTGAGCAATGGGCAGTAAGCGCTCGCCACTCTTCGGCCATGCTCGCGAAGACGTCTGGATCATGGACAACAGACCGCTCAATTTGTGTTGCTGGAACTGAATTAATCACTTAGGACGAGCTCTGAATGACAAACAAACTAGCCGAGAGACTAAAACAAACAACTGTTTTGCTGGCCGACGGCGCAACCGGCACCAACTTGTTTGCGGTTGGGCTGGAAACGGGAGATTCTCCCGAATTGTGGAACACAGACCACCCCGACCGGATAACAGCTTTACACCAGTCTTTTGTTGACGCTGGGTCGGATATCATCTTAACCAATTCTTTCGGAGGTACTCACTACCGCTTGGCGTTGCACAACGCAGGCCATCGGGTGGAGGAGCTTAACCGACGAGCAGCCGAAATAGCACGCGAAGTTTGCGACAAAACGTCAAGAAATGTGTTGGTAGCCGGTTCCATCGGGCCAACCGGCGAAATATTGGCGCCAAACGGACCTGTCAGCATTGAGCAAGCGGCGGCAGCGTTTCGCGATCAAGCCCTGGCGCTAAAGGCCGGCGGCGCCGATATCCTATGGATTGAGACCATCTCCTCCGCAGAAGAGATAGAAGCAGCAGTAACAGGCGTTGCAGATGTGGGCCTCCCGATTGTCTATACAGTGAGTATCGACACCAATGGAAGAACCATGATGGGGCTAACGGCGGCCGATACGGTACGCATAAGCACCAGCTTGAACACGCACATAACCGCTGTCGGCACCAATTGCGGTGTCGGTGCCAGCGAGGTTGTGGCTGCGGTAAAAAATCTACTTACCGCTCGCGACTCGCTCGGTGTTGAGCCTGCGTTGGTCGCTAAAGCGAACTGCGGGATTCCAGAATACATCGATGGCGAAATTGTTTACAACGGCACCCCGGAACTGATGGCACAGTACGCGACTATGGCCGCCAATGCAGGCGCACGTATAATCGGCGGCTGTTGCGGAACGTCACCGGTGCACGTTAAGGCCATGCGCGAAGCCATCGACCAATGGACGCCCGCAGAATCTCCCACGCTTGAACAGATAACCAATGAACTCGGTGAAGTATCGCAAGGTGCGCGTGCACAACTTTCCGGTGACTTAACCGTAGCCGGTGGTAGTGCCAGTGGCAGAGGCACCAGAACCTCACGTCGCCGTAAAAAGCCACCGGTCGATGAAGCGTAGTTAAGCTAAGTTCAGTTTAAATAAAGTTTAACTGCATATGCTTCAGCCCCACACAAACACCATCGCAATACAGCATGACACGCGGGGAGCACTTACCCGCACACACTTAGTCGAGTCACATCAGTGGGGTTGGCAAAAGGTCACATCAAATACGGTAGACGATATCGATACGCTGGCATCGATACTGGAGTTGAATGCATCGGCAGTAAAAGGCATTGCTGCAGCAAACACGTTTGAACTGCGCGTACCCCTACCCTTCATATCGCGTATGCGCGTTGGCGATATAAACGATCCACTACTGCTTCAGGTATTACCGTTAAAAAAAGAGCTAATCAATCCTGTCGGATTAACCCATGACCCGTTAAATGAAAGTGATTACAACCAGGTACCGGGGTTAGTTCATAAGTACAAGGGACGGGTTCTGTTAACCGCAGCCGTTAGCTGCCCGATTAATTGTCGCTACTGTTTCAGACGACACTTCCCTTACGACAAAAACCGGTTAACACCTCGCAACTGGCAACCCGCTCTGAATTATATTCGCAAGAACAGCAGCATAAAGGAGGTTATTCTCAGTGGTGGAGAACCTTTGTTGCTTAACGATCGTACTTTGACTGCGCTGCTGGACGAAATTGAAGCTATTGCGCATGTAAAGTATATTCGCATACACAGTCGCTACCCTATCGTGGTACCACAACGCTTAACCGAGACACTGTGCGATCGACTGCTCAACTCTCGTTGCCGCGTCTCGTTAGTGTTACACAGCAATCATCCAAATGAGATTGATGATCACGTTACAAGGCACTTGCGACCACTTGTAAACAGCAAAGTCACGCTACTGAATCAATCGGTTCTGCTGCGTCACATTAACGATGATGCTAACGTGTTGAGCGAATTGAGCGAGAAGCTATATGATGCGGGCGTGTTGCCCTATTACCTGCATGCTACCGACCCGGTAACGGGCACCGCACACTTTCAAGTCAAGGATGAAGACGCGCAAAAAATCGGGCTGGCACTGGCTAACCGCCTGCCGGGATATTTAGTACCGACACTGGTAAGAGAAGTCAGCGATAGACCAGGTAAAACACGTTTGCCGCTAACACCCTGAATCTACCCCTATGCAATCTACCGTTTCAGATCTACGCAAGCATATTCAATTGCTTTGCTCGGACGGAAGACGCCCCGGGTCAACCGGCTATAAACGTACACAAGATTATATTTGCGATTATATAAATTCGACCGGCAATACCGTTAACACGCAAGAGTTTTACGCTCTGCCTTTCGGGCGTTGCAAGAATATCTACACAGAAGTCGGGCCAACAGAAAGCGCTATACCCCGAATTGTGATTGGTGCTCACTACGATACTTTAGGCCGCTCAGGACCAGGCGCTGACGATAACGCATCCGCTGTCGCCGTTGTACTGGAACTCATGGCTCACGCCTCCAACAAACTACCCATAACGTTTGTGTTCTTCGACTACGAAGAGATGTTTGGTTTTGGCGCGTTGAAAGGGTCGAAAGCGTTTGTCGCAGACTACAAAAAGCCCATTCGAAAAGCGATTATTCTGGACTTGGTTGGCGGGTCTTTAATGCCCGGATTCGACAATGTCTACTTCCAGTTTGGTCAGGCACTACCACCCCTGACATTCGATAGGTTGGACTTTTATCATCTTCCCATTCTATTTGTTGAACCTGTGGGAAGCTGCTTGCCACGCAGCGATTACGGCAGGTTTCGTTCTAAGGGTGTGCCATTTACTTTTATCTCAAGCGGCACACCCTGGTACTACCACACACTTGACGATGTACCTGACAACCTCTTGTTTGAAAAGATGGCAAGACTGGTAGGCTGCCTGATACAGTCACTCAGTCATGCCGATATCATCACCGCACCCAACCTATTACCCGAGCCTGGCTGGGATCGGTTCAGCGAATTAACCGAAAAAATATCGGCGGTGCCAGCTTTTGATAATGCCTTCTTTCATAAGCTCAGTGCGCTGGAAGACGGCCCTTCTCGGCTAAACATGATGCGCATGTATTTCAAGGTGTTGCCGGTGCTAAAAAAATTGGGTGCCGACCTGTGGCAGTAACACTAAGGTGAACCAAGTCAGATTCCAGTTCGTTGAACTCCCAAGAGAATCCGCCCAACGAGGCAGATGCCACAGCAACGCAGACTGTGAACAACTACCGCTAAGTCCCATAATATGCGGGCTATTTCACCACCGAATTCGTTGAATTTTTGTAAAATTCACAGTGTATAATTTTATTTGTCAAAATTTGCATTTACTGGCCGATTGTTCAATTACACTGCATCCAGTCTCTTAAACCGAAATCGGAACAGGGCTTACTCCCATCCGATGATCTGACAGGTGTTTACTATGAAAAACAGCATCAATACTCTAATATTAGGCGCATCATACGGCTCGCTACTGGGCTGCAAGATGGCTCTGGCCGGGCATTCGGCAACCCTTGTATGCACCGCACCTACAGCAAAACTTATCAATGAATCCGGCACCGTTGTGCACTTTCCGGTGCGTGGATTAGACAATCCGGTCACCGTAAAATCGTCCGAACTAAAAGGTAATATCTCGGCAACAACACCGTCAGCGGTCGACCTGTCCGAGTACGATCTTGTCGTGCTTGGTATGCAGGAACCTCAATATGCTAACGCGGAAGTTAAAAAGCTACTGAACGATATCGCTTTGGCGAAGCTTCCTTGCATGGCTATTATGAACATGCCTCCCCTGCCGTACATTAAACGATTGCCAGGTGTTGATGCAGAATCTGTCACTGCTTGTTATGCAGACCCGTCTGTGTGGGAAAACTTCGAGCCAGGCCTTGTCACATTGGCCAGCCCTGACCCGCAAGCTTTTCGCCCAGCCGATGCAGATAAAAATGTTTTACAGGTGAGTCTACCCACCAACTTTAAAGTGGCTCGCTTTGAATCTGATGAACACACTCAACTGCTACGCCAGCTTGAAAAAGACATCATCGATGTACGCTTGCCTATTGAGGGCGGCGAAACAGAACTACCGGTAAAACTTAAAGTGCACGATTCGCTTTACGTTCCATTGGCAAAATGGAGCATGCTAATGACCGGTAATTATCGCTGTGTACAAACAGACGGCATGATTGCGATAAAAGACGCAGTGCATACTGATCTAAAAGCGTCTGAAGCAATATACAACTGGACAGCAACACTGTGTAAAGAGTTGGGTGCCGATGCTAAAGATCTGGTTCCATTTGAGAAATACGCAAACGCGGCAAAAGGCCTTTCGCAACCTTCCTCGGCTGCTAAAGCACTAGCCGGCGGTAAACCTGCTATTGAACGCGTGGATAAGCTGGTTAAATTACTGGCTGATCAAAAGAATCTGAAAAACCCGCTGGTTGATGAAATTGTAGACAACGTGGAATGGTATATCGACCGTAACACCGAGACTAAAAAAACGGCTTAAGCCCACGCCCCGAGCGTAAAGCGTTTTTCCTCAGCCACGTCCAATGTCGGGCGTGGCGCAAGAGCATCCTTACCAATGCTGTACTCACCGGCAGCTTTACTAGCAGCATCGAGCGTACCAAATAGCGCTTTAAGTTCATCCTCGCTGTGATTGCGTATTACGTCTTCAACATCACACCATGCCAATTTGCCATGAGAGAATTCTGCATAAACATCGCCAGAATGTTTATCTGCAAATTGAATATGCGCAATGGACTGTATACAACGCTGCGCAAACGCACAGTCATTTTTTATCGCCTTGTCTGTTAACACCTGGTCGGCTGAAATTGCGTCGACGTTAACACAACGATAGCGATCAATATTTCTCATTAAATTCAAATCAAGGATAACCATATGGTTGTTCCGGCCAAACGCAGCTGTAGCCGGCACTTGCCCGAGTGGAACATCGTTGTCCAGAAATTCAAAATGAATTTGTTTATCGTTTGATTTCACCCAAGACAAAAACAGTTCCGGCATTCCGGTGAACGCCTCAATGTTGTGATACAGCAGATCGTCAACGGCCTTATAACGCCCAGTGGTTTGACCACGAGCCCAGGCACGCACCACAGTTTCCGCAGGCGGGGTTACCATGAAAAACAGGAATAACCTGTCACCAAAGCGCGACAACAACCGACTATCGTTACTTCCACCGGTTTCAACGCTAAAGCTATCGAAACGAAAACGATCGATCAGCATATGCGACATATCGTTTTGCTCAGCCTTACTGGCCATATAGGCATCGAGCTTCTGGTCGATAATGGCAAGCTCTTGCCCTGTCAGCATGGCCGCGTATTTGTAGTGCTCGCCTAAGGAGTCATAATCGAGCAGATACTTGCGCCAATAATCTGGGCTAATAAGAGCGACATCTTCCCAGGCAATGGATAGCTTTTCTGCCAACTGCCGTTGTTTTTGACGAATCGTGCTTTTACCCGAGGCCGACGCACCTTTTACGTTCATAATAGTCGGCTTCGACTGAGCAGGTATTCGGCGGTAGTTCTCTTGCTGTATGGCTTGCGCCAAAATCGGCTCAATGAGTGTCGCTACCAGCTCAGCACCTATGTCATTTGACGCCATATTAACGGTTATACGACTAATCAGTTCTGGGTCTTTGGGAACCGTGCCACGTTGCGATACAAGCGCATCAATGACTTTACGCAAGGCCTGCAGGCAATGCCGTTCGCGCGCGTAGCTGGAATCAGCGTATTGATTTTTCCACAATTTAAGTGCACGTAACTCAGCCGGTTCTTCTGTTTCAGGCGATGCTTTCTTTGTCTGCTTTTTACCGAACAGTCGTGCTAAGAAACCGCCGGTAGCTGCAGGTGCTTGCCGCTGAGGCGGTAGAAATAAGTCGGCCTGAAGACGCTGCTCAATCTGATCTCGGGCAGCTGACACTTTCTTATCGAAAGCATCTTGGATGCTTGGCAACTCAGGGGTAACATAAGAATCGTAGATGGTCTTGACCATCGATCGTAAATTAATTCCCAAGTCTTCGTAATTAGGACCATCGGGCACGGAAAGATCAGCAGTAACACGAACCAGCAGTTCATGTATTAACAGACGTTCAATCCGAAATGAGACAAGCTCGGTTTCGTTGATACCACAAAAATCAGACAGCTCTTTGGCACTGTTAAAATCAACCGATGATGTCTCCGGACGATAGAGCGTAACCAGCGGCAACAGTTCGCTGGGTATCTTTGATTTGATGCCCGGGTGCCAGGCATCAAACTGAGTTGAATCGCTGGAACTCATGATTGAGCCCTTTGTGTCGATTGCCATTCAATCGACACGTGAGGTTAACTGGTCGCTGGTTTGCTACCACGCAGTTTGCCGAATATCAATGTAATGAGTGGCAGAAATAATAATATCAATGCAATCACGGTGATGGGTCCGGCTATAGGACGATTAAAAAAGATAGAAAAATCGCCATCTGATAACAGCAGCGATTGTCTTAGTGTGGGCTCTGCTATTGGCCCTAGCACGATCGCCAACACAGCCGGCGCCAGCGGATAATCCAAAATTCGCATTAGATACGCACCGATACCAAACAACAGCATTAGCCATACATCAAACATGTTTTGATAAGCGGCGTACGTACCGATGACGCTGAGCACGAAAATCATCGGCGCAAGGATGGTGAATGGCATGCGTAACATCCATAGAAACACAGGAATAAACGCAAGGTTCACTAAAACCGCCACCAGATTCGACACATAGAAACTACCAATAAGCGGCCATACAAAGTCAGGCTGTTCAGAAAACAATAAAGGCCCTGGCTGCAACCCCCAGATAACCATACCGGCGAGCAGTACAGCCGTGGTTGGAGAACCGGGTATGCCCAACGTCATCATCGGTAGCATGGCGCCAGTTGACGCAGAGTTGTTGGCAGCTTCCGGTGCTGCAATGCCATTAACGTTCCCCTTACCGTAAGAGTCTTTGTCTTTGGACATCATTTTCGTTACACCATAAGCCATTAAAGAGCCTGGTGTTGCACCAGCGGCAGGCAATATACCAACGAAAAAGCCAAGGAAAGAACCGACAAACGTGCCTTTAAATGCACGTGGGAATGCTTTGATCGCTGCCCAAACCGAACTAAAATTAACGTTCGCCTCGGTCATTGTCACATTGCCTCGGGTTGAATTGATGGTCCATATCATTTCACCAATGCCGTATACACCAATGGCCAACACTAAAAAGCGTATGCCGTGAGAGAAGCCTGTGGTATCAATCCACGATTCTGTAGCTGGAAAGAAATCCAGAGGGTCGCCAAACTGCAGCCGAGGCTCACCAGTAATAATATCGAAGCCAACTGTGGCCAGTACCAATCCCAAGGCAATTGAAATAATGGTTTTGGGGATGTCATCGCCGCCCAGGCCAATGAAAGTTGAAAACGCCAATAGCATCAGCGCAAAGATCTCGGGGTTACCAAACTTGAGCGCGACCGATGCAAGCGGTGGCGCAAATGCCGTGAAGAAAATATTGGCAACCGTTGCACCGATAAACGAGGCAATGGCAGCGGTAACCAATGCTCGCTCTGCCTTCCCTTTTAAAGCCAGTGGCCTGCCATCAAACGTGGTGGCTACGGCTGTCGACGCCCCAGGTATGCCAAGCGTAATAGACGATATGGCCCCTCCATACATAGCACCATAGTAGATTGCCGCCAAAAAGATCATGGGCGATGTGGCTGAGCCAGTGAGCTCCTGAATTACGAAGGTAAACGGCAACAGTATCGCCACACCGTTAACGGACCCCAAACCGGGCATAGCGCCAACGAACAACCCAACCACAACCCCGATTATGCACAGCCCCAGATTAATAGGTTGCAGTGCCTGATAGATTCCATCAATTAATGCCGAGAGTATTTCCATGCGTCACTACTCCTATAAGAAAATATCGTATAGCGGAAGGAATAATGGTTCGGACAACCCTTTTGGCAGAACGATCCGCATTGCAACATCGAAGAAAAAGAAACAGAAAACCGGTGTGAGCACCGCAATCAGTAAGGTTTGAAGCCAAGAGTGTTTGCCGAGGAACCGAAGATAGTAAACCAGAAAAAGGAAAATACCCGCATAGAATCCAAGCCACTCTATAACACCGAGAAAGGCAAACAAACCACCACCGACCAATAGCATCATCTTCCACGAATAACCATCCATGTAAGGTTGATCTGATTGAGATGGCGGAGACGTTCTTCGCACCCAATTCACCATGATCCAGAAGCACGACAGCAACATGGCCAGAGAAAGCCAAAAAGGCCAAAAGCCGGCACCAGGTGCACCTGTTTCGTCAAAACCAATATTGTCAAAGCGAGCAATAGACGGGTCCCAGGACGGGCCCTCTCCGCTTTTCCACATTAGATAGCAGGAGAACAGTGCAAGCACCACCGCCATCACTAATTCAGCAACTCGCATTACGTCAATAACCTCGGCAGATGTTTATGGGTACAGAATTCCCTCTGCCTGATAACTCAGGCAGCGGGAACACTCACTCGGTAGCTGCGACTTGTGCGTTTTGCGTGTGAACAAACTAAATCACACGCAATTTAAGTCACAAAACTTAAGGCAACTTATTTAATAGCGCCAGAGGACTTCAGAATGCTCTGATGTCTGTCGCGCTGAGTTGTCCAGTAAGACGTTAAGTCGTCACCAGCCATAAAGTCACCCATAAGCGACTTGCTTGACTTGTACTCTTGCCAATCAGCCGACTCGTACACTTTGTTGAAAAGATCGGTGTAATACGCTAAGGCTTCATCTGACATTCCGGGTGCACCGACAACGGAGCGTTGCATAAAATAGGAAAAGTCAGAGCCAGTTTCTTTCAACGTTGGTACATCCGGGAACATTGGCAGGCGCTCATCTGTGAAAGCAACCAGTGGAATAACATCGCCACTTTCGTAGAAACCCAAGGCTTCGGATGGGTTGTTAACGGAGCTATCGATTTGCTCACCGGCTAAATCTTTCGCTACTGCACCACCGCCCTTGTAAGGAATATATTTAATAGACAGACCGTACTCAGTATTCAGATGATCGGTAATGATGTTGTCTTCTGAATTCTTACCAGTACCACCCATTACCCAACCTGAACCGCGCTTTTTGGCTTCAGCAAGGAACTCATCAAAGTTATTGATACCTTCGTTTTTATGTACCCAGAGTAGGAATGTATCTTCTGCCATACGACCTACAGGCGTGAACTGCATGATGTCAACGTCTAAACCCGGCTGGCGTAGTGGTGTGGTAAAAAACGAATTCAGCGTAACCATAATCGTGTGATCAGGATCGGTTGCACTTTTCATGTGTACCAGTGCTTCTGCCCCTGAACCGCCCGACTTGTTAGTCGGAACCAGTGGTCTGGCCGCCAGATCTTCTTTTTCGACAATGGACTGCATAAGCCTGGCCATTTTATCGGCACCGCCGCCTTTACCAGCCATGATAACGAAATCAACGGGCTTCACAGGCTCCCAGGCATGCGCTAAACCAGCAACACCAAGCGCCATTCCAACCGTACATCCAATCAGTACTTTTCTTACAAACATAAGTTAAGTCCTCTCTCCAATTTCGCGCGATTGTTATATCGCGCTGTCTTACACCCTTCGAATGAAGGATGCTCCCCATACTCTATTTACTACTACAAACCTGCATGCGTATTCAAGTACTACATGAACACGATCACACACTTAACGTGTTTAGAACAGGCCTTCTATCTGCCCGGCCTCGTTCAGTTTTATAACCTCAGCCGCAGGCGCCCGTGGCAGACCCGGCATTGTCATGATTGAACCGCATATGGCAACGATAAAGCCTGCACCAGCTGATAGACGCACTTCTCTTATCGGAATGCTATGTCCATCGGGTGCGCCACGCAAATTCGGATCGGTTGAAAACGAATATTGCGTTTTCGCGATACAGATGGGCAGGTTGCCATACCCCGCCTCTTCCCACGCCTTCAGCTGATCTTTAATCGCTGCATCTGCAATGACTTCCTCAGCCCGATATATTTTCTTCGCTATGGTTTCAATTTTCTCCATTAGCGGCATGGCATCTGGGTAAAGGGTTTCAAAGTTTGCCGTTTCGTTGTCGATCATATCTACGACTTTGTTCGCCAGATCTTTGGTGCCGTCGGAACCATTCGCCCAATGTTTACACACGATGGCATCGACACCTTGTGATTGTGCGAAGCTCTGCGCCGCTTCAATTTCTTTATCTGTGTCGAGAGTAAAATGATTGATGGCAACAACCACTGGAACACCGTAAAGTTTCAGGTTCTCTATGTGTCGACCCAGATTTGCGCAACCGGCTTTAACTGCCTCAACATTTTCACCATCAAGATCTTCTTTCAACACGCCACCGTTCATTTTCATGGCTCGGATAGTGGCGACCAGCACAATGGCTGACGGTGCGATACCCGCTTTACGGCACTTGATGTCCAAAAATTTCTCGGCGCCCAAATCGGCTCCAAAACCTGCTTCGGTAACTACATAGTCAGTGAGCTTCAATGCGGTTTTTGTCGCCATAACCGAATTACAACCATGTGCGATATTTGCAAACGGGCCACCGTGAACAAAGGCAGGATTATTCTCAAGCGTTTGTACCAGGTTTGGTTGAATGGCATCTTTGAGCAATACCGTCATTGCACCATCGGCATTGATATCACGGCAATATATAGGCGACTTGTCTCTGCGGTAAGCAACGATAATATCGCCCAGTCTTTTTTGCAGATCGTCCAGATTGTTGGCAAGACACAATATGGCCATGACTTCTGAAGCAACAGTAATATCGAAGCCTGTTTCGCGTGGAAAGCCATTGGTAGCGCCACCAAGACTTGCCGTGATCTGCCTCAATGCGCGGTCGTTCATATCAAGGACACGGCGCCAGACAACGCGACGAGAATCAATTTCGAGCGCATTGCCCCAATAAATGTGATTATCAATCATGGCCGATAACAGATTATGCGCTGAGGTTATGGCGTGAAAGTCACCAGTGAAATGCAAGTTCATTTCTTCCATTGGCACCACCTGAGCATAACCCCCACCGGCAGCTCCACCCTTCATACCAAAGCAGGGTCCAAGCGATGCTTCGCGAATGCATATCATGGCTTTCTTGCCAATCGCGTTCAGGCCATCACCCAAACCAACGGTGGTAGTGGTTTTACCTTCGCCTGCAGGCGTCGGGTTAATCGCGGTTACCAGGATCAGTTTGCCATCGGGTTTATCTTTGGTACTGTTGATGAAGTCAGCGGATACTTTTGCTTTATCGTGTCCGTAAGGAATAAGCTCTGCTGCGGGAATACCCAGCTTACTGCCAACGTCCAGAATGGGCTGCTTATTCGCTTCACGCGCTATTTCTATATCGGTTTTAACGGCCATCGTAATTTGGTCCTGTATCAATCTTGAGTATTAAACGTATCGGTTGTCGTCAGACCAACTGAGTTGGCCCATTCATGCGCAGTAACTTTTGCAGCCCCTTCAGGCTTTACTCGCTTTATCAAAATCCTGCCACCGATACACTGTACTTGAATGCCGTCTTCGGTGATCTCTAGAATACGACCCGAAACGCCATCACCTGCCATCTTTGCGGCATCGTAGATACTCAGCTCAGCACCTTTATAAGTTGTCCACGAACCTGGCGCAGGATTGGTACCTCTAATAAGGTTATAAACCTGATCAACCGGCTTGTGCCAATCGATGTGAGCGTGCTTCTTGGTGCACCGACGCTCATAGGTTGCCAGTGATTCATCCTGCTGAATATGCGGTGGATTGCCGGACCTGAACAATTCGCATACTTCGTGTACTGATTCGACAGCCGCAGGATAGATTTTCTTGAAATACAAATTGATCACCGTGTCGTCTGGGTCGATGGGGCACTCCCACTGTAACAGCACGTCACCTTCATCCAAACCGTCGGTGGGATAGAACCAAGAGAAACCAGACTTGTCACTGCCCATAATAATGGGCCAATTCACGGCCGATGGACCTCGATGAAGCGGTAATAACGACGGGTGAAAACAAATTGAACCCAACTTGGGTACATCTCGTGCGGCCTCGGGTACAAAAACGTTAACGAATGCCATGATCATTAGATCGGCATTGTAGGAGCGCAGGGTTTCCAACGTTGCCTCGTCTTTGAAAGCCGCCGGCTGTTGCACTGGCAGGTTCTTTTCCAATGCGAGTTCTTTTATCGGATCGGGAGACCCTTTATCTGGCTCGCAATAGACAGCAACAACCTCATCCTTACCAGCTTCCAGCAAGGCATTTAACACATCCTTGCCAAACGCTTGCTGCCCCATAACGACTATTCGCATTCACCTGCTCCAATGATTAGTCAAAAACTGATTATTTAAACTGTTACAACCTTGCTTATTCTTCAACTGCAACTTCTTCAACTGCAACTTCTTAAATCGCGACGTTCTCACCAGCAACGCTTCAACTGGCTGCGCATTCACCAACTAAGCCTGAGGTTTACCCACCGCTCCAGATTCGATGACCGTTTGCAGCTTGTCGCCTTCATACCCCAGCACTTGCGTCAAAATTTCCATCGTGTGTTCACCGAGTAGCGGAGAACGCTCAACGGTGACATCGCTATCGGACAACTTTATTGGACACCCGACGCTTAAATATTCGCCCCGTTCAGGATGATCAACTTTAACCATGGTTCCTGTTGCAAACAGACCTTCATCTTCAGAGATTTCTTTCATCGACAAGATCGGACCAACGGGTATATCCAACGGGTTGCACAATTCCATAACCTCAAACTTGCTTTTGGTTTTGGTCCAGTCTTCTACAGCACCAAAGATTTCGTTCAGCTTGTCAAGACGTTCCGGTGGAGTGGCATAGCCTTCTTTGGTTTTCCACTCAGGCTTACCGATAACATCACACACCTTTTCCCAGACTGCCGCTTGAACAATAAAATAAGTGTACGCATTAGGATCCTGCTCCCAACCTTTGCATTTCAGTATGCGCCCCGGTTGGCCGCCACCTGAATCGTTGCCAGCTCTCGGTGTGGTATCGCCGAATTCTATGCCTTCGCCAAACTGAGAATATTCTTTGAGTGGGCCTGAATCGAGGCGTTGCTGGTCGCGCAGTTTTACCCGCGCCAAATTCAGCACACTGTCTTGCATAGCGCAACTAACCAACTGCCCCTTACCGGTTTTTTCTCGCTGAAACAGCGCAGTAACAATCCCCAAACACAAATGCAAACCTGTGCCAGAGTCGCCAATTTGCGCGCCAGTCACCAGAGGTGGTCCATCGAGAAAACCGGTGGTAGACGCTGAGCCACCTGCGCACTGAGCAACATTTTCATACACTTTGCAATCCTCGTACTTACCAGGGCCAAAGCCTTTTATTGATGCCATGATAATGCGCGGGTTTATCTCCTGAATACGTTCCCAGGTAAAACCCATTCTGTCTAGCGCGCCGGGTGCAAAATTCTCAACCAGCACATCGCATTCTTCTATAAGACGAGTGAGTACTTCCTTACCCGTTTCATTTTTTGAATTTAGTTCTATCGAGCGTTTGTTGTGATTGAGCATGGTGAAATACAAACTATCAGCACCGGCAACATCGACAAGTTGTTTCCGGGTTGCATCCCCAACACCAGGGCGCTCTACTTTAATGACATCAGCACCAAACCACGCTAACAACTGTGTGCACGTAGGACCGGATTGCACGTGGGTGAAATCCAGTATTTTAATACCTTCTAACGCTTTCATTTATTATCCTGATTAACTAGTTACTGCATATGTAAACGTTACCGCTTAAACATGCCAGATACAACCGTTATAGACTAATACTAAGCTTTACAAACTCTAAGCTTTATGAATACTGAGCATTTACAACCGCCATGCTTACTTATTCAACGTGTTATTCAAACTAGGTTTTCTTAACAACGCTTTGCGGATTAAGATTGCCAATACGCCCACTCTCTGTACCTGCGTTTTCATCAATAATTGCGTTTATCAAAGTAGGCTTGCCTGAATCTAACGCTGTGTTAACAGCAGTGCTTAATTCGTCGCGGCTGGTTACATAAACACCCACACCGTGAAAAGCTTCCATCATCATCTCATACCGCGTGTCTTTTACAAACACCGTTGGAGCAACATCTTCACCACCAGTCGGATTAACATCAGTACCGCGATAGATTCCATTGTTATTGAAAATCACAATACATACTGGCAGGTTGTATCGGCAGATAGTTTCTATCTCCATGCCCGAGAAGCCAAACGCACTATCACCTTCAACCGCCAACACGGGATTACCGGTTTCCACCGCCGCTGCAACGGCTGCACCCATGCCAATTCCCATAATGCCCCAAGTACCAACATCGATTCGTTTTCTTGGCTTACTCATGTTGATAACACTGCGTGCAAAATCCAGCGTGTTCGCGCCTTCATTCACCAACATGGTCTCAGGACGTTCTTCTATGATTTGACGCAATGCACCCAGAGCGGTATGAAAATCCATGGGTGTTAAGTCGCTGCCAACCTTTTGAGTAAGCTTTGCAACGTTTGTATCGCGCTTGTCGTAAACAGCCGACAACCAATCTGACGGTGGCTGCTTCCAATCATTACCCATCGCATTATCGAGCGCTTCAACACACGACGTTATATCACCAACAACCGGTGCGGCAATTTCAACGTTACTGTCCATTTCGCGCGGCTCTATATCGATGTGCACAAACTTTTTCGAACCGGGTGCTCCCCATGCCTTACCTTTGCCATGAGACAGCAGCCAGTTCAAACGAGCGCCAAGCATAACCACGACATCTGACTCTTTTAACACCAGTGATCTTGCGGCAGATGCCGATTGCGGGTGATTATCCGGCAACAGCCCCTTTGCCATACTCATAGGTAGGAACGGAATGCCCGAACGTTCGACAAACCGCTTGATGAGTTCATCGGCCTGTGCGTATGCAGCACCCTTACCAATGATAATCAATGGTTTCTTCGCACCTTTTAATACATCAATGGCGCGCGCGATAGAGTCCGGCGCCGGTAGTTGTCTTGGCGCCGGATCGACCACTTTCACTAATGACTGCGCGCCCAAACTGGCTTCAACCGTTTGACCGAAAAGCGCTGCCGGTAAATCAAGATAAACCCCACCCGGCCTGCCGGATACAGCGGCCCGAATAGCGCGAGCAACGCCAATACCAATATCCTCGGCATGAAGAATTCGAAATGCCGCTTTACACAATGGCTTGGCAATGGCCAGTTGATCCATCTCCTCGTAATCGCCTTGCTGCAGATCAACTATTTCTCGCTCGGAAGAACCGCTCAATAAAATCATGGGAAAGCAATTGGTTGTGGCGTTTGCCAATGCGGTTAAGCCATTAAGAAAACCCGGAGCCGATACCGTTAAACACAAACCCGGTTTTCCCGTTAAGTAGCCTGCAATCGCCGCAGCATTACCAGCATGTTGCTCATGCCGAAAAGACAATACCCGCATGCCGTTCGCCTGCGCCAAGCGGCCAAAGTCAGTAATGGGAATGCCGGGCACACCGTAGATGGTGTTCAGATCATTGAGTTTTAATGCATCGATGAGTAAGTGGAACCCGTCGGTTAATTCCTGCTCCTGGCTTGCATCATCAGCGTTCGCTGGTCGTTCTTCAAGTTCTACCGACATCGGTGGCTCCTATCGAATAAGTTTTATTAACTAGCAAAATGCTTTTCAGTTTGTG